>NZ_JBALSN010000221.1:0-11428 GCF_036966985.1 Neobacillus drentensis | reverse complement strand
AACGACCATCCCTATTATTAAGAGCCATAAGGCACGTGGCATGTATAAAACGCCCCTTTACATATTACAAATTCAATTACCAAGGATATATTCTATTATTTTTTCTAGCGGGGCGCAATGCTTTTTGTTTTCCAGTGTGGGGTGGTGTGCAGATTTTGTGGTGCCACTAATTGATTCAGGTTTCCGTCAAACTAGATTGGATTCCGCTGAATTGATCCACGATTCCGCCGAGTTTGTTATTTATTCCGCCAAACTACGATGGGATTTCGCCAAGTTTCCCGTTTATTCCGCCAAATCTAATGAAGATTCCGCCAAACTCAATTTCTCCTCAAAAAAAACATAAGAAAAAAAGAAAACACTGCCACAAAAAAGCAACAGTGTTTTCCTGACCACAATTTTTAAGGTTATTTCTTTGGTACTGCTGGTACTACCGGTGCTTGCGCAGGGAAGTAGCTATTCACAGCCGCATCTTTTTTCTTCCCATTATCCTTTTCGTCGAAAACTGCCTTTTTCACTTTTTCAATTTCCTTGTCTACTACTTCCATGTCAACGCCTTTTTTAACAAGCTCTTCTGTGGCAAGTCGGACTGCTTTGTTGGATTGGACAACTGATTCTCTTAAGGAATCCATCGAACCCTGTGGATTATGGAAACCGGCAGAGTTTTCAGCTGCGATAATATCCCAGAACCATTGACCCTTACGAACATATTCTTGCGCTTGCTTGATTTTTTCTTGACTCACACCAGAAGTAATCATTTTATTTACATAGTAGTGTGATGTTGTAGAAATATCTTGTGCTTCGTGTAATGCACTAACATTTGCTTCTTGAATTTCAAGGATACGGTCCTTCAATTTATCTAAATCACGGTCGCCGTGACATTGACCACATGAAGTTTGCATGGTTTTAAGTGGTGAAGTCCACCAGTGGGAGGTGATTTTTCTTTTTCCATCAACACGCTCATAAGGCATATGGCAGTCAGCACAGGAAACATTCGCCTTGCCGTGTGTACCTGATGAATGTGTTTCATATTCGGGGTGCTGCGACTTTAACATCGGCGTCCCAGATATATTACTAATCCAATCTTTCTCAAATCCCTTTTCTTTAGCAATGGTGCTGTAATACTCATACATTTCTTCGGGTTTAAACCCTTTTGTCCATGGGAATGTCACTTCACTATTATCAGCCGCAAAATAATACTCTACGTGGCACTGGCCGCAAACATAACTGCGCATATCGTTTTTGGTTGGATTGGATGTATCTACGCCTTTCGCTTTCAATGCCTTATAAAAGCTCGGACGAGTCACACGCAAATCCATTGTTTTTGGATCATGACAATCAGAACAGCCGATTGGGGAATGACCCATCGCTTCACCCTTTGGCCAAATATCTTTATTAAAATTGGCACCCCAGTAGTGGTCGCCCATTTCTTCAATCATTTTTGGAACAGCCGTTGATTTACAAGTGTAACACGAGCCAACCGATTTATCGGTAATCCGCTGAATACTGCGAATATCTTCTAAGGCGTATGTATGTCCTCGTTCTTCGTTATATTCCGTCGCAAATCCATATCCATTAAAAAGGATTGGTAATAGAGGCTCTTTATCCGCTTCAAATTTGCTGCGTTTTTCAGAACCGCCATAAGTAGTATCTTCCATCTTTTCATTCTTTTTGTAACTATTATATTGAAGTGGAAATAAGTCCTTAAATGCTTCATTACTAATTTCATCGGCTGAGAGGCCTGTAGTCTTCTTTCCTGCAGCAGACGCCGTTTTCTCACTGGATTCGTTGCTGCACCCAGTAATAATCAAAACAATTGCTAGCAGGAGAAGATATGCCCCATATCGAAACCTTCCCATTTCTAAAATCCTCCCTTATTTTCTAATAACTCTCCTGAAACAGGTGGCTTATTATAACTATCATCTTTAAAGCCTTTCCCGTGTGGTACTGTTTTGTGACAGGATATACACTTTTCCTTTGCATCATGAGATACATTACTTAGCGTACTCTTGTGACAAGAACTACAGTTGTCATTCATGATTTTTTCAGTGCGATCAGTGGCCTCAATCACATCCGGAATCTTCTTTGATCCGAGTGTGTTGAAATAAATATGTGTCATCCCCGCGCGGCCTTTAAAAAATAATTTTCCCACTTCACTTTTATGTGGCAGATGGCAGTCATTACACTGTAAATCCGAGTGCGTAGAATTCATAAATGACTTATGCACGGATTTCATCGTATGACAGTTTTGACAAAAACCAGGAGAATCCAAGTAGGCCATTGTTTTAACCGTTGAAAAAGATAAAAACACACCAATCAGCAGCGCCAGCACAATTAAAAACTTTTTATCCAATTTCAGAAATCTTTTAACCATTCCTTCACCTCCCATAAAATAACTTTTTCTCTTTTTTTAGTACTTCTGCACCTTAATTCTAAGTAGTCTACACCCTTATTTAAACCATGATATAAAAGGGCAAAACTGTGACGCACATCACACAAATAACAGCACTTGTTACCAACCTGTGAACGGGGTTTTCCTTCTATTTTCAAGATGCTTTTAATGTAAAATTGTTATTCCAAGTGATTTTTTGCACTTTTTTCAATATTTTTCCGAAAAAATATTGAAAAAAAAAGAACCCCTCAATGAAAAAAATTGAGGGATTCTTACTTACTTTAAGAGGACTGGCCTTTTTCTTGGTGGAATTTAGATTTTACGGGCTGCCCACCTGATTTTTCATAATTCTTCTTGGCTTGCTTAACAAGATCGAAATCTTGCCCAAGCTCTAAATCTTGATTATTAATTCCATTCCGTGTTTTCTGTTCAGGGTTTTGTTGCTTGGAACGCTTTTTCAAAGGTTTTCCCCCTCTAGAACCATGGTATTCTGAAGCTGCTGCAGCTGGAGTCTCATTCTATGGAGCTGTTCACGTTGCTGCGAGTTTGCACTAAGTGCCATTTTGGCAATGTCTTGATAAGTATCTTCAAGCTGCTGCAGCGCCTTTGTGTAATCATCGTCATTATAATGCTCTTGGAGACTGCTTTGTTTGTATTGTTCTTGAGCAAAGCGAACTGTGTCCTCAACCTGTTGCATTAAATCGTCCATAGAGTCACGAGTAGCCATCTAAGAACCCCCTTCTATAATAACTGGAATCCCCGTGTGAGAAGCATAATGCTTCATTTCTTATTTTGTTCTCCATTTTCTTTCCTATAACATAAACAGTCGAATAATTATTACCAGCGAGTTCCGTAAATAATTACATTTGGATTAGCTGGCCGCATCATGATAAAATTGATGTTATGCGCTTTTTATTTTTTTGCTCTGTTAAAGTGGCCTGTTGATTTCCACTCCAGTCAACAGGGTGCCAAAATCAACAATAAGCTTTAACACAGCCTATTTTCTTAAAGGAGGTTTTCTGATTGGATCAGATGAGACCTTTTATATATGCCTCTGATGATAAACGATACCATACTTGGAATTACCACTTGCGCCAAGAATTTGGTCATAAGGTGTTTAAAGTTGCGCTTGATGGCGGCTTTGATTGTCCGAACCGGGATGGCTCGGTTGCACACGGAGGCTGTACGTTTTGCAGTGCGTCAGGGTCTGGTGATTTCGCCGGCAATCGAGTCGAACCCCTAGAAACCCAATTCAATGATATTAAAGAAAAAATGCACACGAAATGGAAAGATGGCAAATACATGGCCTACTTTCAAGCATTTACAAATACCCATGCACCAGTAGATGTACTTCGTGAAAAATATGAATCCGTTCTAAAGCAGGACGGTGTCGTGGGTTTATCGATTGCCACACGTCCTGATTGTCTGCCTGATGATGTGGTCGAGTATTTAGCAGAACTGAATGAACGAACCTATTTATGGGTTGAGCTTGGTCTCCAGACAGTTCACGAACGAACAGCCATACTCATCAATCGTGCCCATGACTACCAGTGTTATAAAGATGGGGTTAATAAGCTAAGAAAGCATGGGATTCGTATCTGCTCTCATATTATTAATGGATTACCGCTTGAAAACTATGACATGATGATGGAAACTGCTCGTGAAGTTGCCAAATTAGATGTTCAGGGAATAAAAATTCATTTGCTCCATTTGTTAAAAGGAACACCCATGGTCAAGCAATATGAAAAAGGAATACTCGAGTTTATGTCCCAAGATGATTATGTAAAATTAGTATGTGATCAATTAGAAATTTTACCACCCGAAATGATTGTTCACCGGATTACAGGTGATGGTCCAATTGATTTAATGGTTGGTCCGATGTGGAGTGTGAACAAGTGGGAAGTCTTAAATGCGATTGATGCAGAACTAAAGCAAAGAGACAGTTTCCAGGGGAAATTTTATCAAAGTCATTTGGTGAAACAATCTTGAAAATTGACAAGATTCTTCCGTTTGCGAAAAATTTACTAAAAAAAGCAGTACATCCTGGCGATGTCGTGATTGATGCGACAGTTGGAAATGGTTACGATACAGTTTTCTTGGCAGAACTTGTTGGAGCGTCAGGCCACGTATTTGGATTTGATATTCAAGAGGAAGCAATTGCCGCAAGCAAGGAACGTTTAATCAAGCAAAGCCTATCAGACCGTGTTACACTGTTCCAATCTGGGCATGAGCATCTCTCTCATTTGATTCCTGATATCTGCCAAGGTAAGGTTACTGGTGCCATTTTTAACTTAGGATATCTACCTGGCAGTGATAAAACAATTGTTACACAACCTGACACGACCCTAGCTGCCCTTCAACAATTACTGGAGATGATGGCTCCTGAAGGGATTATCGTTCTCGTTATTTATCATGGCCACAAAGGCGGTGCCGAAGAACGTGATGCCCTGCTTGATTATTGCCACCAAATTGACCAAAAAACGGCACATGTGCTCCAATACCAATTTATTAATCAACAAAATAGTCCAGCATTTATCATTGCAATTGAGAAAATATGAAAACCAGGCCCAAGTGCCTGGTTTTTATTTTGAAATTAACCTTGTGACAAAAGCTGGGACTGACTTTTGCACGGAGCGGTAGGCGAGACCATTGAAATAGAAGAAATAGCTAATCCAACCGCCGGTTTTAATCATTCCTTTGGCTAATTTCCGAACGTTTTTCTGTTTGCGAACCTTGGAATCTGATAAATAAATTCCCAACAGACCTCGGTTAATCAAACGATGGAAATTTTTATGGGGAAGAAATTCCGTGTGACGATCTGCTTCTCTGACAAAATGGTTCAACCGCTGAAACAGAATTTCCTCATTATGATAATAGGAACAAAAGTTTAAGTCTCCCCCTATAAGGTCTTCCTCTTGATCAATAAAATAATCTAAAAGAATATGTAAGCCCTGTATATATGGAAAGTATCCATTTCGAATATTATCCGCATCACTCAACTGAAAATCATCACGATGAGCGTAGGAGACAAGTCAATAAATCCCTAAGGTAGAACCCGAACAAGCTGAAAATTCATACCACTCCATTTCCGGTAAGTGGTGTTGGTTTTCTTGAAACCATTTTTCAAGGCGTGGGACCCGCTCCTCATGAATGACATGTTTGTGAATTTGCAGTTCACAATAGTACTTGCATAGTTCAAGTAAATAATTTTTAATTTCTTCATAATTCTTAATATCTCTTAGGACAGAGCGACAGGTCTCCGATAAATCATTTAAATAATTACCATCGTCCTGGTCTTCACGGAGCCGGTAATAATTTTTCTTATCTGCTTTAAGGACAAGCGCATCTGCCATTGATTCATGGAGTGCTGCAAAATCCTCAGGGTCCAGTGAGGTAGACCGGTCACAAAGATTATCCAAATAATCACTAATCGTTTGATAGGCAACAATAAATTTTATTGCTTTTTTATAATCCTCTTTAGCGGTTAGTGCAAGGATCGCTCCACCCTCGCAATGGAATGTTTTATGATTGATACTTGCAAGGGCTTGAGTCCTCAGTTCCTCGTTCGGGATTTTTTCTGCACGGCTTTTCCAATAAGCCAATTCTTTGTGTACTGCTGGAAGTATTTTGCTGTATACCCTCGACATAAGGGTGATTGGCATCATTGAAACCGACAACCTTTCTAAACAATATAACCGATTGCTTTTAATTGACTATAAACAAAATCCTTTGCATATTCAAATACCTCTTCCCGCTCCGGTTCATTAAAAATTTCATGGTAGCATTTTGGCCATTCCTTAAATCTTTTTTCAGAAAGAGGTACGTGATTGAACCATTCTTTTACGGTACTTTTATTGACTATTTTGTCATCTCCAGCTTGCATGACAAGCAAGGGGATATCTTGTGTTTTTTCAAGCGCTTGAAAAGCCTCTTTCATGGCACTCACTAATTCCCGATACCATCGAACCGATACTTTGGTTACATAAAGAGTATCATTAGAATCTGCTTCACGGACCTCTTCGTTTCTTGTGGCCATTTGGACCGATAATCCAGAATTTATCCGAAGTGAAGGAAAAACCATATTCAGACCATGCGAAAGAAGATCAAGAATTTTAGACGGGGTGTGAACTAATCCTAAACACGGCGATGAAAGAATCACTCCAGCAACATTCAGTCTCTCTTCCTGTAAGAGTCGGATTGAAATTAATCCTCCCATACTGTGACCAAGTAGGAATACTGGTAAATTATAGCGGTAAGCCGCCTGAATCCAATCCTTTACTTCAAAAATATAATCATCGAAGGAATGAATATGACCGCGGTTGGCCCTTGTTGTCATCCCTTGGCCTGGAAGGTCTGCCATAATCACATGGAATCCAGCTGAACGCCACATTTCGATTAGCCAGCCATAACGGCGATGATGTTCCATGGCACCATGGACCATCACGATAACTGCTTTCGCTTCTCCTTCTGCTTCCCACTTCCACATAGTGTTCCCCCCTATAGTAGTTATAACCAAATAGTGAATGAATTTCCAATACACCTAAATTTCACTATTTCAAAAAAGACGAATTATTTTTAATCGCCTCCTACTTCCGATAAAATAATATCATCATGGAAAAGGAGCGAGAAGAATGATCTATCCTTATAAAGATAAGTATCCTCACATAGCGGATACTGCTTATATTGCCGACTATGTGACAATTACTGGTGATGTTGTAATTGGCGATGAATCAAGTGTCTGGTTTAATACTGTCATAAGAGGAGATGTAGCCCCAACCATTATTGGTAAGAAAGTAAATATCCAAGATAATTCTATCTTACACCAAAGTCCCAATAACCCGCTAATTTTAGAGGATGAAGTGACCATTGGACACCAGGTAATTTTACACAGTTGTATCATTAGAAAAAAAGCACTCATCGGAATGGGATCGATTATCCTTGATAATGCTGAAATTGGTGAAGGTGCATTTATTGGGGCCGGCAGTCTGGTTCCCCAAGGAAAGAAAATCCCGCCTAATACCTTAGCATTTGGCAGACCCGCAAAAGTTATTAGAGAATTAACACCTGACGACATTAAAGATATGGTAAGAATCTCTACAGAATATGCGGAGAAGGGGCAATATTATAAGTCCATTCAACCTTAAAACCCAAAATAAAGCACCCAAGGAAACTTGGGTGCTTTATTCATTAATTTTTCGATGTTTGCAATGCTTTTTCTAACGCATAATCCTTCTGAAAGGAATAGACATCTTCCACATACACTTGATGCCATACCATAAACATCAGCACAGTCCAGATTTTTCTGCTATTATCTGCCTTGCCCTGACAGTGATCTTCGAGCAATTGTAGTACATAGGATTTATTAATCAAATGATCTGTGTTGCTTTCACGGATGATTTTTTTGGCCCATTCGTTCATTTCATCCTTCAACCAGTGACGAATCGGAACAGGGAAGCCTAGTTTCTTACGATCTAGCACATGGGCAGGCACGACGCCTTCAGCGGCTTTACGTAAGATGTACTTCGTCGTTCCATGAGCTGTTTTTAGACTGGTTGGGATTTTGGAAGCCACCTCGAAAACGGATTTATCAAGGAATGGAACGCGCAATTCCAATGAATGAGCCATTGTCATTTTATCCGCCTTCAGTAAGATATCACCGCGCATCCAAGTATGAATATCAATATATTGCATCCGATCAACCGGATCATAGCCCCGCGATTCCGCGTAAAGAGGCTTTGTAATATCCCTATAATCTAATCCTTCACGGTAGACGTTTAATAATTCCCGCTTTTCTTCTTCCATAAACATTTTTGCATTGCCGATATAACGCTCTTCCATTGGCGTTATACCACGTTCGATAAAGCTTTTCCCTCTCATTCCTTCAGGCATCATACCCGCGATCCCTTTTAAAAGGACTTTACCCGCTCTTGGAATTTTATTAAATACCTCTAAGGATTGTGGTTCACGATAAATATTGTAACCGCCAAATAATTCATCGGCCCCTTCACCAGACAGAACAACCGTTACGTGCTTTCTTGCTTCACGAGCAACAAAATATAGCGGTACACAGGCAGGATCGGCAAGCGGGTCATCCATATGCCACATGATTTTTGGAATTTCATTCATGTATTCCTGCGGTGAAATCACATAACTGATATTTTCAACACCAAGCTTTTCTGCAGTCTCTTTTGCGACATCAATTTCACTGAATCCATTATGCTCAAAGCCAACTGAGAAGGTTTTAATGGCAGGGTGAAATTCTTTAGCAATCGATGCAATGATCGAAGAATCAATCCCGCCTGATAGGAACGAACCAACCGGCACATCACTGCGCATATGCATTTTAACTGAATCAAAGAGGACATCTTTAATTTCTTTAATAAAATCAGGCTCTGATTTTTGAACAGGTTTGAAATGTGCCTTCCAATATCTTTTGATTTCCATTGGAGAGCCAATTTTTTTGGTAAAATAATGACCTGGTTCTAATTTTTTAATTCCATCAGACAACGTGTTTGGCTCCGGAACAAATTGATAGGTTAAATAATGCTGCAAAGAATCATAATTGAGCACATCATTTTCAAGGCCCAATAAAATACTCTTTTTCTCAGAAGCAAAAAACGTTCTGTCACCATCTTCAAAATAAAAGAACGGTTTGATTCCAAATGGATCGCGTGCCCCATAAAGGCTTTGCTCCTGTTTATCCCAGATAACGAAAGAGAACATTCCACGCAGCTTTTCAACGGCTTTTTCCTTTAAATGACTGTAAAGGGCAATAATAACCTCCGTATCAGAACTTGTTGCAAATGTTAAACCTTCAGATAATAGTTCTTCACGCAACTCAACATAGTTATAAACCTCACCGTTAAAGATAATCCAATAGCGTTCATTTTCATAGGTTAACGGTTGATGACCGCTCTCGATATCAATGATACTTAAACGGCGGAATCCAAATTGAATATGATCATCATAATAAAAACCATCGTCATCTGGTCCACGATGAGTGATAATATCGTTCATATTTTTAAATTGTTGTTTTTGTACTTCACTATAGTTTTGTGTTGTATCGTGTACACAACCTATAAAGCCACACATTATGTACCTCACCTCTTCTAAATATCCCTAAATAAAGGATTTAATCCAAAAAACATACTCTCTAATACTACCACTTTTTTTTGAAAAAATGCACTGAGAACAATAGGTAAATTTACTATCCACATTTTTTACTTCTTTTGGCCTGTATAAACATTTCATTTTATGCAATTATCGATTCAATGTACAGGTAATTAGACGTACAAATAAAAATGGGAGTTACATGTAGTATGTAACTCCCCTCTTTCTATTTATATATTTGCTTGCGCTCGCAATGCCTCTACCTTGTCTGTACGCTCCCAAGGCAGGTCTACATCTGTACGGCCAAAGTGACCATATGCTGCAGTTTGTTTGTAAATTGGACGGCGAAGATCCAACATGTTAATGATACCTGCTGGGCGAAGGTCAAAGTTTTCACTAACAAGATTAACTAATGTATCTTCGCCTACTTTGCCAGTACCAAACGTATCAACAGCAATCGAAACAGGTCGTGCCACACCAATCGCATAAGCAAGCTGAACTTCACATTTTTCAGCAAGACCTGCAGCGACGATGTTTTTAGCAACATAACGTGCTGCATAAGCTGCGGAACGGTCCACTTTTGTAGGATCCTTACCTGAGAAAGCACCGCCGCCATGACGAGCATATCCGCCATACGTATCAACAATAATTTTACGGCCAGTTAAGCCTGCATCCCCTTGTGGTCCGCCAATGACGAAACGGCCAGTTGGATTAATAAAATACTTTGTCTTCTCATCGATAAGTTCTTTTGGTACGACAGGGTTGATGACATATTCTTTTAAGTTACGTTGAATCTGCTCTAACGTTACTTCTGGGTTATGTTGAGTAGAAATAACAATGGTATCAATCCGTACCGGTTTATCATTCTCATCATATTCCACCGTTACTTGGGTTTTTCCGTCTGGACGAAGGTAATCAAGAACATTATCTTTCCGCACTTCTGTTAATTTACGAGCAAGCTTATGTGCAAGTGAGATTGGAAGTGGCATAAGCTCTTTCGTTTCATTACATGCAAAACCAAACATTAAACCTTGGTCCCCTGCACCAATTGCTTCGATTTGTTCATCAGACATTTGACCTTCACGTGCTTCCAAAGCCTGGTCAACGCCCATAGCAATGTCTGGAGACTGTTCATCAATAGATGTTAAAACGGCACATGTCTCGGAGTCAAAACCGTATTTTGCACGATCATAACCAATCCCTTTAATCGTTTCACGAACGATTTTAGGAATATCCACATATGTAGATGTCGTGATTTCCCCTGCAACTAACACTAATCCAGTTGTTACTGAAGTTTCAGCCGCAACACGAGCATTAGCGTCCTTTGCTAAAATAGCATCTAAAATGGAATCAGAAATTTGGTCACAGATTTTATCAGGATGACCTTCAGTAACTGATTCAGAAGTGAACAAACGCACGTTTCTTGACATCTGAATTCCTCCTATATTATGAGATCACGAGGTTTTTTTTTGAAGGTTACAGGTATACTTCTTAAACCTCGAGAATTTGATACGGTACTCATTCCCTTAGTATGTAATTAACAAAGGATTTTTATTAGAGACTCATTTCATAAAAGGACTTATACAAAACAAAAAACCTTACCATAGAGGAAAGGTTGGTTTCGGGCCTTTCGCTCTTATCGTTCAAGGCAATAGCCTTGCGTCAGATTAGCACCTTCGCATTTGAAAAGGACCTTTTAAAGTGGTTAATCTTTTCATACTGCAGGTTGCTGGGTTTCATTGGGCCTGTCCCTCCACCAGCTCAGGATAAGAGAGTATCCGTTCAACTTAGAATAATAACATACTGGATAACAATGTCAATGAATTTTTTAGAAATATCTTCCTCATTAAAATGGAATAATACGTTGTAAGAGAGTATCCTTTTATAAATATTTTTTATATCTTCAATTAAAGTTTTAAAATATATAAA
>NZ_JBALSN010000220.1:0-9910 GCF_036966985.1 Neobacillus drentensis | reverse complement strand
ATCGTAACCAGAACCTCATCCAAGACTTCCATATCACCCTCCTGTATTCTTTCAACAACACAGCTCTTCAGATGACCTTCAAGCAGGATTTTGGCAACACTATTTAAGGCGGATTGAGTGGCCGATATCTGATTAATGACATCATCACAATATGTATCTTTTTCAATTAGGCCTTTAATGCCGCGAATTTGACCCTCAATACGGTTTAATCTTGTAACAAGATTATTTTTCACTTTATCGGAATGATGACTCTTACGATCACTGTCATCAAGTGAGCAGCATGGATCATCAATAAGCTCTTTTTCCTTTCCGACTTCATTTAACATTGCTCCGCCTCCTTTTTGAGATGATTATATCATACACCATTTATTTTAATTTCACATATGAATGATATATAAAAATATTTGGCTGCAATTCACAGAAATATTTTTTAACTTTTCTGATTATTTATTCTAGCTTTATTTCCTTATCTTCATATATAATATTTTCATAACTATTTTGAAGGGTGTTGGTAAATTTGGCAAACAAAGCTGATGTGAAAAAAAT
Source organism: Neobacillus drentensis (assembly GCF_036966985.1). Classification (GTDB taxonomy): domain Bacteria; phylum Bacillota; class Bacilli; order Bacillales; family Cytobacillaceae; genus Neobacillus; species Neobacillus drentensis_E. The sequence goes on along the minus strand of NZ_JBALSN010000220.1, from coordinate 9,364 downwards.
CTCTGTTAATTCAACAATTTCTTTAAAAGGAATTGTCAAAGCCATTTTCAACGATACCGTTCATGTTCAGATTGGCGGTAAAATTATCACGCTCCCAGCATCAGAACTGCTGATTGAAAAGCCAGTCCAATAGTTTTCTTCTTGTATATCAAAGCAATAGGAATATAGTATTTTCCTAAAGAAAAGCCCTTCACTTCTTCGGTGAAGGGTTGTTAAAATGACAAAAATTATTTCCAATCTTTTATCAGCGTTTCTTGAATGCTGCGAATGACATCTCCCCTGCTGATTACACCGACCACATGATTGGAATCATCGACAACAGGTAATTTTTTAAAGTGATGCTTGGACAATAGGGAGACGACCTTTTTCATGTCATCTTCAGGATGGATGGTTACAATTCCGTGGGTCTTTGCGATCCTAATGATCTCACGCTCGGCTAGTTCATTAAGACGAATCTCCATTTTTTCTTCTGCTACATATGTAATTAAGGAGAAATAATCATGAAAACGTCGATCAACTGGACTGATTGCCCTCAAAATATCTCCATCTGTCACAAATCCGCGCAAGTTGCCCTCTCCGTCAATAATGGGTACACCGCCAATTTTATTCGCAACAAGTAAGGTCGTTACCTCTTTAATGGAAGAACTAGGACTAGCTGAAATAACATCCTTCACCATAAAATCCTTGACCTTTACATTGATCATATCGACACCACTTTCAACTTTTGAATTTTGGATTATTTTTTACATCTGAAACTCTCAACTTCTCTAATATATCCGGCGGAAATACCATCCGGCAAATAACTTTTGAAATTTCTTGAAAATCTGTTCTTTTCCCACTCAAGTTATCGTTTCCATGACTATTCTCCACTAAAACTAATATTGCCCAAGCGACAGCTTCTAAATCCAAATCGTTCCATGTTAATCCATTTTCCTCCGCTTGCTTTAAACCGGACAGAACTCTTGAATAAATTTTCCTTCGTGCATCACCCAAAAATTCAGCCAGACCTGGGTCTTTCAATACCAATTCAGGCAGGACACGCTGCAGACCTAATTCACTAAGTCGTTTGTTATGTGCTTCTAATAAAGATGCTAACAATGATTCCGGATTCCCTGACATCCAACTTGGTTCAGGGGGGAGAAGCTTGTCAATTTTATCTTCTAATAACGACATTAAAAGCTGCCGTTTATCCGAGAAATACCGATAAAAGGTTCCAGTCGCCACCCCGGCATGGGCAGCAATTTCCTTAGCAGTAGTTTGCTCGTACCCATTTGAAATAAATAGATCTAATCCACTTTCAAGCAGTGCATTCCTTTTTTGCTGTGCCCTCTCCTGTTTTGGGAGAGAAGGGAATTCACCAATCAATAGGTCATCTCGGTCTGGCATTTTATCACCTCATTTATATCATACCACTTTTTTAAAATTTGAACCATAGTTCACGTTTTCGTTGACAGCCCATTCTATCCATGCGATACTTGAACTACGGTTCATGTTAAACTGCTATTATTGTATAAACACCCCTTTACAAAATAGTTGGATCATAACATGACCGATTTTTAATAAATAATCCCTTGTCTTTGCAGGAATTCATTATATTATTCCGAATAATTTAATGTATCTTTAATAAATTTATTGTTCTTAGTTTCTAACATTTTGAAAGGCGTTGATATTGTGGCAAACCAATCTGAATCAAAAAAAATCTCTGTTAATTCAACCATCTCCTTAAAGGGAATTGTTAAAGCCATTTTCAACGACACGATTCATGTGCAAATTGGCGGCAAGATTATACCTGTTTCAACATCTGATTTTATGATTGAAAAATCACCGAAGTAATTAGTTATAAATGGCACTTCAAAAAAGCTCATCAAGTTTTGATGGGCTTTTTTGTTTATTTAGTAGCATCCTTCAATTTTCTTCATACCATACAAAAGATATGTCTTAGCTGCAAAGATTTCTGGTCTTGTCATTATCGTTGCACATGAAGTTTGAATAGGTAGTGAAAATCTTTGAATAATACATGTGACTTAGAAAAACGTTTGCAAACAATTGTATCTATCCAACGGAATATTGATATTATTACTGCATTTTTATTATTAACAGGTCAAGTGACAGTTGTTAGACTTATAGTTGAACCAAAAGGATTTGCCCTTTCGGTCGGTGGGCCGCTAACCGGAATAGGACGTTTAGAAGGAATATCAGGAAATAAAACATTGAGCTTAATATTGGACATCGGAGATATCCTTTTAGCCATCCTATTAATTAGTGATCAGACAAATGTTTCGGGGATCTTTTTAGGTCCAGGCAGATTTAGCTTCAATATTACAGGTCCTATTTTCGGAGTTCCTAAACATGTACCTACATTGCCTGATTTGGAAAGAGTATTTACACAGTTCCGCTGGATTGTTTCTGAACATTTTGATATCGAACCTGAAATTCTAATCTAAATAAGAAGGAAGTGGTCATTTTTGTCTCTAACAGACCTCCCAACGTTCGAGCCATCAAAAGGTGAAATTTTTCTTTTTTTATTGTCTATAGCCATCTTCATCTTTTTCTTTACACAAACGAAAGAAAGCGATGTCTCTTCATTGAGATAATCGCTTTTTCCTGTTATTTAGTCAATTGAACTGCTTTTTGATAACAGTCACAAGTGACAATATGGTCATTCACCATCCCTGTAGCTTGCATGAACGCATAACAGATGGTCGAGCCCACAAATTTAAAGCCGCGTTTCTTTAAATCCTTACTTAATTGATTACTTATTTCCGTGACTGCAGGAACATCTTTCATTTCTTTAAAATGGTTTTGAATCGGCTTACCGCCAACAAAGGACCAAATGTACTTACTAAATGAACCAAATTCGTCGACGACCTTCAAAAAGGCATGTGCATTGGTAATGACTGCATTAATTTTCAGCCTATTTCGGACAATTCCTTCATTATGTATTAGTTCCTCGATTTTCTTTTCGTCAAAGCGGATTATTTTTTCAGCTTCAAAGTTATCAAATGCTTGTCGATAGTTCTCCCGCTTCTTTAAGATCATATACCAACTAAGGCCTGCCTGGGCCCCTTCAAGATTTAAGTATTCAAATAATAGGCGATCATCGTAGACTGGAACTCCCCACTCATGATCATGATAATCGATATATAATGGATCCTGATTAACCCATCCGCAGCGATTCATATTTTTAATTCCCCCTTTACTTCCTAACTCCTAACATAATACCTGATTATCCCTTAAGTATTGCACATTTTTTCAAAAATAAGAACCTCCCTTATCAAAAGGAAGGTCGAAAAAATTAAGGTTATTGTTTTGCAAGTTTTTCTCGGTCATCAAACATTGGAGGCTGTTCCATCCATCCGTTTTTGATGAGCAAATTAGCTCCATCTTCAGCATATCTAGTAATATCTGCAATCAACAGTTCATACTTAAGACCTAAATCCCGTCTTTGTGAAATGGCAAATGCTGCTCCATAATAGCCTGAAGCGGTTGTAACTAATGTGACTATATGAAATAGCATGAGTTTATCGGAAAACGGTGGAATCGTTGAATTCGTTACTTCCGTCTCCCATTTTCTCGGCGCAGGTAAATTACTTTCATTTAAGATTCCATACAACGTATCATGCTGCCGATCACAAATTTTTTCCCCTCTCTTAAAATAATCACGAATTTCCGTTGATTGAGCGACTTGACTAAACCCAATCTCCAGCACAATCTTTGCAATTGTCTTTTGCATATTAAAATATATACCACTTACTTCTATCGCATCTAATGGTCTTCTGTCCCCAAACCAGCCTGTTAAAAAACTCTGTTTGCTCACAAAATCCACTTGATTGGGAGCATTAATATTAGGTGGCCTGTTAATAATACCCTTATCAACCATGACATGCATGATCATATCGTATAATTTCATCGTATCAGTGTTGCACTGAATGAAATAGCTCCTCTGATCAGAACGAATCGAAGTTCCCACCGCACCTGCATAGCCTGTTAATCCATGTACGGACATTATGTACATATAATAAAGCATAAAATGGATCTTGAAACAAACGTGGAGCATGAATGTTTACATCCTCATCGGTAAACCCTTTTGGGATTGGAAAATTTTCTTCTTTTAAAAACCTTGTCACATGTTCCACATGTCCTTCGGCAATTTCAAGTGATTGTTTATATATGTCAAGAATGTCTTGATCTCTTATATGTTCCAATGCGTATTTAAGAAAACAAATGGACATGGTATCAAACATATATTGTGTCCAGAGACTCGAAATTTCTGGTGCAGTTAATCGAATCGAGGTTGGTTCCATCTCACTCTTCCTTTACATCATTTGCGTATACTTTTCCCATTTATTTACAAAATTATTCTGATCTAATATTGATCCCAAATAATAGAGGTTTAGGATGTACTCCTTCACACATATTAATAAATTTGCCGATATGTCCTTTACAGGGCTAGTCTTACTTACATACACTAGAATAATTCATCAGTTTGGAGTGAAAAAAATGTCCTCGAACTTAATTTTAAATGTACGAACAGCTTTGGCATATACGGTACAAGCCATTCGTTATGCGGATAATGCCTTAATTCTCTTCCTCGAAATGTCCGATTTTCCATTACCGCCTAACCCTATTAAAATCCAATACTATCAAGATGTGATCGACCATCTGACAGAGGTGTATCTTGCTATGAAAGAATTACCTTTTGATACGTATTTTCCGAGTGATCCCGTCATTACCATCGCCCCAGTTGTTGCCCAAATTCAAGATAACCAACACCTTATTAATCTTTCCGACAATCGGATATCATTAGCGTTGGATAAAACGGAAGATACGATTAACTTCATTGATCAGGCACTTTTATTAAGCGTTGACGATGAAAGACTCAATGGACAGCTTTACTTCATAAAGCTTGGTTTAGAAGAAGCACGGGGCGCTTTGGTTTCGGGACTAAATGAACCTGATTTTGTGGTGGGTTAAAAGCCGCTAGAGCGCTCGGCACATTCTTTGTTGTTGATTTTTATATCCATTAATACGAAGGAGGCTTTTCTGCATAGTACAGAAACGCCTCCTTCGTATTTTTGTTTTGATTTTTCGCTATAAGGCTAGGAAATATGTTGATACAAAAATTCAGCATCATCTCCTACTCCTAAAAGGAGAGCGGATCCTCTGGTGTGCTGCCATGGTAAACCAAGAAAATATAACCCTTCGATTTCAGTAATCCCTCTATTGTGCTTTACGATTCCTCGATGATCTAAAAGAGAGGGCATATCTATCCATGAGTAATTCGGGTTAAAGCCTGTTGCCCAAATGACATTCTCCACTTTTATTACTGACTGATCCTCAAAACGGATCTCATCATGGTCGATTGATTTGGTTCTACCTCTTAGCAGGACACTATTATTCTTTAGTTTCTCTTTTAGTTCATAACCAAAGATTGGATCTCCCTGATTTTGAATTTTCTTCCCAACTAACGAGTGGCGACCAGCTTTTAATATTCCAAGTTTGTCAAAGTACCAAAAGATACTTCTCCCAACTAGAGTAAGGGGAAGAAATCGTAACCTTTGCCCAACAGATAAGTAAGTTTCATGATGTTCAGATAATTCCACCGCGATTTGTGCGCCTGAATTGCCGCCGCCCACAACTAAGACAGCACCTTCGTTAAGTTGAGTACGGTTTTTATATTGAGAAGAATGGAGTTGAACAACATGGGTTGGCAGTTCTTTTGCAAATGATGGTAGTTTAGGAGTGTGGAATGGACCGGTTGCAACAACTATATTCCTAGTTTCTATGATAGAATCATTCGTAGTAATCGAAAAAAGTTCGTTTTCCTTTTGTACTTTTTGAACGTGACAATCATGCTGAATAGGTAAATCAAAGGTACGAGCGTAAATTTCTAGGTAATCAGCAATTTCATCCTTGGTTGGGAATCCTGATGGATCCCCGCTTAAGACCAAGCCAGGTAAGGAACTGTAAGCTCGTGGAGTAAATAAGACCAAGGAATCATACCTCTTCCGCCAAACATCGCCTACTGTTGCATTAATATCTAATATTATAAAAGATAACGAGGATTGCTTGAGGTAATACCCTATAGATAATCCAGCCTGGCCACCGCCAATCACAACCACATCATAAATCATACAAATCTCCCCTTAATAATCTCCGCTTATGATGCGACAGTTTTATTCTTTTATCTCAATCACAAACGGAAACGCTCTTACCTTACCATTCTGTTTAAATTCAGCCCAAATTTTATAGATCCCAGGCTTTTCGAAAGATGTTTCAAAAATGGGCTCCTTATCATTGGAAGGATGAACATGAAGGAACTCTTTTCCATACTCATCAAGTATAACCACATGCCCCATGGCTCCTAGATATGGAGTCAAATTGGTTTGATCTAAATCAAAGGATAACCTAACAGGTTCGCCCGCCCTAAATGAACTTACATTTAAGGAAACCGTTTCTCCATCCACCGTTTTACTGAACTTCGTGTCTGGAACTAGCTCATGACCATGTGTTGTATCGGCTGGATTTCCAACGATAAATGGTACCGACTCTACTTTATACGCGAAATCTGTCGGTTTAATATCGATAAACGCTTTATAAAAACCATCCGGGAGGGTGTTTTTTATCGTAAATTCCCCTTTCCCAGTTCGTTCGGGGTGCACATGATAATATTTCTGCAGTTGTTCATCAACGATAATTAGATGTAATTCCTTCTCATGATTCACTTCTAACTCGTCAATTGGGTTTCCGGCCTTGTCTTTTAAGAAAATCTTGATGTTATTTTTATCAGTTTGGACAAATGCATTAACCTCGCTGCCTTCATGGTTTCCAGCAGCCATATCATGCCCATGAGTGTTTTCTTTTTCTTCCTCTTGATGACCTCCACTCATTTCTAGGTTACTTTTGTTGTCATCCATATCCATTTCGTCGCCTTTGCCTTCTGCCTGAGCAGCCGGTCTTTGATCTTCCGCAACCCATTGATCATAAGCCTGGAATCCAAAAATGANNAATGACGACCGTAACATAAAGAATCCCAGCAATTGCCCATTTCCTCATGCCTGTCACTCCTTTATTCAAGAATTTTTTTGCATCATTTAGTTTGACACGCTGTAAACGCAGCGCATTTAACACTACCGATACTGAGCTAAATGCCATCGCGGTTCCTGCAATCCATGGTTCAAGAAACCCCGCCGCGGCAAACGGGACTCCCACCGCATTGTAAGCAAATGCCCAAAATAGATTTTGTTTTATATTTTCCATCGTCTTTTTGCTCATAAAGATTGCGTCAGCAATGGCATTTAAATCTCCGCGGATGAGCGCAATATCTGCTGCCTCTACCGCGATATCTGTACCCGTTCCAATTGCCATGCCGATGTCCGCGGTTGCAAGAGCTGGTGCATCGTTAATTCCGTCTCCCACCATCGCGACTTTTTTTCCATGTTGNNTTCCTTCTGGCAACACATCAGCAATGACCTTGTCGATTCCAGCTTCCTTGGCAATGGCGTCGGCCGTCCTTTGGTTATCTCCCGTGATCATGATGACTTCAAGTCCTAAATCCTTCAGGCGCTGTATCGCTACTTTTGAGGTGTCTTTTATAGTATCGGCGACAGCAATCATACCTGCATATACCCGATCAATCGAAACGAGCATCGCTGTTTTTCCGGTCTGTTCGAACTCTGACATTCGGTTAATTTTCCACTGAAAATTCACTTCGTTCATGCTCATTAATTTTCTTGTTCCGACCAATACTTCTTTCCCATTCACGATTGCTTTGATCCCAAATCCCGGAATCGCTTCGAAATGGCTTACTTCTCCGATCTCGATTCCCTTTTCTTTAATGGCACGAACAATTGCCTCTCCTAAAGGGTGTTCCGATTGAAATTCTGCAGAGCCTGTTAGAAAAAGAAACTCCGCTTCTTTTATTTCTGGTTCAACTAGAATATCTGTTACCTCAGGTGCTCCATTCGTAACCGTTCCTGTTTTGTCCAGCAATACAGTGGTTATTTTTTGAGTAGTTTCTAAATGATCTCCGCCTTTAAATAGAATCCCGAATTCAGCTGACCGGCCAGTTCCTGCCATAACTGAGGTAGGAGTAGCCAACCCTAGACCACAAGGGCAAGCGATCACCAGTACTGCAATCATTTTTTCAAGTGAATCAGCTAGCTGCCCTGGACTAATCCAGAAATACCAAAGGGTAAAAGTGAGAAAAGCAATGGCCACAACCACTGGTACAAAGATAGCTGATATTTTATCGGCATGACGTTGGATGGGTGCTTTCGAACCCTGCGCCTCTTTTACGATTTTAATAATTTGAGCAAGTGCCGTTTCCTTCCCCACTTTCAAAGCGTGTATCTTTAAAAATCCATTCTTATTAAGGGTCGCTCCAATGACATGATCCCCGACCGTTTTATCAACCGGAATACTTTCTCCTGTCAGCATCGATTCATCCAATGTTGATTGCCCTTCAACTATTACACCGTCTACGGGCACTTTTTCACCTGGCCGGACCAAAACAATATCACCAATCATTACCTCCTCCAAGGCGATTTCCTGTTCAATCCCATTTCGGATAATTTTTGCCGTTTTTGCCTGTAATCCCATTAACTTCTTAATCGCATCTGAAGATTTACCCTTTGCTTTAATTTCAAAGAGCTTTCCAAGTACAATAAAGGCGATCAAGATGGCACTCGTTTCAAAGTACCGATCAAACATATTTGTTTCCGGTCCAACTGACTTAATGGAAAGATACAGACTGTAAAAATAAGCAGTAGATGTGCCTAGTGCCACTAATACGTCCATGTTGGCACTACGATTGCGAAGGGCTTTAAAAGCGCCTCTGTAAAATTGCCAGCCGATGATAAACTGCACCGGTGTGGCAAGTGCCAACTGGACCCAGGTATTCATGAGCATATCTGGAAGGCTGATAAAAGAAGTAAATTCAAAATCTGAAGCCATCGCCCATAACAGCGGTGTCGCTAGGATAATTGAAAAAATAACCTGTCCCTTGAGTTTTACTAAATCTTTTTCACGGAGGCCCTCTATCTCCTGACCTTGTTTCGGAATGGCTTGATATCCAATGCTCTCAACTTTCTTTTCGATTTCCCCTATGCTTATCTGTGAAGAGCTATATTCAACTACGGCTGTTTCTAGCGCTAAATTAACATTTACTGTTTTTACACCATCAAATTTTTCTAGCCCTCGTTTGATCCTTGCGGCACAGGCTGCACAAGTCATTCCGATTAGATCGAATTCTGCTTTTTCGGTATGTTCCATCACCTTTCACTCCTATAATTTATACTATACTATACCCGTGTACTGTATTCAAAAACTAAAAGCATCTTTTCTCTATATCTACATTTTACTA
>NZ_JBALSN010000219.1:0-19360 GCF_036966985.1 Neobacillus drentensis | reverse complement strand
GAAGTAGAACCAGTCAACTATGAAGACAGTGATTCCGAAAAACGGCTTCATTTTTATAAACGTGAAAAATTTGAGCACGCCGTTTCTATCGGTTATGAGAGAAAATCATTAGCGACAAACGAGGTTAATAGGATGGAAATCCTCTACTGGGCTCCTAATGAAGAATCAGAAGAAATGATTTTTGAATCCATGAAAAAAACATATGATATGATTCACACCTATAAGGATCATCATTTTTATGGCGAATCATATGAGCCGGTTGAAGAGGTCTTGACCTTTAACGAAGAATCTGAGAATAGAAATATTTTAAACGAGCTGTGACAACCAAATAAAAAATGAGCTTGGGTTTCCAAGCTCATTTTTTTACGGTTATTTACGCGCCAGTTCATATTGCTCAATTTTATCCGCGTAGGTTAAAGTAACACCAATCTCATCCCAGCCATTAAGCAGCATGACTTTAGGATATGGAGCAATATCGAAAGAAGCTTTGAAACCTTCATTATCATAGACCACCTGATTTTCAAGGTCGACGGTTAATTGGTATTCTTCGGATTCAGCTTTTCTAATCATATACTGAACTTGTTCATTACTAGCCTGAATTGGAAGAATCCCATTTTTCACGCAATTGTTTTTAAAAATGTCTGCAAAACTTGGGGCGATGACGATTTTAAAGCCAAAATCTTGAACCGCCCACGGAGCATGCTCACGTGATGATCCGCAGCCAAAGTTTTCACCGGCAACGATAATTGAAGCGTCTTTATATTTCGGGTCGTTTAATGAAAAATCTGGTCGAAGATTCCCTTCATCATCAAAACGCCAATGATAAAAAAGGAATTGGCCAAAACCACTGCGTTCAATCCGCTTTAAAAACTGCTTCGGGATAATTTGGTCTGTATCAATGTTCGACCGGTTTAATGGATAAACAAGGCCTTGATGAATTTTTAATGGTTCCATATTTTATCTTACCTCCTGTGCAGCAGCAAATTGTCGGACATCTACGAAGTGACCTGCAATAGCGGCAGCGGCTGCCATTTCAGGGCTGACAAGATGGGTTCTGGCCCCGTTCCCTTGGCGGCCTTCAAAATTTCGGTTAGAAGTGGAGGCACAGCGTTCCCCTGAAGGAACAATGTCATCGTTCATGGCTAGGCACATACTGCAGCCGGCTTCACGCCACTCAAATCCAGCCTCGGTAAAGACCTTATCCAAGCCTTCTTTTTCGGCGGCTAATTTGACACTAAACGAACCAGGAACAACAATGGCAGTTACAGAAGGGCTAACTTTCTTGCCACGGATAACCTCAGCTGCACTTCGTAAGTCGCTTAAGCGCGAATTCGTACAAGAACCGATGAAAACATGGTCAATTTTCACATTTGAGATTGGCTGACCAGCTTCAAGGCCCATGTATTCAAGCGCACGCTGGATCTCGTCCTTTTCGCTAGGTTTCTCGGTTTCGTCTGGATTTGGAACATTTGCCGTAATCGGAATACACATTCCTGGATTTGTTCCCCAGGTTACCTGTGGTTCAACTTCGGCTGCTTCAATCTCAACGACTAAGTCATAAGCTGCCCCTTCATCAGAAGCTAGAGTCTTCCACTCAGCAACGGCTTGTTCAAATGCTTCTCCTTGAGGTACATGGCGTCTTCCCCGTAAGTATTCAAAAGTCGTTTCATCTGGAGTGATGAGACCGGCTCTTGCACCTGCTTCAATAGACATGTTACAAACTGTCATTCGTTCTTCCATCGATAGGGAACGGATGGCTTCACCTGTGTACTCCATCACATAACCTGTTCCAAATTGGACACCGAATTTACCGATGATGGCAAGAATTAAGTCTTTAGCTGTAACACCAGTACCTAGTTTTCCGTTGACCTTGACATTTAAGGTTTTAGGCGGTGCCTGCCAAAGGGTTTGGGTTGCAAGAACATGCTCAACCTCGCTTGTACCAATCCCAAAAGCGAGCGCACCAAATGCTCCGTGTGTAGAGGTATGACTATCACCGCACACAATAGTTTTGCCAGGCTGAGTAAGTCCAAGTTCAGGTCCGATTACATGGACAATCCCGTTATCTGGGTGATGAATATCAGCAAGTGGAACCCCGAAATCCTGACAATTTTGTTGTAAGGTATCTATTTGATTTTTTGAAACAGGGTCATTGATTACAAGACGTTGGCGGGTTGGAACATTATGGTCCATCGTCGCAAAGGTAAGGTCCGGGCGGCGTACTTTACGACCATTTATTCGTAAACCCTCAAATGCCTGAGGAGAGGTTACTTCGTGAACAAGGTGTAGATCGATATATAATAAATCGGGTTTTCCGTCTTCTTGATGTACAACATGCTTTTCCCAAATCTTTTGGATAATATTTTTTGGTGTTTGCATAGCGTCCTTCCTCACGTAAATGAATTTTAATTCCTTAGATAAATTTAGGGGTAAACCGCCACCAAGACGGTTTACCCAACGAAATTTTTAAAAATAACAGCTGGCGATGCACTTCGAAGCATTTTGTGATTTAATATAATCTGCAATCCGTTTCGTCATTTCTGCTGTTCCCACAAGACGTCCATCTGGAACTTGAAGGTCGCCTGTGTGGAAGCCGGCATCTAAAACCGATTGAACTGCATCCTCAATCACTTTAGCCTCGTCATTCAATTGAAAAGAGTATCTTAGCATCATTGCTGCTGATAATATCATCGCAACGGGATTGGCTACACCTTTACCAGCGATGTCAGGAGCGGAGCCATGAACAGGTTCATATAGGCCCACACCATTTTCATTTAAGCTGGCGGAAGGGAGCATCCCAAGTGATCCCGTAATAACTGAAGCCTCATCGCTTAAGATGTCGCCAAATAGATTCTCGGTAACGATGACATCAAACTGGCTTGGGTTCGTGATTAGTTTCATAGCGGCAGCATCAACTAATACATGTTCCACAGCTACATCTGGGTACTGTGCTTTTTTCTCTTCAACTATTTCGCGCCATAGTTTGCTAGACTCCAGTACATTTGCTTTATCCACCGAAGTAAGATGACCGCGCCTTTGCTGGGCTGCTTGAAAACCTTTATCGACAATTCTTTCAATCTCTTGACGGGAATAGACAAGCGTGTCTACAACGGAGTTTCCGTTATCACGACGTTCACTTGGTGTTCCGAAATAAAGGCCGCCAGTTAATTCACGTACGATAAGGAGGTCGCTTCCAGATACTACTTCTTCCTTTAAAGGTGAGGCATGAAGAAGGTTTTTAAATCCTTTAATTGGCCTTAAGTTTGCATATAAATCAAGTGCCTTACGGATTCCTAGCAAGCCTCGTTCAGGGCGTAAATGGGAGGGATTGTTATCCCATTTTGGTCCGCCAACAGCACCAAGCAATACCGCATCGGCTTGTTTACAAGCATCAACGGTTGTTTCCGGAAGGGGAGTGCCGTAAAGGTCTATGGCTGCTCCTCCGATTTCATGGGTTTCAAAGCTAAAAGTATGATTGTATTCTTCAGCAATTGCATTTAACACATCTTTTGCTGAGTTAATAACTTCCTTGCCAATGCCATCACCGGGAAGTAAGACAATACGTTTTTTCATTAGAAGCAACCTCCTCATTTATTGTTTGTGGTCTATTAGACTACCGTTTCTTTTAAAGCTGCATTTTGGTTAAAAAATACACGATTAACAGCGTTTAAGAATGACTTTGCAGAAGCTTCCAGTACGTCTTGTGCGGAACCGCGTCCAGTTACAGGAGTACCGTTCACGGTCATTTTGACATGGACCTCAGCAAGTGCATCCCGTCCCTGACCAATCGAACTTAATCTAAAATCAGTAAGATGGATTTCTTCTTTAATTAGTGCTTCCAAAGTGTTCATTAAAGCTTCAACACTACCAGAACCTGTACGGGCCGTCTCGACTCGAATACCTTCTGGAGTGGTTAATGCCACCGTCGCTGTCGGCAAGTTGGCTGAGCCGTAATGGACTTGGAAGGCAACAAGTTCATATTTTTTAATATCAACAGCTGTTGTTTGAATATCAGTTAAAATGGCAAAAAGATCCTCATCCGTTACTTCTTTTTTACGATCGGTTAACTGTTTAAAAGCAGTAAAGGCTTCAATCAATTTTTCATCCGGTAATTCAAAGCCCATCTGCTCAATTTTATCTTTGAAGGCATGGCGGCCGGAATGTTTGCCTAGAACTAAATCATTTGATTTGACCCCAACTAATTCAGGGGTAATAATCTCATAGGTTAATGTATTTTTTAAGACGCCATCCTGATGGATTCCTGATTCATGAGCGAAAGCATTCTTTCCAACCACGGCTTTATTAGGTGGAACCATCATACCTGTAAAGCGGCTGACAAGATCACTCGTACGTTTAATTTCCTTTAGTACTAGATTCGTAGTATAAGGATACTTATCTTTTCGAATGTTTAAGGCAACAGCTATTTCCTCTAAAGAGGCATTTCCTGCACGTTCTCCAATTCCATTGATCGTACCTTCAACTTGAGTTACACCGTTTTCGATTGCTGCTAACGAATTCGCAACCGCCATTCCTAAATCATCATGACAATGACAAGATAATGCGGCTTTATGAATATTTGGGACGTTCTCTCGAATATAACGGAACATGCGTCCATATTCTTCTGGTGTGGTGTAACCGACTGTATCAGGAAGATTAATGACTGTCGCACCGGCATCAATGACCTTCGTAATAATTTGAACAAGGAAATCCAGGTCAGAGCGGGATGCATCTTCCGCTGACCATTCAATATGCGGGAAGTTCCGTTTTGCATAAGACACCATGTCAACCGCAATTTGTGTAACTTCCTCAGGTGTTTTCATCAATTTATATTGCATATGGATAGGGGAGGTGGCAAGGAATACATGCAACCTTGGTTCTGCTGCATCTTTTAACGCATCCCACGCAATGTCAATGTCAGATTTCGTCGCTCTTGCCAGGCCTGTGACTGATACATTTTTAATATTTCGGGCGATTGCTCTTACTGCTTCAAAATCGCCTTGGGAGGAAGCCGGAAAGCCGGCCTCCATAATATCAACCCCAAACCGTTCAAGTTGTCTTGCGATTTCCAATTTTTCCAGCTGGTTTAAATTCACACCAGGGGACTGTTCGCCATCGCGTAATGTCGTATCGAAGATGTTAACGTGAACCATTTACCACCACTTCCTTCTTTGCATTTACTGGTTTGTTTTTAATAAACGGCATTAATGCACGAAGCTCACGGCCTACTTGTTCAATTTGGTGATTGTTTTCAGCACGATTAATCGCGTTGAATTGTGGGCGGTTTGTTTGATTCTCCAAGATCCAGCCCTGAGCAAATTTACCAGTTTGGATATCTTTTAATACTTCTTTCATGCGTGCTTTTGTATCTTCGTTAACTACACGTGGTCCGGAAACGAAATCTCCCCATTGAGCAGTGTCGGAGATAGAATAACGCATGTTCTCTAAACCACCTTCGTATAAAAGGTCAACGATTAATTTCAATTCATGTAAACACTCGAAATAGGCAACTTCAGGCTGATATCCAGCTTCTACTAGTGTTTCAAAGCCCGCTTTGATTAGGGCAGTAGTACCACCGCAAAGAACTGCTTGTTCTCCGAATAAATCTGTTTCTGTTTCTTCTTGGAAAGAAGTTTCTAACACTCCAGCACGAGCAGAACCGATTCCTTTTGCATATGCAAGAGCAACATCGCGAGCTTGACCAGTGTAGTCTTGGTAAACTGCATATAGAGCAGGAACTCCAGCACCTTCTGTAAAAGTACGGCGAACTAAATGTCCTGGACCTTTTGGTGCTACTAAGAATACATCAACATCGGCAGGAGGGACGATTTGGCTAAAATGAATGTTGAAGCCATGAGCGAAAACTAGAGCATTTCCTGCTTCAAGGTTTGCTTTGATGCTTTCTTCATATACTTTTGGCTGCATTTCATCTGGAAGAAGAACCATTACTACCTCTGCAGCTGCAGTTGCTTCTGCAACAGTGCGAACGTCTAATCCATCTTCAACAGCTTTATCCCATGATTTTCCTCCGCGTAAACCAACTACTACATCAAAGCCGCTTTCTTTTAAGTTAAGCGCATGAGCATGACCTTGAGAGCCATATCCGATAACTGCGATTTTCTTTCCTTGTAAAACCTCTTCTTGAATATCTCCGTTATAAAGTACCTTTACCATTATGAATCATCCTCTCAGATATATTGTTATTTTAATAGTGAGTATGTTGCTAGATCGTTTACTTGCGGCTGGTGCCCACGCTGGAGGGCAGTCAGGCCAGTTCTTGCAATTTCCTTAATGCCATAAGGCCGAAGCATTTCGATCAAGGCATCAATTTTATCAGGACGTCCTGTAATTTGAACGGCGAGACTGTCTTTACTTACATCAATAATTAGGGCACGGAACGGATCAATAATCCCGTGGATTTCACTACGCAATTGGCTGCTTGAGGCTACTTTAATTAGAGCCAGTTCGCGTGCGACAATTGCTTTATCAGTAATATCGGAAACTTTCAAAACATCAATTTGCTTATTTAACTGTTTCGTCACCTGTTCAAGGCGCTGTTCGTCTTCAACCTCGACCACTAGGGTCATTTTTGAAATCCCTTCGGTTTCAGATGGACCAACTGAAATACTTTCAATATTGAACTGGCGTCTTTGTAGGAGGCCGGTGACACGGTTTAGGACTCCGCTGCGGTCTTGAACGGTTGCTGTGATGATCCGTTTCATGGTTTCACCCCTATCATTTCGTGAATTCCTTTACCAGGGGCAATCATCGGGAATACTTTTTCTTGCTGAAGTACACGGCAATCAACTAATACTGGGCCATTATGAGCGAATACCTCCGGCAACACGGTGATCAGTTCCTCCTGATTGTTAACCCGATAACCCTTAATTGAATAACTGTCGGCAAGTTTGACAAAATCAGGTTGTGTATGAAGAATCGATTCCGAAATACGGTTTCCGTGTAAAAGTTCTTGCCATTGGCGAACCATTCCTAGCGCACCGTTGTTGACAATAATGATCTTTACAGGAAGGTTTCGTTCATAAATGATCGATAATTCCTGAAGTGTCATCTGAAAACCGCCATCCCCAACAATCGCTACAACTGTACTGTCTGGCTCGGCAATCTGTGCGCCAATCGCGGCAGGGAACCCAAAGCCCATTGTTCCAAGTCCACCTGATGTAATCCAGCGGTGCGGCTGTTTAAAGGTGTAATACTGCGCTGCCCACATTTGGTGCTGACCAACATCTGTTGCCACAATCGCGTCACCGTTCGTAACTTTATGGACTGCTTCAATAACCCATTGAGGACACATTCCGTTTGGATCATGTTTATACCATAGCGGATATTCCTGTTTGTCTTGGCTCAGTTTTTGCAGCCATTCAGCATCTTTTGGTGACTCAATTTCGTGATTGAGCAGTTCGCTAAGTGCCTCTTTCGTATCAGAAACGATTGGAAGTTGTGTTGGAACATTTTTTCCAATTTCGGCTGGATCGATGTCAATATGGGCAACCTTCGCAAATGGAGCAAAGTGTTTAAGATTGCCTGTTAATCTGTCATCAAAGCGTGCTCCAAAATTGATAAGCAAATCACACTCGTAAATGGCCATGTTTGCTGCATATGTTCCGTGCATACCACCCATTCCTAGCGAAAGGGGATGATCTGCCGGGAAAGTACCAAGCCCAAGTAAAGTAGTGACCACAGGGATCTGATGTTTTTCTGCAAAAGCAGTGAGCTCAGCTGATGCTTTTCCATGGAGAACACCTGCGCCTGAAAGAATTACCGGCTTGGAAGCCTTTGAAATCGAATCAGCAAGTTTCTTTATTTGAAATGGATTTGGCTTTGTTGTTGGCTGATATCCAGGTAAATTAATGCTCGCTTCTTCAGGTTCTTCCGTTAAAAATCCTGCGGAAATATCTTTAGGAACATCTACTAAGACTGGTCCTGGCCGTCCGGTAGAAGCGATATGAAATGCTTCCTTCACGATACGTGGTAAGTCCTCGATAGATTGTACTTGATAGTTATGTTTGGTGATTGGTGTTGTGATTGCCATAACATCTGCTTCTTGAAAGGCGTCTGTTCCGATGACACTTCTTGCAACCTGCCCGGTGAAGATAACAAGAGGCAGGGAATCCATCATCGCATCTGTTATCCCAGTCACAAGGTTGGTTGCCCCAGGTCCTGAGGTAGCAATGACGACACCAGGTTTTCCGGTAACTCGGGCATATCCTTCCGCTGCATGGATCATTCCTTGTTCATGTCGGAAAAGAACATGCTCGATGGTACCCTGGGCGCGATAAATGGCATCGTATATTGGAAGTACGGCACCTCCCGGATATCCAAACAGTGTTTCTACACCTTCTTTTTTTAGTAAGTCGATGAGAAGGTCTGCACCGGTTCTCGGCTCTGTAGTTGTTTGGACATCAAGCTTTTTTGCTTCTACTTTCACGTCGTGATCCCTCCTTAACGGATGATTGAATTTTTTAAAAATTCTTTTGAAGCTTTGTATTGTTAGAAACATAGTAAAAAAGGCCCTATTCTCCCAGAATAGACTGCAGTCAAGAACATCAATAGCAGAATAATCGGGGAGAAAAGACCTTTCATTTTCTCGGTACCACCCGTTTTTACAGCATTCTTACGAATACTGCCTTATGAAGCGACATCTAAAATATGAGGAACGCTTCTTTTGGTAACAGGTGTTCAAAGATATGGACACCCGATTAAGCCTACTTAAGTCATGACTGTTCGGCTTAACACTCAGGGATGATGTCAGAATAAGTTGTATTACTGGGCTTCCAGCAACCCCAGCTCTCTGAAAATACGAATTCTTATTCCTTTATTCCCGTCATCGATTTATGGATATTTTTTTGTCAAATGTTTTTCATTTAACCCTTTAGCACCTTAACTTCCTTAGGAAGGGGAGGGGTACTAACAAATTCCCATTGGTATTTCTAGATTTTCATGATTCCACCGGTATTAGCAGAAGTTACGAGTGCTGCATATCTTGCAAGATAACCGGTTTTAATTTTTGGCTCTGGTTTCACCCATGCCTTCTGTCGTTCAGCTAAAACTTCATCATCAACAAGAAGTTCAATGGAGCGTGCTTCTAGATCGATTAGGATTTTGTCACCATTTTCAACAAGAGCAATTGGTCCGCCTTCTGCTGCTTCTGGTGAAATGTGACCAATGGAGATTCCGCGACTTGCTCCGGAAAAGCGTCCATCCGTAATCAAGGCAACTTCCTTACCTAATCCACGTCCCATAATTGCGGAAGTCGGGGCAAGCATTTCAGGCATTCCTGGTCCGCCTTTTGGACCTTCATAACGGATAACGACTACGTGTCCTGCCTGAACTGTACCATTATTGATATTTTCTTGTGCCTCATCCTGGGAATCAAAAACGATTGCTTCACCCAAGAATGTTTTAATGGAAGGATCTACAGCACCAACCTTGATTACACTGCCATTTGGAGCAATGTTTCCATAAAGGATGGATAATCCGCCAACTGGGCTATATGGATTGTCTTTTGTCCGGATGACCGTTTCATTCGTGATTGTTGCTTCCTTCACATTTTCGGAAAGAGTCTTTCCTGTAATGGTTAAGCAATTATCATGCAAGGCGCCTTCTACTTTATAAAGTTCATTAATAATGGCACTAACTCCGCCTGCATGATGAATGTCTTCCATTGAATAATCGGATGCTGGCATAATTTTTGCTAGATAAGGAACTCTTTCAGCAATTTTGTTAATCTCACCTAAGTCATAGTCAATCCCAGCTTCATGGGCAATTGCCAATGTATGAAGTACGGTATTTGTTGAACCACCCATGGCCATATCTAGGGCAAAGGCATTATCAATTGCTTCCCTAGTAATAATGTCACGAGGGCGGATATCTTTTTTAACTAGTTCGATTAAATGCCTTGCGGCTTGACGAATTAATTCATGTCTTTCTTCTGAAGTTGCTACAATTGTTCCGTTACCAGGAACAGTCATTCCTAATACTTCCATTAGACAGTTCATTGAATTGGCAGTAAACATTCCAGAACATGAGCCGCAAGTAGGGCAGGCATTTGTTTCAATGTCTAGCAACTGCTGCTGACTGATGGTTCCGTTATGATAAGCCCCAACACCTTCAAATACAGAAGTGAGGGAAAGGTTCTTTCCTGTTGA
Organism: Neobacillus drentensis; assembly: GCF_036966985.1. GTDB lineage: Bacteria > Bacillota > Bacilli > Bacillales > Cytobacillaceae > Neobacillus > Neobacillus drentensis_E. The sequence goes on along the minus strand of NZ_JBALSN010000219.1, from coordinate 9,197 downwards.
TGGTGAAACACCTGCTTCCATCGGCCCGCCTGAAACAAAAACAGAAGGGACGTTGGTTCTTGCTGCGGCCATTAACATTCCTGGTGTAATTTTGTCACAGTTCGGAATGTAGAAAACACCATCGAACCAATGTGCATTAATTACCGTTTCGGCACTGTCGGCAATCAATTCGCGGCTAGGGAGGGAATAGCGCATCCCAATATGTCCCATCGCAATCCCATCATCAACACCGATTGTATTAAACTCGAAAGGAATACCGCCTGCTTCACGAATTGCCTCTTTTACAATCTCACCGAAATGATTAAGGTGTTTGTGTCCTGGGATAATTTCAATGAACGAGTTACAAACGCCGATGAACGGTTTTTCAAGATCACTCGTTTTGACCCCTGTTGCATATAATAGGCTGCGGTGGGGTGCCCGATCGATTCCCTTTTTAATCATATCGCTACGCATGTTTTTAGCTCCTAACTAACGATTGCATGGTTTGCACCTTCTGGATAACAAGCCACACCGTCTGTTGTTACAATTTTCCTAAATTCTTCTAAGAGATCCTTCGTAACCTCACCTGGTTTACCATCATTTATCTGACGGCCATCAACATCGATAACGGCGATAACCTCTACGGCTGTTCCAGTTAAAAATACCTCATCTGCTACATATACATCGTGTCTTGTGAACGGAGATTCTTTAACCTCATAACCTTTGGCTTTTGCTACATCAAGGATGGCGTTCCGTGTAATTCCTTCTAGAGCTCCTAAATAAACAGGAGGGGTAAAGATGACGCCGTTTTTCACAATAAAGATATTGTCAGCGGAGCCTTCGGTCACATAACCTTGATCATTCAGCATTAATGCTTCCTCAACCCCGGCTTGATTGGCCTCTAATTTAACAAGAATATTATTTAAGTAGTTTAACGATTTAATTTGTGGGCTTAGCACATCTGGGCGATTTCTTCGACTCGCAACAGATGCAATTTTAATCCCGCGCTCGTAATACTCTTTAGGGTACATACTCAATTCTTCAGCAATAATGATGACACTTGGCTTTGAGCAGGATTTAGGGTCTAGGCCGAGATTCCCTTTTCCACGAGAAACAACGACACGAATATAGGCGCTTTCTAGCTGATTTTTTCTGATTGTATCGACGATTAATTGCGTCATTTCCTCCTGTGTGAAAGGAATATTCAGCATAATGGATTGTGCTGATTCAAATAGTCTCTTTAGGTGTGCATCGAGTCGGAAGACGTTTCCGCTATAAACACGTATGCCTTCAAATACTCCATCACCATATAAAAAACCATGATCGAAAACTGAAACTACAGCATCTTCTTTCTTGACGAATTCACCGTCAAGGAAAATCCATTGACTCCCCAACTTAACCACTCCTCTTTTGTGATAGACCGCTTTAAATGACTAAAAAATGTTAAAAAAGAATTACCATACCCTTCTCCAAATGATGGGGAGTAATGGCACTTAATGAATTGAATGATTATTTTCGATAATCATACAACCAATCGAAAACATGGTCAACACAAAAATCTGACAATTCAAATAAATCAAAAATATTGTTAGCGTTTACATTATTGTTCTGATAAGGAAAACGGCGAAAAAAAGTTTTTTAAAATTTTTTTATTTTAAGTTATTTTGTCTGTGCTAGGGATTGTAAATGGGGAGATAATCAGAGGTAAGTAAGATAGATGTGTTGAAAAGTCGAGAGGAATTCGCGCTGTAAATTTTTAGAGGTTTACCAAAAAACACTAGTTTGAAATAGTGTTTTTGGTCTCAAAGCTTTGCGAGATGTTCATACACTTCCTGTAAATTACTATATCCCCTTATTTGGGCTTGTTGTAAATAGCTCCCCCAAATTTGCGCGGTCATCAGGGCGTCGCCAAGTGCATGGTGACGATCTTTTATGGCAATCCCGCATCGACGACATACATCTTCAAGAGGTAATGATTTCATGGAGGTGTCGGAAAGGCGAATTAAGAAGGATGTATCGATGATTCGATGTTCAAATCGTGTCTTTAAGAGGTCCCACGTCATTTTCTGCATAAAGGACTTTTCATGGCTGGAGTGGTGCGCGACAAGAATATGACTTTGTGAATAGTTGAAAAATTGAAGTAAGACATCTCTGGCAGTGGGAGCATCACGTAATTGCCCCTCCTGAATGTTCGTTAAAGTTGAAATTTCATCGGATAAAGGAAGGTCTGATTTTAGTAGCGAATAAAAAGTATCGTGATTCTTTATATGAGGACCGACCATTTTCACTGCTCCGATTGAAAGGACATAATCCCCCTTCTCTGGATAGAACCCCGTCGTTTCTAAATCAAATACGACAACTTCTAATTCGCTAAGCGGGGTGTCCAAGTTGTTTTTCTCTTTCATTTCTTTTTGCAGCTGTCTGATGAAGGAAAGCTGTTGTGGATTAACTTGACCTTGAATACCAGCATAAATATTGGACCCAACCCTCCCAGAAATTTGCCTTAAGTATTGAGCTAAATCATTTATTTTCATTTTATCCCTCCTTTTCGATAAGTTTTCCTGCGTATTGGTATAGTGCCACGCCGTTTTTTATGATGTCTTTCAGCTCATTCTTTTGCTCTTTTGTTAGTTTTTCAACTGGTAGATAGTGCCCCGATTCATAATCTAATTGGCTGGCAAATTGAAGACGATAGGTTAACAGTTTAAGAAACATGGTTTTATAGAGATGCTTGTCATGGATTTGTAGTTGGTCAAGCCTTGAGAGGGTTGAGGTTTCTAGGACATGATTTCTCATTGCCAAAAGTCGAACAGCATTGATGTAAGGAAATAAAGCAGTCTCCTTTATATTAAGGGATCCTGCATGTCTACCGTGCGTCTCCACTAAAAGCTGACCTAATACCCCAACTCCTTTTTTAAAATGAAGCGTATTTTTATAAATTCTTGCAAGAATTTGTTCCTTTTGAACCGTTAGATAAGCAAATGTTTTCAGATGATCCATGAATTGATGCTGGCCATAAAAAGAGCGGCCATCGATTAAGATTAATAGGTAGCGTAACGATTCCCATGAAGATTCGGAGGCCCAGTTCAATATTTGTTTCTCCCATTCGGATTGTGCTTTACACCAGAATGGATTGCCCGCCATTACACCGCCATCACAATAAGGATACCCAGCCTGATAGAGACCTTTTGAAATTTCCTTTCCTAATGATAAAAAGTAAGCTTTAGCTTCGGCTGTTGGATCGAGGTAAATGATACCATGATCCTGATCACTCCAAACCGATTGTTCCAAGCGGCCGGCACTCCCCATGACAAAAAAGGTGAAGGGAGAGGGCGGGGGCCCATACCGTGCATGAATTTCCTTTAAAGAAATTTCTAACACCTGTTTGAACATGCTGTCATGGAGTTGGTTGATTTGAAAGTGATCTTTGGCGGCTTCCTTCATGTGAATCTTTTTGTATTCAGCAATAGCTGAGTAGGTTTCATATTCCATAATGTTCACCTCCTCTTAAAAAAGTCTAGAAATGTGCAAGCCCGAAAGGACTTGCACATTTCATAATAATTATAGAGCCTTTGTTTGTTCTGCCTTCAGTAATTCTGGGTATCCATAGCTTCCATGCTCACTCATATCTAATCCAATAATCTCTTCTTCCTCTGTAACACGCAAACCTTTCATAAACTTTTTCATAAGGGCAAGGAGGATGAAGGAGACAATAAAGGCAAATGCGGCGCATGTGAATACTCCGAGTGCTTGAACGCCGAGCTGGTGTAAACCGCCCCCGTAAAACAATCCTGGCTTTCCGACTGTGGCTAATTCTTTAGTAGCAAAGAATCCAGTTGATAATGTTCCCCAGACACCGGCTGCACCATGAACTGAAAGGGCTGCAATGGGATCATCAATGCCTCTGTTTTCAAAGAAGCGAATGCTGTAAAAAACAAGAATTCCTGCGATAAAGCCAATTAAGACTGCGGCCCATGTATCTACAAATGCACAAGAAGCAGTAATGGCAACTAACCCTGCTAATGCTCCGTTTAACATCATTGGAACATCAGCTTTGCCAAGAACCATCCAGGATACAATCATCGCTGCTACCGTTCCAGCGGCTGCGGCTAAGTTCGTATTAACAGCAACAAATCCAAAGAACGCTTTATCAACTGTTAATGTACTACCTGCGTTAAAACCGAACCAGCCAACCCATAATAGCAATACGCTTAAAGCGGTAAATACTTGGTTATGACCGGCAAGATTATTGGCTGAGCCATCTTTGTTGAATTTCCCGATACGCGGTTTTAATAGAATCGTAGCAGCTAGAGCTGCCATGGCGCCCGTTAAGTGAACAACAGTAGAACCAGCGAAATCCTGTTTCCCGTGCTCTGCTAACCAGCCGCCGCCCCAAATCCAGTGAGCGATTGGGGGGTAGACAATGACTGAGAAAAGTAAAGCAAATACAAGGTAGGCACCTAATTTAGCTCGTTCTGCAAAGCCTCCGAACGCAATAGTTAATGAAATACCGGCAAAAGCTAATTGGAATAAAAAGAATACGGCACCAGACAGCGGCAATCCATCGATGTCATAGCCTGAATAAAAGAAGTCGGAGAAACCAATCAGCGGATTTCCTTTTCCAAAAATTAACCCATATCCGACCGCCCAAAATACGATGGAGCCGATTCCGAAGGTTAGGATCGTTTTCCCCGCAATATGACCTGCATTTTTCATTCGGGTTGAACCTGTTTCTAAGAGGATAAAACCACCAATCATTAAAATAACAAGTACAGCTCCCACCATTACCCAAAGGCTATTCATTAAGAATGTAGTATCCATTTTTTCTCCCCCTTTAAAATGATGTTAATATTCTTAACATTTGGTATGTTAGTATTCTTACATGAATTTTGACTGGTTTCTATAAGTTTGGGAGATTATCTAACATGGATTTTAAAAAATGGTCATTTGCCTTAAGGTATAGACAGAATAATGAACCGAGAAAGGATGAAAAATCCCATTCCTTCATTGAAGGAATGGGATCATATTGGTTAGTTACTTACTTTTTTCGTAAACCGAATTGGGCGTTTAATTGACCTTGGATCATCTGTCTGCGAATCTGTTCTTCGTTGTGTTTCTTTTGTTCACGCAGCATTTCCTTCCTAATATCATGTGTTTGAATGCCGTCTTCAATTTTATTAGCAATCTCCATCAACAATTCCACGTCTGAAAAGGAAAATTTACGGCTTCCTCCCGCAGACCTTTCCGGAAAAATCAGTTTTCGTTCCTCATAGTAACGGATTTGTCGTTCGGAAAGACCTGTGAGATCCCTGACGATGCCTATTGTTATTACCTTTTTATCTTTATAAGAGATGTCTTTTCCCATTATTGTCGCTCACCACACCCTATTGTTTACAATAATTAATAATTTGTTATTTATATATTATGTTAGATTTTCTTACATTGGACTAGGTTATCAAACTATTTTGCTTGTTTGTCAGAATAAATATCTATTGATAATGGTATTAAGATTTTGCTGGGGAGAATGTTTTATTATATAAACTTTCCAGTTCAGAGAAGGTAAGGGAGTGAAGTTCGTGATGAGAAGAATCCGTGGCGCCTGATTCTAACAACTTCTTTATATAAAACTGCCTAAGTCGTTCGAGACCTTTACGTAAATGAGTTGCCAACTTGTTTCACCCCTTTCAAACGGAAATTAATAATTTTGTAATCTCCTTAAAAGCTCGTTCGCTTGGGAGCCCATTGTTTTCATGAGTTCTTCATACAACTCATCCCTTAATTTATCTAATTGAAGGATTCTTTCAGCGAGTTTAATATCATTTCTTCGATACATTTGAAATCTTCCTTTCTCTTTTGGTTTATATAGAAAAGTTAACTGAATTTTCGCTCCTTGTCAGTGGGTTTGTAAGATAAGCTAACAGGATTTTAATATCATCCTTCAAATTGGTAAAAAACCTTACCAATTTTTAATTCGTATGTAAAAGAACCAGACATTTGTCTGGTTCTCCGAAAGTTTCTTAATATTCTCCATCAAATGGAGTGAATGGGAAGTTGAATCTTCTTTCCACTGCGCGAAGGCGTTGATTCACTCGTTGGAGTCTGCGATCGAGTTGGGCTACTTGACGTTGTAGTTGATTGATCTCTCTTTCTTGACGCTCATTGGCCCGCTCCAATTGATTTAGTCTGCGTTCAACTTGCTGTGGCTGTCTTGCCGGGTCATATTGTTCTGGTAGATAAGGATTAAATGGTTCTGGTTGTTCGTAGTAATTCACTTGTTCTGGTTGACCATAGTAATTCATTGATTCAGGTTGAACATAGGCATTATATTCCATCGGCACTTGAGGCGTTTGAGGAATTTGAGGCAATTGAGGCATTTGATAATGACCATACGGATTCATTTAGGCATCTCTCCTTATGTTGTAATACCCTATAGATTATGTAGGTGAATATAAGGAGTAACGGCGAATGCCCATAGACAGCCTCTGGCTTTATGCCTAGATAGTAATTAAAAAATAAAAACGAGATGACCAAAGTCATCTCGGGAACAAATTTTTATATTTTTACGATGATTCTGCCCCGTGCTTCACCTTTGAGAATGGAAGATAAATAAATGGGTAATTCGTCTAGTGATACTTCCTTATTCATCACTTTTAATAAATGCTCTGGTTTAAAGTCAGCGGCCATGCGCTTCCATAAGGCAATTCTTGTTTCCATAGGGCAATACACGGAATCAATACCAAGTAAATTAACGCCCCTAAGAATAAATGGGAATACTGTGGTGGGAACATCGCCGCCACCGGTAAGTCCGCTGACTGCCACTGACCCATTGTAAGCAATTTTACTAAGAATCGAGGCGAGTGTTTTGCCGCCCACAGGATCCACTGCTGCTGCCCAAAGCTGCTTATCTAAAGCTCTGATTTTTTGACCTGTTACGTCTTCACGGGAAAGGATTTCGCTTGCTCCAAGTTCAACAAGGAAGTCATGTTCGGATTGTTTACCTGTACTCGCGATTACATGATAGCCTCTGTGGGCAAGAATCGCTACCGCGATACTGCCAACACCGCCGGTAGCCCCTGTTACAAGGACCTTGCCGGTATTAGGAGTTAACCCGTTTTCTTCTAAGCGTTGAACGGATAATGCGGCTGTGAATCCCGCTGTACCGTAAACCATTGCTTCCTTTAATGACAGTCCCTCTGGCAATGGCACCACCCAATTAGCAGGGATCTGGGCATATTCACTATAGCCGCCATAATGAGAGACACCAATCTCATAACTTGTAGCAATTACTTCATCGCCTGCTTTAAAGCGAGAATCGTTCGAACGGGCGACAACTCCGGAAAGATCAATACCAGGAATAAATGGGTAGGATCTGACAATTTTTCCATCAGGGGTACTCGCTAATCCGTCTTTGTAGTTCACACTTGAATAGCTGACCTTGATAAGGACGTCACCTGGTGGAAGGTCTTGCAACGGTATCTCCTTTACGTTTACAGTAAAGTCGCCTTCAGTCTTGTCTACTACTAATGCTTTAAATGATTCGTTCATTATTATGGCCCCCCAATGCATCTCAATTAATTAAATATATATAATCACTTTCAACTATTCAATGACAGGAAGGTGACATTTGGAATAACAGATAGCCCGGGACTAGTTAATGTTTATAAAAGTTATTCTACGATGTTGAATGCTTCAGTTAATTACAGTACTAGTATAGTGAAATATTTAAAATATTGAATATATAATAAAAACAGGTTATAATCATTTATATTCGAAATATTATCAAAATTTTTAAAAAATACTTTTTAGAAAAAACATTGGAGGTCTGAAAAAATGAAGAAATTTAAATTAGTTTCAACTTTTTTAATGGTCGCCCTGCTTTTAGTTCTGTCAGCTTGTGGTACTAGTAAAAGTACAAGCACAGGTACAAAAGAAGGAGGAGACACTGAAAAGAAAACACTGCGCGTGGTAACAGATGCTGCCTATGCACCGTTTGAATACCAGGATAAGGGCGAAGTTGTCGGTTTCGATATTGATTTCATCAATGCAGTGGCAAAAGAAGCAGGCTATAAAGTTAAGGTTGAGCATGTCGGCTGGGATCCAATTTTTGTTGAATTAGATAAAAAAATTGCTGACATTGGTATTTCTGCCATCACGATTAACGATGAAAGAAAGCAATCCTATGATTTTTCAGTGCCATACTTTTTATCAACCAACAAAATCCTCGTTCCAAAAGATAGTGATATTAAGAGCGCAGCCGATCTAAAAAATAATAAAACGATTGCCGTTCAGAATGCGACAACAGGACAAGAAGCTGTTGAAGGCCTATTAGGCAAAAATAGTGATAAAATCAAAAAATTTGAAAATAATAATCTAGCAATCTTGGAATTGAAAAGCGGCGGAGCTGATGCTGTAGTTGCTGATAACACAGTTATCGAGGAATATGTAAAAAATAATCCTAAAGATAATTTTGTTGTTATTGAAGATTCAGCAGCTTTTGCTAAAGAATATTACGGACTTATGTTTTCAAAGGGCAGCAAAATTAAAGCAGACTTTGATAAGGCTGTAAAAGCAGTAATTGATAACGGAACCTACGCAGAAGTATACAAGAAGTGGTTTAAAGTAGAACCAGATACACAAATCTTAAAAGATCAACAGCAGTAAACATCGCTGAATGAATTGCGTAACTCTTAACCAAGCAGTTACGCAATTTTTGCTAGTTAGATTAGAATAATTAGCTTGTTGTTTAATAGGGGGATTTATTGTATGGATTTTCGTTGGGATATTTTAGTTGAATACGCGCCATTTTTCCTGAAAGGAACGTTGCTAACCATTGGGCTTTCCATTGCAAGTATTCTAATTGGTACTATTCTTGGCTTATTTATCGGATTAGGAAAAATAATGAAAAATAAGCTCCTCGCTTGGCCATTTACTATCTATATTACCTTTTTTCGAGGTACACCATTACTTGTTCAGATATTATTAATCCATTTTGCTGTTGTACCTCTTTTTCTTGGTGAAACCAGTCCCGTTTTAGCTGCTATTCTTACTCTATCATTAAATGCTGCCGCCTATATTGCTGAAATCTTTCGTGCGGGGATCCAATCGATTGATCGCGGGCAAATGGAGGCTGCACGGTCATTAGGGATGAATCATGTACAAGCCATGCGCTTTGTTGTCCTGCCGCAAGCATTCAAACGAATGATTCCACCACTTGGGAA
>NZ_JBALSN010000218.1:0-6582 GCF_036966985.1 Neobacillus drentensis | reverse complement strand
ATTTTATATTATCCATCAGAGGATTATATTTATTATTTAGAAAATGACACCATGTTTGAATTAATTAAAGAAATTATTCTTCCTCACGTTCATGAACATAACCCAAATGAGCGATTTTTAATCTATCGATTAAATAAATAACTAGGCATTAACTTGTTTATTTCATCGTCTAAGTGGGTGAAGGGGTTATTAAGTAATTGCTCCGAAATAATAATATAACTACAGTTGCTGCTGTTTAAATAGCTATAAATGATTTGTGCAAAGTCAATCTCATCTCTGCTGATTTTTATTATTGGTTTGTTCTCATTCCTTATAAAAGTAGCTAAAATATTGGACTTGATTGTTTTGTGGACCGATTCAATCTCAGAGGATTTGAATTTTTCACTATAAATTATTTTGTTTTTATTAATAAGGAATAGTTTGAAAGACTGGCCCGTTAACGGCTCAATAACAGCTATATTTTTATTGCCTTCCGTAAATTCGATCATTTGTTCTTTATGAAGGAGAGAGTGGATTGCCTCCAAGGTGTCTCTGTATTTCCCCGCAATTTCAAAATCGAACTTTTCAGAGGCCTCCATCATTTTTTGCTCCATTTCGCTGAGGAGACTTAAATCTTGGCCTTGTAGCAATGCAGGGATTTTGTTTATTCTTTCATTGTACTCATTGAGAGCTGCCCCTCCCATACACATCCCTAAACATAAACCTAAGGAATAGTTTAAACATGGAGTATTCTTATTAGATGGGCTGCTGCAGTTCACCTTATAGAAGTCTTTCATTCCTAGTAGCGCCCTTTCTACAATATGTTTGCTTTTATATGGGCCAAAATAAAGGCTATCTGGCTTATCTGCGTCTTTACAAATTTCTATTCTTTGGTACGCTCCTTCCTTGTGAATCCTGATGTAGACATAGGACTGAGGATTTTTCATCATCCGATTAAAAATAGGCTTCATTTCCCTTATTAATTCACATTCGAGCATAAAGGCTTCAAATTCTGTGTCAGTAAGGATATAGTCGAAATCCTTCAGGCTGGCTTTCAGCTTGATGATTTTTTGAGTATGGGCTTTTGAATTTTGGAAGTATGAACGGACACGATTCTTAAGATTTTTTGCCTTTCCCACATAAATAATTTGTCCGTTGGAGTCCTTCATTAAATACACTCCGGGGGAAGAGGAAAGGTGTTTCACTTTATCCTTTAAATACATATGTATACCTCCAATCACTATGAATATCTTATCATAAATAAAAAAGGTGCCCAGCCTTATCATCCGTTATTCAAGGGATGAGAAGACCAGGCACTTTTTCGAAAAAACAATGAAGAGATTCTGAACTTAGATAACTGTCTGGCTCCAGCGCCCAGCGGCTAGTGTACTTCGCCCTTTTCCCTACGATAAGTCAACATCGGATCGCTAACGCTCTCCGTGTTTCCTTTATCTCAGTCAAAGTGCTCCAGTCCATACGCCGCTAAACGGGCGCTTTCGCTTTTCTTATTTATTTTATCCCTTTCATGAATCCTTGAATCTTAGGTGATAACATTAATAGGATAATACCTAGGGCGATGGATGCGCCGCCAATCACACCAAAGTAGGTCATTTCTGTTTCAGGGGTGTAGAATTTAACAACTTGCGCATTCAATGCTTGTGCAGCAGCACTTGCTAGGAACCATAAGCTCATTGTTTGTGCTGAGAATGCTGCTGGTGCTAATTTAGTTGTTGCTGATAAACCTACTGGTGATAAACATAACTCACCAAATACAACGATTAAATAACTAAGAACTAGCCAGAGTGGACTTACTAATGAATCCGTACCGCCAAGATAAGCCGGGATAAGAATAACTAGGAATGACAACCCAGCAAATAGTAATGATAATGAGAACTTTTGTGGTACCGATGGCTGACGCTTTCCTAATTTAACCCAAATCCAAGCAAATACTGGTGCAAAGATGATAATGAATAATGGGTTTAAAGATTGGAACCAAGCTGGAGAAATCTTAATTCCTAACCAATTTAATTGAGTGCGTTTATCTGCGTAATTTGCAAGGATGGTTGAGCCTTGTTCTTGAATGGCCCAGAACATAACCGCTGCAATAAATAATGGAATATAAGCAATAATTCTTGAACGTTCTACTGCAGTTGTTTTAGGACTGCGATACATGACAACGAAGTAGATCGTTGGGATAAGAATACCAAGGAAAGTGACAATATTAATAAAGCTAGCAAAAGTTAAAAGACCCTTTGGAATTAATACGGCACATACAACAGCAAGAATAATTACAGCTAATCCAATAATAGTGAAGACCTTTTTCTTTTCTGCAGGGGCCATTGGATTTGCAACCATTGTTCCTGCTAGACCAAGATTTTTTTTCTTTGTTACACTGAATACGACTAATCCAAGGAACATACCTACTGCTGCAATCGAAAAACCTATGTGGAAGTTGCCTATCGATCCAACGATTAATGGTGAAATGAATGCACCCAGGTTAATACTCATGTAGTAAATAGTAAAACCTGCATCACGACGTTGATCCTTTTCGCTATATAATTCACCTACTGCGGAAGAGACATTTGGTTTAAGCAATCCAGTACCTAGAACAATCAATACCATGGATACAAAGAACATAGCAACACTGCCTGGTACAGCAAGTGCTATATGTCCAAACATAATTAAGATTCCACCGTAAAACACGGCTTTTGAAGAACCAAAGATTCGGTCAGCTAACCAGCCGCCAATGATTCCAGACATATAAACAAGTGATCCATAAATGGACATGATCGAAAGTGCGAGATTTTGATCTATGCCCAATCCACCTTTAGAAACTTCATAATACATATAGAAAACAAGGATGGCTCTCATTCCATAGTACGAGAAACGCTCCCAGAATTCAGTAAAGAAAAGGGTAGATAGTCCTTTAGGATGTCCGAAAAACCCTGTTTGGGGTACACTATCCACAATTTTCTGTCTATTGATGTTTGACATGTTATTACCTCCCTTTATATTATATTATAATACTTTCTGAAGTTTTGAATTGTCAAAAACATTTTTTAGCAAAAGAAGTTATTAAAGATTGTAAACGTTGACAATACTGAATTTTAATTAATTTAGATCGGAAAAGAAAGTTTTTTTAAAATAATAAATACATTCTGAGAAAAGAGACTTTTCACTCTACTAGAGTGATAGAAGTATTCTTTATCTTTAATTTTGGTTTAAAAAGAGCAAACTATTCTTCTAAGATATCCTTTATTAATGAAAGGCGAATTATGAGTGCAGATAAAAATATTCTTGAATCATTAAATAAAATCGATTTATTTTCGCAATTATTTAACAACATGTCAGATTTAGTCTACGTTACAAAGGTAGGCAAGGATGGTAAGTTTAGCTATGTACTTGCGAATGAGCCCGCAACGTCTTTTTCTGGACTAACGACAAAGTCCTTTGGTAAGCCATTAGAGGAAGTATTGCCCAAAGCTGTTTTCAATATAATCGAGGCTAAGTATAAGCAGGCGATAGATTCGGGGGAGCCAATTACTTATGAAGATAAGATTCTTGTGTCCCCTTCATTCTCATCAAATAAGCCAAATAATAAATATGCTCCTGGTCAATTAGTGTATTGGGAATCTACCATTACCCCAGTGTGCAATCAGAATGGAGAATGCACCCATTTGTTGGCAGTCGTCCGTGATATAACAGAAAGAAAAGAAAGAGAAAATGAATTAAAACGGATGAATGACCGTTTTGAACTAGTGTGGAACAGTGCCGCAGATGCGATGTATACCTTTGATAGACACCAAAACTTTGTATCGGTAAATAAATCATTTATAAATTTATTAGGTTGGACCGAGGAGGAAATTCTTAATGATCGGACCATTAGTATTATTCCTATGAACAGTAAAGAGGATTTAAAAGAAATTATTAATAGGGTTAAAAATGGTGAAGTCGTTCCTTCCCATGAAGTTCAGCGGATCACAAAGCACGGGAAATTAATTGATGTATTAGCATCCTATTCCCCTATTTATGATGGTAACGGAAATTGGGATGGAGCTGTGGCGGTATATAAAGATATTTCTGAAAGAAAAAAGTATGAAGAACAATTAAAACACCATGCCCTCCATGATTATTTAACAGGAATGCCTAATCGAAATTTCTTTTCAAAAATGTTAAAAGAAGAAATGATCCGAGCGGAAAAGTCAAAAAGAACTCTTGCTGTGTTTTATCTTGATATCGATAAATTTAAAGTTATTAATGATACATTAGGGCATGATATTGGTGATGAATTACTAAAGGAATTTTCAAGGCGTGTAAAAGCTTGTATTCGAGAGAAAGATTTACTGGCTCGAATAGGCGGTGACGAGTTTGGCATTCTTATTACTAACTTATATGATAAAAAGAAATCCATTGAAATTGCAGAAAGAATCTTATCCTCCTTCCGTAGTAATTGGCTTATTGAGAAGCACCACATACGGGTTGCTTCAAGTATTGGAATATCCTTCTATTCTCCACCCTATAAACAGGACGAAAAATTGCTGCTGAAACAAGCAGATATAGCCCTATACAAAGCAAAAGAAAAAGGCCGAGGGAACTATCAGGTCTATTAGAATTAATTGGGTGCCTGACACCACAGATGGACATATGTCCATCTGTGGTGTCAGGCACCTTTTTCTAAAAAAATGGGCTTTATTTTTATTGACATTGACGTTGCGTAAAGGTGTATCGTTAGTTTAACAAGGAGGTGAGCGAATGGAATATACCGTGCAGAAGCTTGGAAGTCTAGCAGGAGTTAGCACCAGAACACTTCGGTATTATGATGAAATAGGGATTCTTAAGCCGGCAAGAATTAATTCGTCAGGATATCGAATCTATGGTCAAGCAGAAGTAGATCGCTTGCAGCAAATCTTATTTTACAGGGAATTAGGAATCAGTTTAGAGAACATTAAAGAAATCGTAACGGCTCCTTCCTTTGACGGGGCAACTGCACTGAAAGAGCACCGTAAAAAACTCCTTGAGAAAAAGGAACAATTAGAATTGTTAATTGCAAATGTGGATAAGACAATTGCAGTAACAGAAGGGAGAATGAAAATGTCAAATAAAGAAAAGTTCGAGGGCTTTAAGAAAAAAATGGTGGATGAAAATGAGAAAAAATATGGAAAAGAGATTCGTGAAAAGTACGGTGATGATACCGTAAATAAGTCCAATGCAAAACTTCAGAATATGACACAAGAGCAATATGAGGAGGTGACTAAGTTAGCTGAACTGATCACAGAAACCCTTGCTGAGGCTTATAAAACGGGAGACCCTGCAGGAGATTTAGCTCAAAAGGCTGCTGATCTCCATAAACAATGGTTATGCTACTATTGGACTGAATATAGTAAGGAAGGTCATGCAGGTCTTGCACAAATGTATGTGGATGATGAAAGATTTACCGCCTATTATGATAAAGAACAGCCAGGTACAGCAGCGTTTTTAAGAGATGCCATTCATATTTATACCGGTATGAAAAAATAATTTTTTATAATGGATATGTTAAAGCATATTGTTGGTTTTGGCCGATCCTCAAAAATGGAGCGGAGATCCATAGGCACCTTTTGCGAGCATATATAATAGAAACAGGAGATAAACTATGGGCACAAAAGTTGAGTATAAGAAAACGTATAAGCACATTTACCTGCCAAAAACTGTACCAGTAATTATTGATGTACCAAAGATGCCTTTTATTATGATAAGTGGAACGGGAGACCCAAACGGAGAGGAATTTGCTGTAGCAACTGAAGCATTATACAGTCTTAGTTATGCTGTGAAAATGTCCTATAAAAGTAATGAAGTACCTGACGGATACTATGAGTATACTGTTTTTCCGCTTGAAGGAGTTTGGGATTTGATCGATAAATCTAAGCCGGTACAAGACAAGAGTAATTACAAATATACGATTATGATCCGACAACCTGATTTTTTAACCCAGAATCTATTTGCGAAATTTGTGGAGCAAACGAAAAAGAAAAAGCCCAATCCATACCTTGAGAAAGCAATATTTGGTGAGCTAACAGACGGTCTTTCTTGCCAAATTATGCATATCGGACCATTTGATAATGAACCAGAAAGTTTCGCTAAAATGGAGTTCTTTTGCGAGGGAAATGGCTATATTCGAACAAGTAAAATCCACCGGGAAATTTATTTATCTGACCCGCGCAGGACTGATGTACAAAAACTAAAAACTGTATTGAGATTCCCTGTAAGAAAACAATAGTCTTGCAGGGTTTTTTATTACTTTTTAGGATCTTTTAGTATTTTAGTATTTAAATTTAGGATTTTGGTGAAAAACTTCAAATGTCCTTTATTGCATCAACGCGGCTCTGCGGAACTGGGATATTTTGAACTTTTTTCACGTAATTGACAAAAATGGATAGTACCTCTAAAGTTATATATGTCATAATAGTTTTAAAATTTACTATATTATTATATTTCTGATAAGAAGGAATACATAATAACAAACGAATGAACAGGTAGGTGCAAACGTGGAAAAGGATCCTATTCTTCGAATAAAAGACTTAAAGGTGTCTTTTCAATCAGTGAAAAAATTCGTTCCCGCTGTCG
>NZ_JBALSN010000217.1:0-7912 GCF_036966985.1 Neobacillus drentensis | reverse complement strand
GGATGAGTATCAAAAATAACGAAGACAGCGCAACGCTAATAAAGCTGTAGACTGTAAAAGACTTTCCTACCTTTTTCCATCCCAAAATAGCCACAGGAATATTTAGTAATAATAATAAAAATCCAAGCGACACATGTATTGGTGTATAGTCACTTAACACCTTTGAAAGTAATTGGGCTATTCCTGTAAATCCACTTGAGTAAATATTTGCAGGTACCAAAAATAAATTCATCGCTAAGGCACCTAACAAGGAACCCGCTGCAACCACTCCTAGCTTCTTTATCTGGAGCCAAATCATATCTATTACCCCTTTATTGAGAGAATATAAATCCGTTGAAACGTTTTCTGTTATAGATAATTGTATTTTTAGTGTGAAACCGATAAACTGAAACTATAAATAGTTTGAAAGCAGGTGAGCTATATGCAGGTACGAATACTAGCTGATAGCGCATGCGATTTACCAAAAAGTTTTTATGAAGAGCACCATGTGACTTTATTTCCTTTAAAAGTTGAGATTAATGGCAAAGAATATGAAGATGTAAAATCAATTGATCCGAACACCGTATATGAAGCAATTCGTAGTGGAATTGTTCCAAAAACATCCCAAGTCTCCCCTCTTTTGTTCGAGGAAGTATTTACCGAAATGGCAGAAAAAGGTGAAGACGGGATATACATAGCTTTTTCTTCAGAATTATCTGGTACATATTCTACTGCTGTTATGATTCTTGACCAAGTGAAGGAAAAATATCCAAATTTTAATTTAACAATTGTCGATACTAAATGTGCTTCGCTTGGAATTGGTCTAGTGGTTCGAGAAGCAGCGGTTCTTGCTGCTAAAAATATTGGAAAAGAAAAAATATTAGAAGATGTGCAATTTAGAAGCACTCATATGGAACATCTTTTTACCGTAGAAGATTTAGATTATTTAGCAAAGGGAGGGCGTGTATCCAAAGCCTCTGCTTTTCTAGGAGGATTATTGAATATTAAGCCTATCCTCAATGTAGAGGACGGTAGACTTGTCCCAATCGAAAAAATACGCGGTAAGAAAAAAGTGATGCGGCGCATCATCGAAATTATGAAGGACCGCGGCGCTGATATGGATAACCAAGTCATTGGAATTAGCCACGCGGATTGTGAAGAAAACGCTATAGAAATGAAAGCAATGATTGAAGAAGAATTCCATCCGGTCAAAGTTTTTATGACTTCAATCGGTTCGGCAATCGGGTCCCATACAGGTGCTGGTACCATCTCCATTTTCTTCTTAAATAAAATACCAAAAAGTGAGTGAGGCACATCCCTCACTCACTTTTTTTGAGAATTGTCCAGCTCTAGCACCCTAGCGGCTAGTGTCCTTCCCTCTCCGCCCTACGATAAGTCATCATCGATCGCTAACGCTCTTCGTGTTTCCTTTATCTCGGTTGGAGCGCTCCAGGCCATACGCCGCTGAACAGGGCGCTTGCGCTTTTCTTATTTATGGTCTGTCTTCTTGGAGTATTGATTTTTTCCAGCTTGACGATTTTTTTCGCGCATCATATTTTTTTCATGGCGAAGGGCATTGTTGTCTTTCGCTTTTTTATCGTTGTCTGAAGTGTGCGGCATAACCTTACCCCTTTCAAATAGATTCACACTTAGTTTCTGTCAATTTGAAAAGAGTATGTAAAAACATTAATCTTTCTTCACGTAGGTCCAATTGCCCTCTTGGTATACTCTGCCCTCTTTCATAAGTTTTCCAAGCGCACGTTTAAAGGCACCTTTACTTAGGTTGAATCGATCTTTTATATCTTCAGGCATGCTTTTATCGTTATATGGCATGGCACCATTTCTACTCATCAAATACTCATAAATTCGTTCCGCATCAACATCTTGCGTTTCCTCTTTTCTTGCCAGCAAGGAAACATTGATTGTACCATCTTCTTTCACATCAATAATTCTACCTTCAACCTTTTCTCCAATCCGCGGCTCTTGCTGTCTTTGTGACTCATGAATGAATCCTTTAAAACCTTCTATAGTGTAAATCCAACTGCCGACTTTGGCTGTTCGGTAAATATGTCCTTGCACATTTTTATTAAAATTTGCTCTTGTTGCTTTTACAGAAATAGATTCAATCACTGGGTCGGTAGCCAGCTTTGCGTATAGGAGATAATTGCTGCTTAGCTTTAAAGTAATATAAACTAAATCTCCAGGCTGGGGCCAGACGGATTTATGTACAGGCAAATCATCAATACCTAACAAGATATCCTTTGGAAGTCCAATATTTAAAAACACACCAATCCTTGGGTTTGAGTCGGTAACCTTCACCCAAGCATAATGTCCAATCGCTACTTCTGGAATATTGGTTGAAGCAGAGATTCGACCCTCTGAATCAACATAAAGAAATACCTCAACCTGATCATTTTCTTCAAATTCTTGATGGGCTTGATTAAAATGAAGTAATACATCTTCATTACCATCTGTTAAAAAATACCCAAACGAAGCTTTCCTAGCTACAGTTAATGTGGTGGTTTGACCGATTAATTCATTTAAAGACATATATTGCTCCTCTTTTCTACTCACGGAGAATTAATTAAGTTCTTTTGAGCACTCCATTCCATATGTACGGAACGGACGCGTCCTCTTCAAATAGTTGTTTGAACTGCTATATTTTACTATAATGTACCCATAAAGGGAAACTTTCTTCAGGTGTGGTTTAAGATATTGTTAATAAAATGGAGGTTTTTGTTATGTCAAAAGATAGCTCATTTGATATTGTATCTCAAGTTGACTTATCAGAAGTATCAAATGCGATTGCCCAAACAATGAAGGAAATTGGTACACGTTATGATTTTAAAGGCAGCAAAAGTGAAGTCTCACTTGATAAAGATAAAGAAGAACTAGTGCTTGTATCCGATGATGAATATAAAATGGATCAACTTAAGGATGTATTATTTAGCAAATTAATAAAACGAGGAGTTCCAGTTCGGAATCTTGACTATGGAAAAGTCGAAAAAGCATCCGGCGGAACGGTTCGTCAACGTGCAAAAATGGTTCAAGGGATTGATAAAGAAAATGCAAAAAAAATTAATACCATTATTAAAAATAGCGGTGTCAAGGTGAAAAGTCAGGTTCAGGACGACCAAGTGCGTGTTAGCGGTAAAAACCGGGATGATTTACAAAAAATTATCTCCCTTGTGCGTGAGGCTGACTTAACAGTGGATGTCCAGTTTATAAATTACCGATAAAAAAACGGCGGAAGGATGATTAAATCCTTTCGCTTTTTTTATCATCATTATTTTTCATAATTTGACCCATTTATCTAAAACTAATAAGGAGTAAACACTTGGAGGTATTAGGTAATGAGCAACAATCAAAATCAACAAAAGAAGACCTTTCCTGCACAACATCAAAATCATCAGCCCGGCATAGAAAGTGAAATGAATCCTCTGCCCATTTCGGTTGACCCCAATTATCAGCCAAGTAGAAAATTAACTGGAAAAACAGCGATTATTACTGGTGGCGACAGTGGGATTGGTAAATCAGTTGCTATTTATTTTGCCAAAGAAGGGGCAGACGTAGCGATTATTTATTTAGAAGAGCATCAAGATGCAGAAGAAACAAAGCAATTAATTGAAGCAGAAGGGCGAAGATGCCTGCTTTATTCTGGAGACATTGGCAGTGAAGATTTCTGCAAAGAGACCGTGAATAAGATTCATTCTGAATTTGGCAGGTTAGATATACTTGTCAATAATGCAGCGGAACAACACCCGCAAAAAAGTTTATTATCAATTACATCTCAACAATTGGAAAAAACATTCCGTACAAATATTTTCTCCTTTTTCCATATGACAAAAATGGTTCTCCCTTTTTTAAAACAGGGAGCATCGATTATTAATACTGCTTCCATTACGGCTTACAAGGGGCATGAACAATTATTAGACTATTCTTCAACCAAGGGAGCAGTAGTTTCCTTTACCCGCTCTTTAGCACTGTCCCTTGCACCTCAAGGGATTCGAGTTAACGGTGTGGCTCCAGGTCCAATATGGACACCGCTAATTCCTTCGACTTTTACAGCAGATCAAGTTGCTACATTTGGTTCCAATACGGCAATGGGTAGAGCAGGACAGCCATATGAACTAGCAGCTAGCTATGTTTTTCTTGCCTCAGATGACTCCTCCTATGTCAGCGGACAAATGCTTCATGTAAATGGTGGAGAAATTATTAACGGCTAAAAAAATGTCGGGGAAAGTCCCCCGACATTTTATCTTTTATTTTTTCTTAACTTCATTAGAAATAAGAAAAACAATAGGTAAACAACAACTAACCCTGCAATTAATGGAAAATTGATGCCGCTTTTTTCAGTTGCAACATACACTTCCGAATTATCCCGATCTAGAATGATCATATATTTATTATCATTACTAGTTACTTTATCTCCTCCCAGCAGCCCCCTCAGTTCTTGTCCATCTTTAATCTGTTCATTTGTTAATGCTACACTTTGGGACTTACTGGAATTATTGATCGCAATAATGGAGGTTTCACCTTTATACACACGTTTATAAACAACCATACCCTTATGATCATAAAGTGTCTCCATTGTTCCTCTTGTTAAGGATGGGAGTTGATTCCTCAATTCACCCACCTTGGTAATATAATCAATCAATTCCTTTTCAGCCCTGAAGCTCATTTGCCCGCGGTTATCAGGAATTTCTCCACCATTTAAAGCAATTTCTGTCCCATAATAAATGATAGGAATGCCTGGGGTGGTATAAAGGTACAACATGGCTGTTTTCCATCGTGATCCTGGAAATTGTTTCTTTGCCACAATATCACTTGTAAATCTTGATGTATATTCATTATCCAAAAAATTAGCTCTTAAAAAAGATTTCTGATCATTATCGACATCTTCGTATAGAGTGCTAAAGGACTGATCCGTACTTGCAAATGTCTTTCTTAACTTTTCACTATACGGATAAGTAACGACACTGTCTATCCCCGCGCCTGTATATTTTTGTACATCTATAGGAGTATTATTTGACAGTACCCCTAATAGAAAAAAGTCCTTCTTTCCCTTCTTTACTTCATTTGAAAAGTCGGTCCAAAAGCTGACAGGAACATAGTTTACTTCCGGTAAACTAAATCCATCAATATCTGTTTTATGAATCCACCATTTTGCTGTATCTACTAAGTATTTTTTCACTTCTGGGTTGTCCTGATTAAGATCGGGCAATCCATCAATCCAGCCTTGCTCAGGATCCTTCTGTTTTTCATCTCCAGATATTATCTCTTGTTTTGCATGAAACCAGTCCTGCTTGCTAGAATCACTTAGCCAAGGATGATCCGCCGCTACATTATTCGTCACAAAATCGATGATTACCTTCATTTTTCGTTTGTGGGCTTCTTTTACTAACGTTTGAAAAGATTTCATCGTGCCAAAATGCTCATCAACTTTATAAAAATCCTTTACCCAAAATCCATGGTACCCATTTTTTGTATTGTCAAAAATAGGACTTAATCGAATCGCAGTAAAACCCATATCATGTATGTAATCTAACTTATCAATAATTCCCTGGATATCTCCGCCATTATATACCAAAGGATCTTTTGTATTTACATCAATATCATTATTCCGATCTCCATTGTTGAAACGATCAATCATAATGGAATAAACAGATTCATCCTGCCATAAGCGTTCTTTCTTTTCAACAGCCGCATGTGCAGAAAGGGATGAATTAAGTAATAACATGATTAAAATAAGTGTGATTTTTTTCATATAGTTATATCCTCCTCTAAAAAAGGGAAGAGGATATCCTCTTCCCTACACTATTTTAATCTAATCCAATTTTTATTCCAAATTTAAATTCTTTGTTTACCAAAAAATAAAACCTAATTCACTATGTTAATATTATAATCCTTAAACCATGTGTGCAGTTGCACAAGGTACGCCAATAATTGAGGACCTGTCATCAACTGGCCAAACCAAGGTTCTTGAAATGAATTCCCACCAGACTTCACGATATTTTCAAGTTGCTCTTTATTAAAAAATTCATGTAATGCGGAGGATTTATCCCGTAAAATATTTTCCACCTGTTTTTGGACGGCAATGGTGTAAGCAGGATTGTGTGTCTTCGGATACGGGCTTTTTTTACGATACAATACTTCCTCTGGTAAAATACCTTCAAATGCTTTTCGAAGAATTCCTTTTTCTCTCCCACGATACATTTTAATTTCCCATGGGATATTCCACACATATTCAACAAGGCGGTGATCAGCAAATGGAACCCTGACTTCGAGACTTGCACCCATGCTCATCCGGTCTTTCCGATCAAGCAATGTGGTCATGAAGCTTATCATATTAATATAAAATAATTCTCTCCGTTTTGTTTCTTCCACGCTTTCACCATCTAATCTTGGCGTTTCAGCGATAGCCTGATAATACTTTTCCATTACGTAATCATTCAATTTAAGTTTATCCTGCCAATGTGATTTCAACAAATTTTGTCGTTCTGCTAATGACCGCATCCACGGAAACCCTGGCCGTTCTAAATCTTGTTTTCGATGGAACCAAGGGTACCCGCCGAAAATTTCATCTGCACATTCCCCGGATAGGCTAACAACAAAATCCTGTTTGATTTCCTTACAAAACCAAAGTAATGAGGAGTCAACATCTGCCATCCCTGGAAGGTCTCTTACATGGGTCGCTTCCACCAAATCATTCACCAATTGCTCCTGAGTAATTATTTTGTTATGGTGAATGGTCTTAAATTTATCCGTAATCATTTGAATAAATTTTCCATCAGCATCTGGTTGGAATTCTGTTGAGGAAAAATATTTGTCATTACCTTCATAATCAATGGAGTAGGTGTGGAGCTGCCCTTTGTTTTGGTCCTGAAAACCCTTTGCAGCAATCGCAGTAATGATGCTTGAATCTAAACCGCCAGACAAAAAGGTACTTAATGGAACATCCGAAACAAGCTGCCTCGTTACAGCATCTGTTACTAAATAGCGGACCTTTTCAGCGGTCTCCTCCACGCTGTCCTTATGTTCTTCACTTTTTACATTCCAATAACGCCAAATTTTTAGACCATTCTTTGAAAATGTTAGAGCATGTGCCGGCCTTAGTTCATTAATTCCTTTAAAGACCCCGGAACCTGGCGATCTAGAAGGCCCAATTCCAAAGATTTCAGCAAGACCTTCTTGATTGATTTCAGTTTTCACTTCTGGATGGGCTAAAATAGCCTTGGTTTCAGAAGCAAATAAAAGACCTTTCTCATGTTCCCTGAAGAATAATGGTTTTACTCCTAAGCGATCTCGGCCTATAAAGAGCTGCTCCTTTTTGCTATCCCAGACAGCAAATGCATAAATTCCGTTCAAATAATTTACACACTCTTCCGCCCATTCTATATAGGCAGATAATAGAACTTCTGTATCAGAATGACCTTTAAATGAATATCCTTTAGTATGGAGAACTTTGCGGATATCTTCTGTATTATACAATTCCCCATTATAGCAAATGGTGTAATTATATCCGTCTTTTTGTTTGGACATTGGCTGTCTTCCCCCTTCAGGGTCAACAACAATCAGTCTTTTATGACCAAAAGCAACATTTCCATCAGACCAGATGTTTGTTTCATCAGGGCCTCTTTTTGCCAGAGTATTTGTCATTTTGGTCAGTGTTCCTACTTCGTTTTTGAGTGACCTATCAAAATTAATCCAGCCTGTAATGCCACACATTTCCTTTCACACTCCTCATTAACAGAACTACTGTACATGAATCATGTTTTATAGTATTCAGCCCATAGGAAATGGTTAATTGTCCAAAAAGAAAAGCGGAAGGCTGTGTAAGGAAGTCAGATTTTTAAGATTGGCTGTGTTAAAGGTTAATGTTGTTTTGGCACTCTGTTGACCTTCGTTCCAGGCACGAAGACTCCTGCGGGAG
>NZ_JBALSN010000216.1:0-4218 GCF_036966985.1 Neobacillus drentensis | reverse complement strand
CTCCGCCCTACGATAAGTCAACATCGAATCGCTTTCGGCTCTTCGTGTTTCCTTTATCTCAGTTGGAGCGCTCCAGTCCATACGCCGCTAAACAGGGCGCTTGCGCTTTTCTTACGTTCAAACTTGATTCGCTAAATTTTCACAAGAAACATCCTGTCTGGATAGAAAAAAGTGTTATTCGACAAAAAAAGTGGGAGTTAAATGGAGGAATCGACAAGCGCTATCGCTAATTATTAGAATAGACATTAAATTCTAATAATTGGAGGTTCATGATGATCAAGGTATTAACAAAAAGAGCTAGTATGCAATATGATGTAACGATCTTTCAAACTCCAAGGTATCGAGAACATAAGGGTCATAAAGAGGTTTATCGAACCATGGTTCCAGCATCCAGCCGTAAACAGTGCTTAGAGGAAACCTTTAGCCGCTTTAATGTGACCGATAGAATTCCTGCAAATTATAAAGGCAGATTTCTCTCCACTGGAGATATCGTTTTAATTGATGAAGGCCGCGGCGGCCAGCATTATTATCAATTAAAACCTGGTGGATGGTTTCCTATAAACAGAATCGTTCTCCTATAAATCTAAAAAACCTAAGGACAATTCCTTAGGTTTATTTTACGAGGCTAAACGAATCATCCCGCTTTTTTTAATGTTTTCGACCGCCTGTTGCATTGTGCTCTTTTGCATGTGCTTCGTGTTCAGCTACGATTGCCTCAGCAGGGATATGGTTATTTTTCTTCGGTGAATTAATACGGCTTCGATGTTTTTTACCCATTAATAATCTCCCTCCAATCTAAAAATAGCATCCCACAAATTAAAAAATTCATGTCTATTTCATTGCAGAGTTTTTCATTGGAAAATGTTTATGATATATTGTCAATGATACAGTTTTAATCATTAAATTCTGTGCGCAGTTCTTGATTGGAGGATTTTAAAATGAGTGTACATATCGGTGCAAAAGAAAACGAAATAGCAGAGACGGTATTACTGCCAGGAGATCCGCTTAGGGCAAAATATATTGCAGAAAACTTTTTAGAAGATGCAAAATGTTACAATGAAGTCCGGAATATGTTTGGTTTTACAGGGACCTATAAAGGAAAGCGAATTTCTGTTCAAGGAACTGGAATGGGCGTACCCTCCATCTCAATTTATATAAATGAATTGATGCAAAGCTATAATGTCCAAAATCTAATTCGGGTAGGAACTTGTGGAGCTATTCAAAAAGATGTAAAGGTTCGTGATGTTATTCTGGCTATGACTAGCTCAACCGATTCAAATATGAACCGACTTACCTTTGGTCATGTCGATTTTGCCCCTACAGCAAACTTTGATTTACTTCGGAAGGCATATGATGCTGGGGTAGCGAAAGGGCTTAACTTGAAAGTAGGAAATATTTTCACAGCAGATTCGTTTTACAATGATAATGCAGAGTTGGAAAAGTGGGCTAAGTACCAAATTCTTGCGATTGAAATGGAAACGACAGCACTTTATACTTTGGCCGCTAAATTTGACCGTAAAGCACTTTCGGTTCTAACTGTTAGTGATCACATTCTAACAGGCGAAGAAACGACAGCTGAAGAAAGACAGCTAACTTTTAACGATATGATCGAAGTAGCATTAGAAGCAGCTATAAAGGAATAATTATCACAAGCCTCTTCCATATAGGATGAGGCTTTAAATTTATTTAGATAACAGGAACTCACTACCAAAATGGAGAATTAATAAAAAACATACTTCTCTGTGATAAATATCATCGAAATGCCTTTAAATTAGACTTAAATTAAAATAGTATGATTTTGAAATTATTCCTTTGACGAAATATAGGTTCCGGGGGTATTGTATATAGTATTAGAGGTGATTAAAATGAAAGAGCAGCTCAAATTAGATATTACTGGAATGACATGTGCGGCCTGTTCTACTAGAATTGAAAAGGTTCTAAATAAAATGGACGGTGTACAAGCAAATGTCAATTTGGCCATGGAGACTGCCGCTATTTCTTTTGATACTGAACGAGTTTCAAGTAATGATATTATTGCTAAAATAGAAAAACTTGGCTACGGTGCACGATTTGATGAAGCGGAACAAAAGCAGCAATATAAAGAAGAGGAATTGCAGCGGAAAAAACGGAAGTTTCTACTTTCGGTCATTCTGTCCATTCCACTTTTATATACGATGCTTGCTCATATTCCAGTGAATCTAGGATTGGCAATGCCGCACTTATTGATGAATCCTTGGTTTCAATTGCTTTTGGCAACCCCTGTGCAGTTTTATATTGGCGGGCAATTTTATGTGGGTGCTTTTAAAGCATTAAAAAATAAAAGTGCAAATATGGATGTTCTTGTGACTCTAGGAACTTCTGCGGCCTATTTTTATAGTCTTGCTGAAGGAGTGAAAACAATTGGAAACCGGGCCTATATGCCGCATCTTTATTTTGAAACTAGCGCCGTGCTGATTACTTTAATTCTTTTAGGAAAGTTATTTGAAACGATTGCAAAGGGGAAAACTACGATTGCCATTTCTAAATTGCTAAGTCTCCAAGCAAAGGAAGCTACTGTGATCAGAGATGGAAAGCAATGGCAAATCCCTATTGAAGAAGTGAAGGTTTCCGATCTTTTATTGGTGAAACCAGGTGAAAAAATTCCCGTTGACGGTGAAGTAACTTTAGGGCAATCATCTGTTGATGAATCCATGATAACTGGTGAATCGATCCCGGTCGAAAAAGCTGTGGGCGATACAGTCATAGGTTCGACCATCAATAAAAATGGAACATTGACAATAAAAGCAGTGAAAGTGGGTAAAGACACGGCACTTGCCGGAATAATAAAAATTGTCGAAGAAGCGCAAGGCAGCAAAGCCCCAATTCAACGTGTCGCTGATACCATTTCAGGATATTTTGTTCCAATTGTTGTTGCTATTTCGCTGATTACCTTATTGATCTGGTATTTCTTTGTCCGCCCTGGTGAGTTTTCTTCCGCACTTGAAACAGCAATAGCTGTTCTCGTGATTGCCTGTCCATGTGCACTCGGCCTGGCGACACCGACATCCATCATGGTCGGAACTGGGAAAGGAGCCGAAATGGGAATTCTCTTTAAAGGCGGAGAACATTTAGAAACAGCTCATAAAATCAATGCCCTCATCCTCGATAAAACCGGCACAATTACAAAAGGACAACCTATGGTGACTGATTTTATTGCATATGAGGAGGAGAAAAAAGTCCTCCAATATCTTGTATCCGCTGAGAAGTCTTCAGAACATCCATTAGCAGAAGCAATTGTAAAATATGGGATCGAAAAAAGATCAAGTACTCTTCCTGTTAAACGGTTTAAAGCTGTACCAGGGTATGGAATTGAAGCGAAAATTGGCGATGATGAAATTTTCGTGGGCACTCGAAAGTTAATGAATCTTAAAAATATTTCCAGCTTAACGGGAGAAAAAGATCTGTCTCGTCTAGAAAACGAAGGAAAAACAGCCATGTTTATTGCTATAAATTCTACTATCGTCGGTGTGGTTGCTGTAGCTGATACAGTGAAAGAAACAGCCAAATTAGCCGTGCAGCAATTACTTCATTTAGGTATTGATGTGTTTATGTTAACTGGTGACAATGAGCGGACCGCTAAGGCGATTGCACATCAAGTAGGAATCACACATGTCATTGCCGAAGTACTGCCAGAGGAAAAGGCTAATCATGTGAAAGAATTACAGGCAAAAGGACTTAAAGTGGCGATGGTTGGTGATGGCATTAATGATGCCCCAGCACTTGCTGTTGCTGATATTGGAATTGCAATCGGTACTGGAACAGATGTGGCTATTGAAGCAGCTGATATAACAATTCTTGGCGGAGAATTAACCTTGATTCCAAAAGCAATGGCTTTAAGTAAAAAAACGATGCATAATATACGTCAAAACTTGTTTTGGGCTCTTGTATACAATACAGGGGGAATACCGATAGCGGCCCTAGGCTTGTTGGCCCCATGGGTTGCTGGTGCAGCCATGGCATTTAGTTCAGTATCAGTTGTGTCTAATTCCCTTCGATTGAAGAGAATGAATATATAAATAAAAAAGTGAGGTAGTTGTCATGGAGAAAACAACATTACAGGTTTCAGGAATGACGTGCGGAC
Organism: Neobacillus drentensis; assembly: GCF_036966985.1. Taxonomy (GTDB): domain Bacteria; phylum Bacillota; class Bacilli; order Bacillales; family Cytobacillaceae; genus Neobacillus; species Neobacillus drentensis_E. The sequence continues at coordinate 98 of NZ_JBALSN010000216.1, read as the reverse complement.
ATTGCGAAAAAGCAGTCAAAACAGCTCTTCTAGATGTTGAAGGGGTAAGCGAAGTAAATGTTTCACTAAAGGATGGCAAAGTTGAGGTAGGTCATGAT
>NZ_JBALSN010000215.1:719-13727 GCF_036966985.1 Neobacillus drentensis | reverse complement strand
CTCCGCCCTACGATAAGTCAACATCGAATCGCCTCCGGCTCTTCGTGTTTCCTTTATCTCAGTTGGAGCGCTCCAGGCCATACGCCGCTGACCAGGGCGCTTGCGCTTTTCTCATTGATCAATTGTTCAGAGTGTATTTTGCCTCATTTAAAAGAATTATGTCGAAAAAATCTAAAAAACTGATAAAATAAAGTGATAGATTTAAAGTAGTTAGTAGAAAGAGTGATAGTTTTGAGCTGGTTCCAAAACCTATTTCAAAAATTAAGAAAAGAAGATGATGATGATGATGAATTTGAAGGTTACATAATACATAAACAAGAAGGTCTGCCGTTTCTAAACAAAAATGAAAGTGTTAAGGATTTAGAGACCAAGGTGTCCTATCAATACCCAAAAGGCAGTAATCATCCTTTTCATCCGCCAAAACTTAAGGAGACACCCAAGCCAAAAGAACAAACATTACGACAAAAAAGAAAAAATCCGCTCCCAGAACCGGATCATAGAATCATTAGGGAAAAACCAGAAGTTAAAATGGTTAAACAGGAACTGCCTAAACTTAAAAAAGAACCAACTAGTAAGAAGAGCGGTCCCTTTCAACCGACAGAAATTCCTTCTCCCGTTTTTGGGTTTAATCGGCCGAAGAATACGGAGAAAATTGTCGAGCATGAATTAAGCCACTTTCTAGAAGAGGATGAAAAAGATCTGATTGACAGTCTAACTCCTTCAGAAAGGATGACAACTGAAATAGAAATCATTAAACAATCAGAAATTGAAATGGAAATCCTCGATGTGGAAACAATTCATGGAGAAATGATTCAGAAAGAATTCGTAGAACCACAAGATGAAGACTCATTTGAAGAGGTAAAAGAATTAATAGCAGCAGATGATTCAAATGATGTGGAAGAGGATTTACCAGAATTCGAGACTATATTAGAACTAGAGACCATTTTAGAACTAGGTTCCGTAACAGAACCAGATTCGCTATCAGAACCAGAGTTCATTTCAGAACCAGAGTTCGTTTCAGAACCAGATTCCGTATCAGAACCAGAGTTCGTTTCAGAACTAGAGTCCTTCTCAGAACTTGAGAACACACCAGAACCAGAGACTATACCTGAACCCACAGTACCAAAGCGTTCCCATTTGCCATTTAATGTGATGATGTTAAAACAAGATAAACAAAAATGGGAAGAGCGAAAGAGAAATAGGGAAGTGGAAGCACAAGTTATGCGGCCACAAGAAAATGTTCAGCTGGAACAGAACAACCAAGTGATCGATCTATTTTCAAGAAAGGAAGAGATCACCCAGGATGAACCAGATGATGGTCAATATGGGTTTCCAACATCTAGTTTGCTAAACCCACCTGTTACAGTCGGGAATGATACGAAATGGTTGTTAGAGCAAGAAGAAATTTTAAACGAAACCTTAAAAAACTTTAATGTAGGCGCCAGTGTCGTTAATGTCACACAAGGTCCTTCGGTTACCCGTTTTGAAGTTCAGCCGGAGCCAGGAGTCAAGGTAAACAAAATTACCAACCTGACGGATGATATTAAGTTAAGCCTTGCTGCAAGAGACATTCGGATGGAAGCTCCAATACCAGGAAAGCATACGATTGGGATTGAAGTTCCAAACCAAAAGTCACGTCCTGTATTCATCAACGAAATTATTCAAAGCAGTACATTCAAGGAATCTTCCTCCCCTTTAACAGCCGTGCTTGGCCTGGATATTGCCGGAAAGCCGATTGTCACTGACTTGAAGAAAATGCCGCACGGTTTGATTGCTGGTGCGACAGGGTCAGGGAAGAGCGTGTGCATTAACACTATTTTGGTTAGCTTACTTTTTAAAGCCAGTCCTGAAGACTTAAAGCTATTATTAATTGACCCAAAAATGGTCGAACTCGCACCATACAACCGAATTCCCCATCTTGTCAGTCCTGTTATAACGGATGTTAAGGCGGCAACAGCTGCATTAAAATGGGCGGTCGACGAAATGGAAAGACGATACGAATTGTTTGCCCATACCGGTGTTCGTGACATTAATCGCTTTAACGAACTGGCAATAAAGCATAAACAGTATGCGGATAAACTTCCGTTTATTGTGATTATTATCGATGAGTTAGCCGATTTAATGATGATGTCACCAGCAGATGTGGAAGAAGCTATTTGTAGAATTGCTCAAAAGGCAAGAGCATGTGGAATTCATTTAATTGTCGCCACACAAAGGCCATCAGTTGATGTAATCACGGGCTTAATTAAAGCCAATATTCCTACCCGAATCGCCTTTTCTGTTTCTTCTCAGGTGGATTCACGCACAATCATTGATATTAGCGGGGCAGAAAAGTTACTTGGCCGCGGGGATATGTTATTTTTAGAAAATGGTTCATCTAAACCTGTCCGTTTGCAAGGAACGTTTGTCTCGGATGAAGAAATTGATCTGGTTGTAGGTCATGTAAGGGAACAGCGCGAACCGGATTACTTGTTTGAGCAAGAAGAATTATTAAAAAAAGCTCAAGTAACGGAAACGGAAGATGAACTTTTTTATGAGGCCTGTGAATTTATCATTGACCAGGGCGGAGCATCAACATCAAGTCTGCAAAGGCGTTTTAAAATAGGCTATAATCGTGCGGCAAGATTGATGGATATGCTTGAGACTAGTGGCTATATTACTAGTGCAAATGGAAGCAAAGCGCGTGAAGTATTAATTACCCATGCAGATTTAGAATCCATTTTAGAGGCTAATGCAAATAATTAATTGAGAGTATTCTTTCATGACAAGGATAAATAATATATAGTGAATAACTAGTCAGAATCTAAAGAATTTGTTTGCAAATAGTTTTTCGGGCTGATTAATGATATAATTATTAAATATGTTTTTTAGAGGTTATTGAAGTTATAGTGTACAATAGTCCTCTGTTTTCTTGTTAGCAAATACAGACAGATGTCATATACTGTTTTACAGATAGACGTTGTTGGAGGTTCTTCTATGACTATTTACCATTTTGTCGGTATAAAGGGGTCTGGGATGAGTGCACTCGCACAAGTTCTGCATGATATGAAATTTAAGGTGCAAGGCTCCGATGTCGAAAAGCGCTTTTTTACACAACTGGCCCTTGAGCAATCAGGGATTACCATTCTTCCCTTCCAAAAGGAGAATATCAAGCCAGGAATGACGATTATTGCAGGAAATGCTTTTCCTGATACACATGAGGAAATTCAAGAGGCGATGAAACTTGGGCTTCCTATTGTTCGTTACCATCGGTTTTTAGGTGACTTTATGCAAAACTTTACTAGTGTAGCAGTTACTGGTGCGCACGGAAAGACTTCTACAACAGGCTTACTGGCCCATGTGATTGAAGGAGCTAAGCCAACATCATTTTTAATTGGTGATGGGACAGGTAAAGGAAAAGAAGGCTCAGAATATTTTGTATTTGAAGCTTGTGAATACAGAAGGCACTTCTTGTCTTACTTTCCTGACTATGCGATTATGACGAATATTGATTTTGATCATCCTGATTATTTTGCAAATATTGATGATGTCTTTTCAGCGTTTCAAGAAATGGCGATTCAAGTGAAAAAAGGAATATTTGCTTATGGTGATGATGAACAGCTTCAGAAAATTCAGGCAAAGGTTCCTGTCTTGTTTTATGGTTTTGGCGAGGAAAATGACTATCAAGCAAAAAACCTTGTGAAGACAACCACTGGAACGACTTTTGATGTCTTCATTCGTAATACATTCTATGACACATTCACCATTCCAACCTTTGGCGATCATAGCGTATTAAACGCACTTGCCGTTATCGGTCTGTGTCATTATGAAGAAATTAGTGTAGAAGTAGTCAAGGACCAATTAATGACCTTCCAAGGTGTAAAGAGAAGATTTTCCGAAAAAAGAATCGGTTCACAAATATTAATCGATGATTATGCCCATCACCCGACTGAAATTAAAGCAACGATTGATGCGGCAAAGCAAAAATATCCCGACCGTAAAATTGTGGCTGTTTTCCAACCACATACCTTTTCACGCACTCAAGCGTTTCTTGAAGACTTTGCCAAAAGTTTAAGAGAAGCAGATAAAGCCTATTTATGTGAGATTTTTGGGTCTGCCCGTGAAAATCATGGAAAACTAACAATCAAGGATCTTCAGACAAGAATCGAAGGATCCGAAGTTATTACCGAGGAACATACTTCAGTTTTAAATGACTATGACAATAGCGTCATTATTTTTATGGGTGCTGGAGATATTCAAAAATTCCAGGAATCCTACGAAAAACAGTTAGCGAAATAATAAAGAAAGGATGCCAGCAAGTAGTTGGCATCCTTCTTTTTATTTTAAGTTTTCCGGATTTAAAACCTCTAACTCTGGAAGAACAAATAGGCCATCTTTTCGAATTAAGACACCGTCAAAATAGATTTCTCCGCCGCCATACTCCGGCCGTTGAATGTTAACCATATCCCAGTGGATATTAGAATGGTTGCCATTAAAGGCATCATCATAACATTGCCCAGGTGTAAAATGGAAGCTGCCAGCAATTTTTTCATCAAACAAGATATCTTGCATTGGATTAAGGATAAACGGATTAACACCAATAGCAAATTCTCCAATATAACGTGCACCTTCATCGGTATCGAAGATTTTATTAATCCGACTAGAATCATTTGATTCCGCTTCAACAATCTTCCCTTCTTTGAAGGTTAACTTCACATTTTCAAACGTAAACCCTTGGTATGGTGAAGGGGTGTTATACGTAATTACGCCATTGACTGAGTCGCGAACAGGAGCTGTATAGACCTCACCGTCAGGAATATTTAATCGTCCGGCACATTTTATGGCTGGTATATCCTTAATAGAAAAGCTAAGGTCTGTTCCTGGACCTGTAATTCGAACTTTGTCTGTTCGGTCCATTAGCTCTTTCAGACTATCCATTGCTTGATCCATTTTTCCGTAATCGAGGTTACAAACATCAAAATAAAAGTCTTCAAATGCCTCTGTACTCATTTTAGCTAATTGAGCCATGGAAGAAGTTGGGTAGCGAAGGACAACCCATTTTGTCTTTGGAACACGAATGTCGCGATGAACTTTTTTACCAATCGTGTTGCCATGGATTTTCATTTTATCATCCGGGACATCGGATTGTTCACTGATGTTATCACCGGACCGAAGACCTATGTATGCATCCATTTTACTCATTACATTTGCTTCGAATTCGGCCATCATGTTAAATTGCTCTTCTTGTGCTCCGAATAATAGTGAGCGGTCTACCTGATGGTCCTTTAACAGCACAAAAGGGTAGCCCCCGGCTAAGTAGGCTTCCTTTACGAGCGCGGTCACAAGCTCACGCTGCAGTCCAAAGTTCTCGATTAAAACCTTTTCTCCTTTTTTAAGCTGGATCGAATAATTAATTAAGTTTTTTGCTAGTTTCTCAATACGAGGATCTTTCATTCTTAACGCCTCCAACAAAAAATTATATCCTTACTCACATATTGTAACCGAATCCAGCCTTAAAGTTGAAAAATAAAACTTTTGTGACCATGTTGTTGAAATTTTTTAAGTGAAACGGCAGGAAAAGAGGACAAAAATATGGAAGTAGTATAAGATAATTAGCGAGGTTTATATCTATCCGTGATGGGATATACATATTGATAGGATTAAGGCGGAGGTGCATTATGCAAATAATTTTATACTTAAGCGTAGCCTTGATAGCAATCGCATTTTTTGTGCTTGTCATATTTTTATCGACAACGCTCAAATCATTTCAAGTTACCCTTACAAGTGTTTCAAAAACATTAGCTGGATTAGAAAAACAATTAGATGGTGTAACAGCTGAAACGACCATACTTTTACAAAAAACAAACGCATTAGCAGATGATCTCAAAGAGAAAACTGAAAGTTTAACAAGTGTTGTTGATGCCGTCAAGGATGTGGGCACAACAGTCACTAAATTTAATGGAACACTAAAAAATATTACAAAATCAGTGGATACCCAGGTTGAGGAAAGCAAAGAAAAAATTTCGCAAATTGTGCAATGGAGTAATGTCATTCTTGAATTAAAGGATAAATGGCAGGCAAGAAAGCAAGAAAAAAATGAGATTAGCTTAAATCAGGGTAAGAGAGTTAGATCACACTAGAAAATAGAGGAGGAATTTGAAGATGTCAAATAGGGATTTTGATTCAAGAGAGACGAATCAAGCTCGAAATGAAGAGTCATCCAATAGTTTTCTACTTGGTGCAATTATCGGAGGAGTAGTTGGTGCTGCTGCCGCACTTTTTCTGGCTCCCAAATCGGGAAAAGATCTTCGGAATAGGTTTAGTAACCAAGCTGGTTCCATTATCGATAAAACATCGACAATAAGAGAAAATGTTATGAGCAAAAGTAATGAATTAGTCTCTAAAAGTTCCTCCTTGTCCCAAGGGATTGTCCTGCAATCTACCGGACTATTGGATAAGGTAAAAGGAAAAATAACAAATCAGAGCGAACAGGTAGACGATTCAGAATCAACCTATATTCCCATTCAGCCCTTACAAGAAAAAAGTAAAGCAAAGAAATCCATCGAAAGTGGGACCTTAGACAGCACTGAAATAAGAAGAAAAATTGAAGAAGCAGAAAAGGCATTAGAAGAGGAAGAAAATAAGGTTAAACTTTAAAAATTGATGAGTTGAATCAGTTTATTTGTGATAGAAACGGTGGAGTGATAAAATTACTTCACCGTTTATTTCATTTTTGGAGGAATGTACACATGTTAGAGAAAATTGATACCGTAGAACAATTTGATGAAGTATTAAAAAAGGAGAGTAAGTTCTTTCTTTTGAAGCACAGTTTAACATGTCCAATTAGCCATGCAGCTTACAAGGAATATGAAAAGTTTGCAAATGAAAATCAGTCTGTACCTACTTATTTCCTAGCCGTTCAGGATTCTCGTCCATTATCTAATGAAGTGGCAGAAAAATTTCAAATCAAACATGAATCGCCGCAAACGATCCTGTTTTCAAATGGGGAGCCATTATGGAATGCTTCTCACTGGAAAATTACAAGCCGTTCCTTAACAGGTGCCGTAGGTGAAAATCAATAAAACTATTTAGGTTTTCGTTAATGGACAAGCTGATTTCGTTCTATTATCATACAAATACTTTAGTGCTTAAAAGCGTCTAAGTGAAAAAGAATAGTGGGAGAAGACATGAAAAAAAATCATCAGAACTTACAAAAAGGATTATTACCAAGGCATGTCCAGTTTATTGCTTTGGCTGGTATGATTGGGACGGGGATATTCAAAGGCAGTTCCGATACATTAGCCATTGCTGGACCTAGTGTAGTCGTTGCCTATTTAATTGGCGGTCTATTACTATTTATCATAATGGCAGCCCTAGGGGAAATGGCGCTTGCTTTTCCAAATTTAAATGTACAGCATTTAGTAAACAAAGCATTTGGTTTCCAAGTTTCTTATATCGTCGGATGGCTCTACTGGATCAACTGGACTCTTGTTACGGTTGTTGAATTACTAGCTGCGGGAAGTTTTCTACAATTTTGGTTTCCTACGATACCTTTATGGCTGTTAAGTTTCCTTTGTGCAGTTGTAATCGTAGGAATCAATTTAACTCAAGTAAAAAATTATGGGGAGCTTGAATTTTGGTTTGCAGGAATTAAAATCATTGCACTAGTGGCCTTTATTATCTTAGGCTTTTCACTCCTTTTTGGTATTATTCCTAGCTCGATTCAGGATCCACTCTCTAACTATACAGCTCATGGCGGATTTTTCCCGCACGGAATGGGTGGAATGTTCAGCGCATTTTTAGTCGTCATGTTTTCTTATGGCGGTGCGGAATTAATCGGGGTAGCTATAACCGAAACAAAGGATGCCGAGCGAGTATTGCCAAAAATTATTAAAGGTGCTGTATGGCGTGTCATCATTTTTTATATATTACCAATTCTAATCATTTGTGGACTCATGCCTTGGGACAAAGTTACTGGTACAGACAGTCCCTTCGTTCAGGTCTTTAGTGCAACGGGTTTACCAGGAGCAGCACACATTATGAACTTTGTCCTTTTGACAGCCGTCCTATCGGCTGCAAATTCAGGAATCTATGCGACATCAAGAACGCTATTTTCGATGGCACAAAGTGGTGTTGCACCAAAGGTTTTGGCAAAACTCTCTGCAAAGGGAATCCCATTAACAGGAATTATGCTTACGAGTGTCTGTATGCTAGCAGGTGTTTTTCTAGCTTATTTAACACCTAGTCAGGTTATCGGCTATCTTATGACCATTCCAGGGTTTACAGTCATGTTACTCTGGATTAGTATTTGTGCAGCGCAGTTAAAACTAAGACCACTTTACAAGAATCAACCGGCTTTCCAAGTAAAATGGTTTCCATATACGACCATATTCGCACTTGTATCTTTAAGTATTATCTTTATTGGATTTGTGTTTAATCCAAATAATATTATTGGTGCATCGGTAAGCTTAGCGACAGTTGGCTTGCTGATCATTCTCTCCTTTCTTGTTAGAAAAAATGGGCAGAATAAAATTCCCGTTTAATAGATACAGAAAAGGCCAGCAATTTTTATTTGCTGGCCTTTTGCTGTTTCACACAGATATCTTCGAAAAGTATTCGATCACATATTGACGAAATTGTTGACTTGCCTCAGATAAATAACGCCTCTTTGACCAGCCCAACCCAATGGTTCGTTTGCATTTGGGTTCAATAATTCTCAGTTTATTTGGAAAGGGGTTCAAACGATGAATCCAAGAAATTTCGGGAATGAAAGCAATCCCTAATCCTTGTTGAACCAAATCCCCTATTACCCCCGGTTCATCCCCTTCAAAAGCAATATTTGGAACAAATCCTGCCTGTCGACAAAATTCATCTGTTAGATTTCTAAACCCGAAACCTGAATTCATACCGATAAAAGGCTCGTTCTTTACTTCATGAAGAAATATTTTCTCTTTCCTCGCAAGCCTGTGTTCGGGCGGAACAATTAAGTAAATCTCTTCTGTCATTAGCGGTTCCCAAACGATATCTGTCCCCTCAATAGGCACCGATGAAATACAAAAATCAATCTCAGCCTTTTCAAGTTGGCTTTTCATAGTGGAAGTGGACTCGAGGACTTGTTGAAATTTCACCTCGGGATAATGCTTTAAAAAAGAACTTATTAACTCAGGAAGGACTCTTGGAATACTGACCGCTAAAGTAATTTGAGTTTGTCCCTGATGTGCCTTGTCTGCAATTTCCCTTTTCCCTTCATTTAATTCTAAAAATATCCTATTGACTCGCTCTAAGAACATCTTTCCGTATTCGTTTAGTCGAAGTTGACGATTTTTCCGATCAAATAAAGGAACACCCAAATCTTCCTCTAATCGAGCTATGGTTTTACTTAATGAGGGTTGGGCAATTTGAAGTTCTTCAGCTGCTTTGGTCATATGCTCAAGTCTGGCAACGGTCTGAAAGTACTGTAATTGTAAAAATTCCATGAATAATGCCCCCCTATCAATAGCTTGAAAGCTACTAAATGATAACTAATTATATATTATACAATATACTAAAAACTATTTATCATAGTGATTATGTTAAATAATTCAATTCCAAAGGGGTAATTATGAAAGGATTTCATTTAGTATTTAGAGATTTAAAGATGATGTGGCATCATAAGCACGGACGGATCGCCTTAGTATTCCTGTTAATAGTTCCATTAATATATTCCGGTTTCTTTCTAGCGGGCTATTGGAATCCCTATGGACGGTTGGATCAACTTCCAGTCGCTGTTGTCAATCTAGATAAAGGATCGCTGATGGATAACAAGTCCATTGAGGCAGGTAAAGAATTTGTCAAAAACTTAAAAGAAAATAAGGATTTGAACTTCTCCTTCCTCTCTGAAAAGACCGCAAATCAAGGGTTAAAAGACGGGAAATATTATATGGTGCTGACGATTCCAAAAGATTTTTCACAAAAAGTCAGTACATTAATGGATGAGCATCCAGAACAGGCAAAACTGAAGTATAAAATAAATCCAGGGAAAAACTTCGTTGCTTCACAGATTAGTACTACCGCAACGGAAAAAATGAGAGCAAAAATAGCAGCAAGCATTACGAAATCCTACGCAGATGGTGTATTTTCAAATTTTGTTGATTTAGCAGACGGGTTACGTGCTGCCGGCGACGGTGCCTCAAAAATTAATCAAGGAACAATCGATGCCAAAACTGGAATGGTTCAGCTTTCAGATGGTGTCCACCGCTTAAATGATGGTGCAGAAAAACTAGAGGATGGAAGTAAACAGCTTTCAAACGGTCAACAAAAATTAACTCAGGGGCTTGATGGCTTAAAAGAGGGCTCACAATCACTTTCAACTGGCATGGAAAAGCTTTCTGACGGTCACGCAAATTTAGAAACTGGGATGGAGCAATTAACGGAAGGCATGAAATCTTTAGCTCTGAGTGGTGAAAAGTTATCCCAAGGGCAAGCAGGGATGAAAAACACGACAGATGATTTAACGGAAGCCGTGGAGCAATTTTTGCAAAATCACCCTGAGATGAAAGATGATGCGACCTTCCAACAAATTGCTGCCATGTCAACCGGTCTATCAAAAGCAGCTGATTCATTGAGCAGTGGTCAAGCCCAACTTGCGCAAGGTGCAAAGCAATTAGTTCAAGGACAAACAAAAGTCCAAGATGGAATGAAGCAGTTTGGTAATAAAATGGAGGATGCATCGAACGGGGCAAAAAAATTGTCTGAGGGAACTGTACAATTTTCCAATGGTTTCTCTCAATGGGAAAATGGTTTTGCTTCATTAAACGATGGAATATTTGCTTTAGCAAACGGGGGAAGTAAACTGGACAACGGCACCAATCAGTTAGTAGATGGTTTAGATCAATTGACAGTTGGTTCAGATGAGTTAGCCACTAAATTAAATGATGCAGCGAACCAAACGTCAAGTATCCATAATAATGATCAATTAACTTCCATGTTTTCTGAACCGGTTAAATTAGTAGAATCAGATTTATCTGAGGTTCCGAATTATGGTACGGGAATTACACCCTATTTTCTGTCCCTGGCATTTTATGTAGGGGGAATTATGGCAGCGAACATTCTTCCATTAGGACGCAGACAAGACTTAATGGTTAATGGAACGCAGCATTTTATAAATAAACTCGGGCTGAAGTACTTGATTGCATTAATTCAGGTCTTATTTGTAGATTTGGTCGTACTTTTTGGATTTAAAGTACATGTGGCAAGTATACCAATGTTTATTTTATCCAGCATCATTGTATCCCTAACCTTCATGACGTTCATCCTTATGTTAGTGACCGTGTTTGGAGTTGCAGGGAAATTTATGGCTGTCACACTGTTAGTTTTACAATTAGCAACATGTGGTGGGACATTCCCAGGTGAATTGAGTAATCCTGCCCTTAGCAAGATCGGAAGCATTTTACCAATGGCTCATTCATTACGGAGCTTCCAAGAGGTGATCTCGCTAGGAGATTGGGCAAGGCTTCAACAGCAAATACTAATCTTACTTTTATATCTAGTAATAGCTGGAGGTATTGGATGGGTGACAAGTCACCTTCAACATTCCAAACCTTCTGTGGAGGCTTCTCATTAGGGACTAAAAAAGTGATACCCAACATTACATGGGTATCACTTTTTTTATGCTATTTGTCCTCAGGCTTTTCCTTCGCTGGATGAAGATGTTCGACTTCGGTTACATCTGTCTCGACAAATAGCCTAAGTGCCGACAATTTATTTTCCCAAAATAGTTCAAAATATTGGAGCCAATCTTTTAATTCAACTAAAGGTTCCGGCTCAAGCTTGTACCTTGTTTCCCTTCCCGCTTTCCGTTCATTAACCAGCCCCGCCTCCGCTAATACACGGAGATGCTTAGAGACAGCAGTACGGCTTATCGGGAAATGCTCACTTATTGCCGTTACAGGCATCTCTTCTTTGCTAAGCAGTTTTAACAGCTTTCTTCTTGTTGGATCAGCGATGGCTTGAAAGACATCATGCTTTGCCGAGGAAGCTGCCATTTATGCCTCAACATATCCCTGTAATTTTTTCACAAGACCTGCCCAGCCCTGATTCATATGTTCACGGATTGGAGTATGCGGTTGACCAAATTCAGTGACTTTATTCGCATCCCAACCTCCATGAATTAATGTTAACTCCGTTTTATCATCTAGTTCTTTTAGTTCGAATGTGAGTGTCCAATCTTTACCCCAGTTAAAAGATAGACGGTTTGGAGGATCAACATGTGTTACCTTACATGGCGACATACCAAATTGTGCTGCATTTAAATGAAACTCATGACCTTCAACTGCCTGAAGATCATTCGGCATGAACCAAGCACTTAGACCCTCTGCTGTAGCCACTGCATCCCATACTTTTGCAATCGGAGCATTATAAACAATCGTATACTTTATATCCTCTAATGTTGCCTGTGACTCGTTACTCATTAATAATTTGCCTCCTCAGATTTTGCTGCGAATTGCGAAACCTTTTGGTTTCATAAAAATACTATATAACACCATTTGGTTGCACGTCAAGCGGATTTTTTTAAGGCTGTTTGCATCTAAGTGACTTTAATCTTGATTCTGATATTGTTTGGGTCACGTAGACCCCTTCTACGTGACTTTAATCCTGATCCTATATTTTTTGGGTCACATAGCCCCTTTCTACGTGACTGTAATCCTGATTCTAACATTATTTAAGTCACGTAGACTCCTTCTACGTGACCCTTGTCTTGATTCTAATTCTGTTTGGGTCACGTAGACCTGATCTACACCACTGTCTTTATATTTCTGCTTCTTAACATGCTATTGAACAATATTTTTCCCATAAAAAATTTCATCCATCTCGATCTTTAACCGCTCAGTAATTTCAATATGTTCATCAGGGGTTAAAGTGTCTTTGGTATATCCAAATAAATAATTATTTAAATCGAATTCACGCAGTTTGCATTTCGTGTGAAAAATATGCTCTTGATAAACATTGACGTCAATCATATCGAATAATTCACCAACATCATCAGGGATA
>NZ_JBALSN010000215.1:0-580 GCF_036966985.1 Neobacillus drentensis | reverse complement strand
TCAAATAATGAAGCGCCTTAAGCGGTGAAATTTCTCCACAAGTGGATACATCAATATCCGCTCTAAATGTACTGATTCCTTCATCCGGGTGAAATTCAGGGTATGTATGAACCGTGATATGGCTCTTGTCCAACTGCATAACTACCGATTCTGGCAGTGGTCCAGGTGACTCTTCAAATGATTCATCTGGCGCATTCGCAACCGGACCTTCAGAAACCAACAGGGTCACACTTGCCCCAGCCGGTTCAAAGTCCTGACTCGCAACATTTAAGACATGAGCACCAATGATATCTGAAACATGCTTTAATATTTTTTGAAGCCTGTCCGCACTGTATTGTTCATCAATATACTTTAAATAAGCTTCACGCTCTTCCCTAGTTCTCGTAAAACAAATGTCATACATATTAAAACTTAACGATTTCGTCAAGTTATTAAATCCGTGTAACTCAATTGCCTGCTCGTGTGTAAGTTTCATGACAGTTCCCCCTTAATATTAAGGTATCCTTTTCAAGTAAATATTATTAAGATACCCAGAGATGAAGCTTGTTACTTATTTAATTGTTTTCTATCTCATTTATAA
>NZ_JBALSN010000214.1:0-1517 GCF_036966985.1 Neobacillus drentensis | reverse complement strand
GTGCTGGAGCTGGATTCAGAGAGCTATTACAATTATCTACAATACAATAAATATATCTTCTAAACGATGAAAAAGCGGACATTGGGTCCGCTTTTTCTACTTTTCTACTCTTTCAAGATTACCGTTTTTGTCCATTTGGAATTTAACTTTTTGTTGTCGGTCCTCATCTTGAAGAACTACCATTTTCCGAGCTCTCTCCATAATTTCAATTAATGATCGATAGTCCTCTTCGATTGCTTTTAAATTTTTAGATAATCTTTCGTTTTCTGCGGCCAAATAGTATGCCTTTTTTTCCAACTCTTTGATTTTTTCATTAGATTTCTTCCGTTCCGCTTCATTGTTGGATGAGGCTTGTGCTTTTTGTTGAAGCCCCTCTAAATAATGGATCACCGCCGTAAATGAAATCGTGCTTCCCTGTTCATTTCCTGTTGGTGAAGGAACAGCTTCTACTTTAACTGGTTCTTCATAGGTTTCTATTTCATTCGACACTGGCTGTTTTTTTAACTCTTTTCGCTGCTTTTTAGCCAGCTCAATGCCTGATTTATATTGTTTTCTAACAAACGAATTCCAACGAAAGCCACAGGCTGCTGAAGTACGCGTGAGCTGCTTCCCTACTTCTTCGAATGCTTGCAGTTGCGTCCCGCCTTCCCGGATGTGTCGTAACACAACCTCAGCAAGCAACAAGTCTTCATCTTGGGACCATGCATCTTGTCGAGTCGGTGACATTAAATCATCCCTCCTAGTGTTTTTATAATACATATGCATCTACTAGAAAAGATAGACTTAATCAAGCCCTGTGTTTTTCATCTTTATTCATTGTTTTTTCGTAGAAACGCATTTACATACTCATGATGGGTATCGCTTTCCCACAGGATAGCACAATTTCTAACCTCTTCCTCTATTCTTTCGCGCAGTTTAGTTTCTTCCCACTTTCTAATCCAAATCCTTTTATAGGATTTTAGTACATTTACATCCTTAGATATCATTTGTCCAAGGTATATTTCACAAGCCTGAAGAGATTGATCAGTATATAGAGAGTTAATAAACCCAATTTCTTTTAAATATGAGGCTGATTGGAGTTCTGCTTCCATTAAGAGCTTCATTGCACTAGCAACAGGCAACTTTTCTGCTAAAATTGAACCTCCGCCCCATCCCGTTGTTATTGCTTGCTTCCCTTGGATAAACCCTGCCAATATACCTTCTCTCGCTAAGCGATAATCGCAGGCAGCTGCAAGTTCACAACCGCCGCCAACGGCTGTTCCATTAATGAGAGCAACCGTCGGAATAGGCAGTGTAAGCAGCGAATAAAGGATATTGGCCATTTTTGAGAGCATCCCATATGCTTCTTCCTTTGTGCGAAGGGAGTGAAAAACAGATAAGTCTCCACCTGAACAAAAAGCACGATCATGTTCTCCGGTAATAACAAGTGCCTTAATATCAGGGTGCAAAGATCTTTTTATTGCTTCTGCCAACCCTTCCATGACGTCAAAATTAATAGCATTTCTTTTTTCACTTCT
>NZ_JBALSN010000213.1:3419-3627 GCF_036966985.1 Neobacillus drentensis | reverse complement strand
ACTTCATACATACCGAGAATTATTTCAGGTGACGGACGTCTTTTGCTGTTTAGGAACGACAATTAAAAAAGCAAAAAGCAAAGAAGCTTTTCGAAAAGTAGATTATGAATATCCAGTCGAGGCAGCTAAAATAGCGAAAAGAAGTGAGGTAGAGAAATTTCTTATTATTACCGCAATGGGATCAAATGCTAAATCCAGTATTTTTTAT
>NZ_JBALSN010000213.1:0-3336 GCF_036966985.1 Neobacillus drentensis | reverse complement strand
TTAGGGGACAGAAAAGAATTTCGCTTCGGGGAAAAAATTGCCGCAAAAACAAGTGCTATTATCAATGTACTCATGGTTGGTCCATTACGAACTTATAAAGCCATTGAAGCTAAAAACGTTGCAACGGCAATGGCAGTAGTAGCGAGAGTTGGTAAAAGTGGGATGAATATATATCCTTCGGATAAGATCGAACAAATCGCAAAAGAAAAAAATATTATTATTTAGTCTGAGAGGTAAGTACGATGGAAAAGGGTTTGACTGGAAAACAAGTCGTTATCTGTGGTTCGCGAAAGATAGAAGAAATAAGTACACTAATTGAAAAACAGGGAGGCGTTCCTCTCGTTCGTCCACTTCAAGGGACAGTATTTTTAGCGGAGAAAGAAGTAGAACCAAATGTACGTGAATTTGTGGAAAATGGGGCCGATTGGGTCATTTTCACCACTGGGATTGGCTTTGAGACACTTGTGGATTTAGCAGCAAAACTTGGATTAAGTGATTTATTTTTAAAGAATATTCGTGAAGCCAAGATCGCCTCGAGAGGGTACAAAACACTGTCTGCTCTGAAAAAATATGATCTGAAACCACATGTGGTTGATGTGGATGGAACAACGAAAGGATTAGCACTAGCACTCGAAAACGTTGATTTCTCTGGAACAAGAGTTATGGTTCAACTCCATGGCGAAACAGCACCTGCATTAACAACATTCTTAGAAGATCGCGGGGCAACTGTAAAAAAAATCCTTCCATATCAGCATATTGCACCTGATAATGAGGTAGTAGATCGGTTAATACATGAACTACAGTTCGATAAGTGTGACGCGGTTTGTTTTACCACTGCTACACAGGTGCACTCGCTTTTTGAATATGCAAGAGAACATAACATCAATGCAGATATCGTGGCCGCTTTCAATAATAATGTCGTTGCTGGAGCGGTTGGAAAAGTAACCGAAGCAGCTTTAAAAGATGAGGGAATCGAAAGAATTGTGGTTCCTGAAAAGGAAAGAATGGGAGCAATGGTGGTCGAGTTAGCTAAATATTTTCTGATTTAGATAGTTCAAAGTGTACCTCCATTACGGCTGGTACACTTTTTTTCGGGAGAACTGAAATGCAAAATAGTAGAAAATGTCGAGAAGTTTTTACTCGTACTGCATCAATGAATTTGTTTGTTTATGCGAGAAGAAGTCCAATTATACAAGTAAAATTCAGATGATTATACCCTCCAGAGCCACCAAATAAAGTATGTAAGAAAAATTGACAATTCGATAGATTATTACAATTTTTTTGGTATCATTATGTTAAATTGAAAAAGTATTCAGGAAAGAATCCAAAAAAGCTTGCCCTCTGTTAATACTTTATCTATTATTCCCTTTTAATGCGAACATACATCAATGCTCCCTCTCTGATTCTACATTCTTAAAAGACATCTTACTTTTTACATAATGGTTAATTTATTGCATGCATCATTTTACAGATTGTCAGGTGAAATGCCTATTAGCAGTCTGTAAAATTAAAATAAGATGCAGAATTTTCTGCGAAATACATATATGCACAAAAGGAGTTGGTCCCTTTTTGGTAGTATTCAATTATTAAAGCGCTTACATTTTAATTCCAGTAAAAAAAAAGGACAACTTTCTGCCTTCAAAAGTTTTGAAAAATCGATATATAAATGAAGGAGGTTTCTCTATGGTGAATGATAAAATGCAGCGTATTTCCCTATCTAATCTTGAAAAGAACTTTCTAGAAGTGGAAAGTGGGCTGACAAACCGAGAGGCTGTTGAAGAATCTAATCGCTGCCTCTATTGCTATGATGCTCCGTGTATTAAAGCATGTCCAACAGGTATTGATATTCCTACTTTTATTAAAAAAATAGCTTCAGGAAACTTATTAGGATCTGCCAAAACAATCATGTCATCCAATCCTGTCGGTGCAAGTTGTTCGCGGGTATGTCCTACTGAAGAATTATGTGAAGGGGCTTGTGTCCTAAATCACTCTACTAAACCAATTATGATTGGCAATTTACAAAGATATGCTACTGATTGGGCAATGATCAATAATCAGACACTTTTTCAACCAGGTCAATCTAACGGAAGGACAGTGGCTGTAATTGGCGGGGGGCCGGCTGGACTTTCCGCAGCAAGAGAACTTGCAAGATTAGGATACGAGGTTACGATCTTTGAAGGTTCCGAGAAAGCGGGCGGTTTAAATACATACGGAATTGTTTCTTTCCGGTTACCGCAAAGAATTTCTTTCTGGGAAGTTGAACAGGTTGAGAAATTGAATGTCGATATTAGAACTAACACGTTGGTCGGTAAGGATATATCTGCAGAAGAAATTACTGAAAATTTCGATTATATCATCCTGGCAGTAGGTATGGCACATGTACCAAACCTTGGTGTGGAAGGTGAAAACCTTGCGGGTGTTTATGATGCGATTGAATTTGTTAAAGCAACTAAAAGCGGTCAGTTATCTGAAGATTTTGTTGGAAAACGCGTTGTTGTCATTGGGGCAGGAAATACTGCGATTGATGGGGCGACCTGTTCTGTCCGGTTAGGAGCAGAAAACGTCAAAATCTTATATCGAAGAACGGAAGAAGAAATGACCGCCTATGACTTTGAATATGAATTTGCCAAACAGGACGGTGTGGAATTCCGCTGGTTAACGGCTCCAAAACGGATTATAGGTGATGAAAATGGTAAGGTGACTGGCATTGAGTGTATCAAAATGGAACTTGGCGAGCCTGAAAAAGATGGTCGACGACGTCCAACAGCTATTGAAGGATCAGAGCATGTCCTTCCGGTCGATGCCGTGGTGAAAGCGATTGGTCAGACCCGGCACCTCAATCTGATTGAAGAGTTCGGCATAGAGCATAATGGCGGGGTTGTGAAGGTCGACTCTGAGAACTTTCAAACTTCCAACCCAAAAGTATTTGCCTGCGGGGATGTTGTGTTTGGAAAAGGAAACGGTGACGCCATGGTTGTTACAGCTGCGCAACAAGGGAAAGATGTGGCTTATGCGATTCATAAGCAATCTTCCTTCGTCGGGACGGCAAACTAATATCTCAAATGAAAATAGAGGGGAGAAAAATAGATGGCTGATTTACGTATCGATCTTGCAGGGATTAAATCTCCTAACCCATTCTGGCTGGCGTCAGCACCGCCGACCAACTCTGGCTATCAGGTACAGAGAGCCTTTGAAGCAGGATGGGGTGGGGCAGTTTGGAAAACACTGGGCGATCCGATTCTGAATGTATCATCAAGATTTGCCGCTGTAAGTTTTAACGGACAAAGAGTGGCAGGTTTCAATAATATAGAACTTATAACTGATAGACCATTAGAT
>NZ_JBALSN010000212.1:0-34433 GCF_036966985.1 Neobacillus drentensis | reverse complement strand
AAAATTTCACCCTTAGACAAAATGTGACAAAGTTCACACTATTAAATCTAGTAGAATAGTATTAAAATTAAAGTATAATATAATATATTGTAGTTTGGAAAACCAAGAGCTAAAAGTCGAAGGACGTCGATAGCTGGGTTGTTAGGTATGCGGGGGGAATATTAGTGGAAACTGTGTCGAAAGAATCAGTAGGAGAAATAGGTCAACGGCGGGTAAAATCAACGAAATGGTATAAGAACTGGAAATTCATTACAACAGGTATAATCGTTATCATCGCGATCATATTTGCGGCAATGAGCTATTATCAGGCAAATTACTTTAATGCACATATTGAGATTAATGGCACAAATGTCGGAGGACTAACTGCTGATAAAGCACTCAATAAATTAAAATCATCTGTCTTAACAAATAAGGTCTATGTCGGACAACAACAAATTTTAGATGGAAAAGATACGAAGATGGAATTTACGGAGGAGGATTTGCCGGGCGTTAAAAAGTTATTAAAAAGCCAGTGGTCACTTTTTCCTTCTTCAAAGGTGAAAGAATATTCATTATTGCCGAGTAACATCGATCAGTATCGCAGCCAAGAAATGAAGAAACAAGTCGAAGAGAAGCTCGTATCAATGAATAAGAATTTAACTCCGCCTAAAGATGCGAAGGCTATTTTGGAGCAAGGTACAGTTATCATCTCAAAAAGTATAAATGGTGAGCAGTATGATGTTGCCAGCCTATTAAAAGACTTCGATAAGCATGGATATACTAGTGAAATCCATTTGAACCCTGTATACATCCAGCCAATAAAAGAAGACAGCACGATTGTAAAGAATGAAGAGAAAAAATTGCAAGAGCTTCTTCAACAAACCGTTGAGTATAAAGTCCAGGACAAGGTTTATTCTTTAAAAGGCAGTGAATTAATTAAAAATGCTTCTATTTCAAAAGATTTAAAGGTTAAGATTGACAAAACCAATATTAAAGAGAAAATTGCAGAAATTAATGAAGCCCAATCTACATTAGATAAAAACTTTAAATTTAAGACCCACTCAGGTTCAGTCATTACAGTTAAAGGGCAAGGCTATGGCTGGGCATTAGACGTGGACAAAGAAACCAAACAGGTTAAGTCAGCATTTGAAAAAGGAAAGGCCTCCGTTTCTGCATCTAATACGATCGGACATGGCTGGAGTGGTGAAGGCTACGGTTACGATACCACAACAAACAATGGCATCGGCGATACATATGCGGAAGTGTCGATTGCAGAGCAGCGTATTTGGATTTATAAAAAGGGGAAATTAGTCATCACCACAAATGTCGTAACCGGTAAACACAGCACTGGTAATGATACATCAAAGGGAGTGTGGTATATCCTCTATAAACGAACACCTGCCACATTAACGGGCAGAGAGCTCGGAGGAAAACCGAGTTATGAAGTACAAGTTGATTATTGGGCACCTTTTACGAATGATGGACAAGGATTTCACGATGCCGGCTTTCGGTCAAACTGGGCAAGTAATGCCTACTTAAATGCAGGATCGCACGGCTGCGTTAATACACCGCCTAGTGCTATGAGAACCGTATATAATAATCTCAGCACATATGAACCGGTGGTTATCTATTAAATAACCAAATAAAATCAGGAAATCGTGAATGATTTCCTGATTTTTTATTATTCGTATGTTTTTATGGTTGGTGGTTGATAGTTAATAAATTTATCTAGTAATTCATCTGATTTTTCTTCAATAATTGCCATTGAACGGAATTTTTCTTGCAAGAATTTTTGGTCAATCATATGGTCAAACAGACTGAGCAATGGATCATAATAATGTTCAATATTAAGCAAGCCGCATGGCTTTTGATGTAAACCAATCTGCCCCCAGGTGAACATTTCGAAGAATTCTTCAAGCGTTCCGGTTCCGCCAGGTAAAACAACAAATCCATCCGACAAATCGGCCATTTTTGCTTTTCTCTCGTGCATGGTCTCCACTTTAATTAACTCTGTTAATCCTTTATGGGATATTTCACGTTCTTCCAATACTCTCGGTATAACACCAATTGCGTGACCGCCTTCGCTAATTACAGTATCTGCGACTGCACCCATCAACCCTATACTTGAGCCACCGTATACTAATGTAATGTTTCGTTTTACTAACTCTTTTCCTAATTGAATTGCCCCCTCTCTATACGCCTTCGAAGCGCCGAGACTTGAACCGCAGAAAACAGCTAATCTTTTCATGAATTTGCCTCCCTCCTTTTTATCAATTATAAATATAATTTATTCCTACTAGTACAAGAATAGTATTATCCGTTACTGTCTCTAATTTAGTAATCTAAAATACCACCTCCCAGAATTGCCCAAGCATGTTTTTGTAAAGAATAGAATACAATCGAAAAAAGGACAATTCACTGGAAAGGTGATCAAAGTGAAAGAAATTACCTTTAAAGCATTTGCCGTGACTCATGAAATTGACTTGAACAAAATTGCGATCCATTGCGGAATTCCTAAAAAATTCACCTGGGAACAACCTTTAATCCTAAGAGAATCTATTCTAGAATCGATTCTCAATAAAGATGTGGACGATACGCAAATGGTGCTAATTTTTTCTTTTGGCAGCATTGTCTTCATTAATCATTCCCACGATAATGAGACCAAGACCTTATTGCACTACATCCATTCCTTTGAACCGGATTTCGACATCGGACAAGTGGACAGGTATAGCGACGATTACTGCCTTCATATTAGTGAATCAGAGAATCTGGAATTAACCGATGAATATGTGGTTGTGCCTGAATATGAGGATTTTTACCCTGAATTAATTTCTACAGTCATTGCAAAATCCGTGGCGCTGGAAAAAACGGAGGAGCAACTTGGGAAAATCCATGACAAACTCGAAACCATGATCGACAGACTGGAGAAAGGTAACCTGCGAATTGGCAACAAGGAGCTGGCCCGAACTACGGCAAAAATCGTCCGTCACGAATACAATACCCTTGCTTATATCATGATTTTGGATAAGCCTGATATTACCTGGACGAGCAGCGCAGCTAGCGATTTTTACGATAGAATGGTGGAGTTTTTTGAATTGAATGATCGTTATAGAATATTGAAAAGCAAAACGGAGATTCTGTATAATATCATGGACGGTTTTTCCACCATCAGCCATTCAATTCGAGGATTATTCGTGGAATGGATCATCGTAACTCTAATTGTCATTGAAATTGTCCTGACGGTTTTGGAGATTGGAGGATGGTTATGAAAAAGGAGAGACATCCAGTGACTTCGGCCTGGGTGCCTCTTTACTTTGATTTAGTATTAGAATAAACCTCTAATTTAAGCTCGCTTTCATTTCTTCTACGGATTCAACCTCAAATCCTAAATCAAGTAACATTTTGTGATCTTCCGATTCTTCTTGTCCAGTAGTTGTTAAGTAATCACCGACGAAGATGGAATTGGCCGCATATAAACCCAATGCTTGTAGTGAACGAAGGTTGACTTCCCGTCCACCTGAAATCCGAATTTCTTTTGTTGGATTAACAAAACGAAATAACGCCAAGACCTTTAAACAATAAAGTGGGTTTAGTTCTTTTACTCCTTCTAAAGGAGTACCATCAATCGCATGCAAGAAATTAACTGGAATGGAATCCGCATCCAAAGCTTTTAAACTGTTTGCCATATCGACTACATCTTGCTTTGTCTCCTTCATCCCTACAATGACACCTGAACATGGAGACATTCCGGATTCTTTTACCGTTTCCACCGTATTTACTCGATTATCGTATGTATGTGATGTTGTGATGTTTGAATGATTGCGCTCTGATGTATTGATATTATGATTGTAACGATCGACCCCTGCTTCTTTCAGCTGCTTCGCTTGCTCTGGTTTTAGCAGTCCAAGACAGGCACAAACTTTCAATCCATATGTTTCCTTTATTACTTTAACTGCCTCCACTACGTGTGCAACATCTTTATTAGATGGTCCTCTGCCACTAGCCACAATACAGTACGTCCCTATATTTAAATCATGTGCACGTTTTGCGCCTTCAAGTATAGTATCCTTATCTACCATTCTATAAGAATTAATCAGTGCTTTCGAAATCGAAGATTGAGAGCAGTAGCCACAATTTTCAGGACAGAGACCAGATTTCGCATTCATAATCATATTAAGTTTTACCTTTTTTCCATAATATCGCTTTCTGATTTGAAAAGCAGCGTGCATTAGCAGAAGAACATCATCATCCGGACATTCTAATATTGAAAGGGCCTCCTGATTTGTAATTTCAAACCCATCTAACACTCTGTCTGCAAGCTCCATCCATTTATTCATCTTTATCCCTCCATTTTTACAATTTCCACATAATCTGATAAATTACCAAAGTACCAACCATTTTTTTCTATTGTAAACTTAAATCATACAAAGGTTAACAATAAAATAATAGAACCATTATATTATTCTGTCAATAAAACTTGGAAATATATTGTAAATATCATGAAATAATGTAATTATTAAGCAGTAATTATATAAATTTATTTGAAAGCAGGTACCCCAATGTCTAAACAAATTCACAGTTCATTAAAGGTTTTGCTAGTTTCAAATTTAGAAAGATCAAAGACTTTTTATCGGAATGTTCTCAAATGTGAAGGTAACGGATTGGTGGGCGATTCGCGATGGATTCACCGGACTTGGAGTTAAGTTGCTTCAAGCAAATTCGCCAGAAGATGTATGTCCCAACAAACCTGCAAAAGGGGCTAGGCAGTCAACCTATGATATTTATTGCTTTGTTGAAAATTGGACAGCACTTGATGAACTTTATGCTGAATTTAAGGAGAACGGAGCAAAAATTGTTATCGAGCCTTGGATTGATTCTGATTCCGGACCTTGGAAAGAATTTGCGATTGTAGACCCCGATAACTACTGCATTGCATTTGGCGGTACCAACAGTTTATAAAATTCAATTCGCTCATTGAAACACTAGATTCGCTCGATACGGTCTAAAATTCGCTCATTATAACCCAATATTCGCTCATTAACCTTAAAAATTCGCCCATTGATGGGACAAATCGATGACAAAACGCAAAAAAGCGGGGATATCTCCGCTTTTTCTTGAAAATCTTCACATTCTATGGAAAATGTAAACACTCTTTTCTCTGTATTCAGGCAAAATTCCTCTTACTATACCTTAAACACTCTCCCGGTAACGCACCTTTTGTTTTTTATCAATCTGACCGTCTAACCATCCGACCAAGTCTCCTAAAAACTTCTCTTTTCCCTCTTCATCAAAGGGACGATGTTTGGCCCTAGGGTACTCATATAGCTGTTTATCCTTAGAGGCCACTCGGTGAAAAAATTGGTTTAGTTTTGTTGGTGGTGTAATTTTATCGTTAAGTCCGTATTGCAATAATATCGGCAGTTTAATCAACTGTTCCTGATTTTCTAGGCGTGAAATCGCTTGAATCAATCCACTTCCCAATCCTGGTGTAACGATATTGTGACGCAAGCGGTCAGAATAGTACTTAGCACGCATTGCTGTATTTTTCTTCATCAAAAAGATTCTCCGAGATTTATTGATACTGTAATCTGGTTTAACCTTACCCATAATGGTTATACCTAACTGCTCTAACGGTTTCACTTCGTATGATATGGCCGGTGATATACCAATAATCCCAGAAATGCCGTCACTATGATCCAAGGCATATTCAAGAGTAATCAAGCCGCCAAGGCTATGCCCCACAATATACAAAGGCTGTTCAGGCAGATCCAGCGCAACGAGGTTTCGAAACTCATGTAAATCTCCTCTAAATTCATCCCATGATTGGATAAATCCCCTTTTACCGGAGCTTTTTCCATGACCGCGCAAATCAAACGTATAAACTACATATCCACTATTAACCAGTCTTGTGAAAAGATTCTGCATTCCGCCGCTATGGTCACCATGCCCGTGAACGATAATAACCGCTGCTTTTGGATCTGTTAATGGTTCCATCACTCTAAAGAATAGTTCGATTCCATCGGCACCATTAAATGTCCCTTCTGTAGTCACTGTAATAATCCTCCTGTTGCAAACACTATAAAAAGATGTATTTGAGTTTGGAAAGCTTTTTAAGTTCATTTTAGTATAATACAAAGCAAAAGCAACCATATACACGTATGATGAAGCTTGAAATAAAAGAGACACCCAATGACTTCGGTCAAGGTGTCTCTTAGCCTTTTGGCACTCATTATTTAGCTCGGTGCACAGTCAAATTTACTTTATTTGTCTCACACATAAATGTAGATAGGTGGACAGGTTGATCGTTTGCATCAAAAGCAATTTTTAAAATCCTAAAAAGATTAGCCCCAATATCACATTCTAATAACTTAGCATACTCTTTTGTCGCACCAATCACATCAATAATTTTGTCGTTACTAACTATTTCTGTTTGGTAATCCTCTAAAAGGATCTTATAGGTGGATTCATCCCCTGTAATTTTCTTTTCTAAATCTGGAAAATGCATCAACGAATAATGTGCAATATCATAGAAAAGTGGACGGCCGTTTACATACATGAGCCGCTCAAGTTCAAGAACGGGACTTCCTTTTTCAATGAGGAGATGACCTGCCACTTCTTCAGTTGCAGGGATAACTTCACTTCTTAAAATCCGAGAATTTGGAATCATGCCCAGTTGATGACTAAACTCTGAGAATCCACTTACGGATAACAATTCATTATGAAACTTATTGGATGCAACAAAGGTGCCTCTGCGCGGAATCCGTGTCAAGGTTCCTTCTTTCACTAATTCCTCAATTGCCTTCCGGATGGTAATCCGACTTACATTATATATTTCACAAAGTTCTGCTTCTGTAGGGATCTGTTCATCCGGTTTATATTTTCCGTGCTGAATGTCATTCTTCAACATTTGCCTTATTTGCATATAGAGAGGCTGGGGGGTTGAAGGATTTAAATTCATAGCTTACTTCATCCTTATCCGTCAATAAATTATATACTGTCTATTATACCTTGATTGCCCGTCCTAGTCACCATGCACCGAAATATCTAATCGTTTTGGATGCTGTCTCTGTGCCCAACTTTAAACATTCGTTGATAGAGAGGCCTTTCAATCTTCCATAAATAAAACCCGAAATGAACGAATCTCCGGCTCCCATTGTATCGACTACATCCGCTTCAACGACTCCATATTGATAAAATTGTCCACCATCATAGGCTAGCGATCCATTTTCACCTAAGGTTGCTACAGCAATTTTAGAACCGACGCTGTTGACCTCCTTTAAAAACTGACGAATATATGCATCGTCCTGCTTGTATGAGAAGAATGCATAATCAACAAACGGTGATAAGGTTTTTACTAAACTATGATCTAATTGATCTGAGAAATCAAAGCAAGTAGATAACCCCTTCTCTTTAAAAAGTGAATAATACCCTTCAACATGCCCCCATATCCCCGCATGGACAAGTTGATGTGTTCCAATAAAGTCGAGTTCTTCTTCTGTTAAGGTAAAGTTAGCCGTTACTCCTTCATCGTATTCCCCAAAGCTACGATCATTGCCTATTAATTCAACATATGTAACGGCTGTTGTTCCTTCCTTCTGGGATAGATGCGTCGTATCTACTCCTTTCTCTCTGATTGCCTGAATCATTCTATCACCGTATGTATCGGAACCAACCCAGCCAATATAAGCTGAATCGGCACCTAATTCCTTTAAATAAACAGCTACATTTACAGGATTACCTCCAGGGTAGACCTGCCCGCTTGCTTGATAAACATCCATACAGTTATCTCCGACTGTTGCAATTCTCATCCTTTTCCCCTTCTTTCTGATCATTAATGCTGAAATGGAAGAAACGAGCACTACGATGTAGTGCTCATTGTTGGTCTTAATATTCCATTACTCGATAATATCTTCTAAGATCTAAGGAGTGGTTTCTTATACGTTCTAGGTGAACACTAATCCGGCTTAGGACGGACCAGTTAATACTAACTGCAAAGTGCTTCCTGAATTCATCGCTAATACCTTCCATTTCGAAGTCTTTCGTATCAATAACCGTGAGTTCTTTAGTAATCTGCTCAGCGAATCTCTCTACACGGTCCATCAGTGGTCTAGTTTCATCTTCACCTTTTAATAAAATTACACTTGTATCTTCGACAACAAGTTCAAGGGTTCCATGGAAAAACTCTGCAGCATGAATCGATTTTGCATGAATCCATTGCATTTCTTCTAAGATACACATCGCGTATGAATAAGTGTTACCCCATAAGTTACCAGAACCAACCATCATGTGGTAATCCGTATCTTTGTGTTTAATTGCGAATTCCTCTGCTTTTTTATCAAAAGCCTTCACTGCACTTAGAATGGCTCTTGGAAGTAATGAAACTTCCTTGGTAAATTGCTCATATTGCGGAAATTCATTGTTGTTATACATGAAACGGAAGACCACCATGTATAGCAGCATAAAGAAAGTATCAAATGAATGTTTTTCAGAACCTGTTGTGATGCAGTGGTCGACAATTTGTGTTAAAGGAGTATTGGGCTCAGCAACTAAAGCGATGGTTGTGGCTCCTCTTTCTTTACAAAATTCTGCGGCTGCAACTGTTTCTTTGGTTGTGCCTGATACAGATGTAAAGATACACACAGAGTCTTTGCTAAAATGCTTATTGTTCATTACCATGAATTCAGCTGCAATCTCTGCATGAACATCAATCGTAGAGTTTGACTTTAAAATATATTCATAAGGATACATCATCGCAATCGTTCCACCCGCACCGATTAAGAAAAGATTACTGTATCCTCTTTTTGAGATTCCATCAACCATGTCTTCAATTTGACCTCTAAACTCAAGGCCCTCTTTTTCTACCAGTTTCAGAAATAACTCTTCATCAAATTTCAACATCCATGTTTCCTCCTCTTATTGGAATCGAGAACTAATCAATTCCATTTTATAAAGCTTTATATTTGTATATTTTTTAAAAGGAAGGAAGTTAGTTAAAGAGTTTCTAACTCCCCTGTCTCTTTTTTAAGCGACTGAGTTACTGTCTTTCTCTATCTTCGAACCATATTTCTTTTCCCAATAGAAGTAAACAGGAAGTCCTGTAGCAATGACGATAAATGCGGCTGCCATTCCTTGCCATGGAGCCCAAGTGAATGTTCCCCATGCCAACCATGACGCACCAAGAATAGCTAGAATCGTTGTTAATCTCCACGCTGGCATTCGATATACTGGTTTATAATCATCTCTTTTCCGGCATTTATAGACGGCCGCAAAATCTAGTATATTAATAACCAATTGGATAAGCGTGAAATACCCGAGTAATGCTGTTAAATTACTAAACATCACGAGGATACAGGCATAGGTTACTTGAACAATAATTGAAAAACTTGGCGTTTCATACTTCGGATGAACTTTTGCAAAGCGTTGGAAAAATAAGCCATCCTTTGCCATCGCATATTCTAAACGCGGCTGGAACATAATGCAGGAACTCAATGACCCCAAAATAACGATAATAGCCGTAACAGCTACAAATGAGGAGGCAATATCAGACAGTCCTGGGATATACTTTACGGCTTCTGATACAGCTGCATTTGTGCTGATTAATTTTTCAAAAGGCATTAAACCTATAACACAAACGGCAAGTAACGTATATAGGGCTAGTACAATGAAAACAGAACTAATTAGTGCACGCGGAAGCACCTTACCTGGATTTTTAAATTCCCCAGCCATAAAACAAATTGCTGCCATCCCCGTATATGCCCAAGTTGTAGCAGACACTCCGCCAATTAGACTTGTTTTCACCGTTCCAGTTGTTGGAGTATAGGCAAAGTTACCAGGGTTCATATACATTAGTCCTAAGACTATGACAATTAAGAAGGGAATGATTTTTACAGCAGTTATAATAACTTGGAAAAGGCCGCCTTCTTTTACACTTCGATAATGAATAGAAGTAATGATTAGAATGATTGCAATACCTAGTAATTTTCCAGGCACCCCAGAGAAAAATGGCAAAAAGGTTGCAACGTATGAAACAATTGCTAACGCCATAATTGAAATAGATGGTGGATCTAAGGCCCAGAACGTCGCCCATCCATACAGAAAGCCCAGAGGTCTCCACCCTGCTTTATTCAAGTAAACGTAACCGCTTCCATTTTGGGGATATGCAGTTGATAGCTCGGCTAATACCATTACTTGTGGAATTGCAATAACCCCGCCTATAATCCAGGCAAGAATTGAAATAGATGGACTTCCTGCCGCTTTTGCCACATCACCAGAAGAAACAAAAATACCTGACCCTACCGTCGTTCCAACAGCGATTGCCAGAGCAGACCAGAAGCCTAGCTTTCGTGTAAGTGCACCATTACTCATAAAGAGTTCCTCCATATCCAGATGATAAGATTCCCAATTCCTTTATTTTCTTAAGAGATTTCATGATTGCATCTTGCGGGTTTTGATAATAATTTGATCCCATTATCTCTAGGGTACATACCCCTTCGTATTGATGGTTTTGAAGACTGGTTAAATATTCTTTCCAGTTCAGTACCCCGTCATCTAGTGCTAAATGGGCATCCGATTGACCGTCTCCATCGATTAGATGGAAATGACTTAATTCAGAAAGAATGGAGAAATAATTATCAGGTGTTTCACCTGCTAATTGCATGGCCACCGTATCAATCATTCCTTTTAATGAGGAAGATTGGATTTCTTTTATCATTTTCTTAAGCCCTGGTGTGTCAATGACTAGATTAGACTCAAATCTGGTTAGTGGTTCTAAGGCAAGGGTGACACCTTCCTTTTCAGCCACTTTTGATAGTTGAAAAATAGAATCGCTTGCATAGTTCCAAGATTCTTCTTGACGAACAGAAAAGTCACCAATTCCAGAAGTAATAAGCATCATATTGGTGTCGAGCGCTAAAGCTGCATAAATATTCTCGGTAAAATAATCAATACTTACTCTCCGCCAATGCGGATCTGAGGATGCAATATTATAGGGATAAACACATTGTTCTGGAGTATAGCAAACAATTTTCATATTTCTAGCCTTGATTTCTTTGTTGATATTTCTAATAGTTTCAAATCCGTTTCGATAAACATACAAATGCGGCTCACCAGCCCACAATTCAATATGTTTAATACCAAGGCTCTCCATTGAATCTAAGAAATAGTGGAAAGGATAATGTCTAAAGGTGATATTCATTCTTGCAATTTTCAATATTAGTTCACCTCCTCTATATGAAAACGCTTTTATTTGTTATATCTTGTATTATAATTAAACAGTACAAAAGCTGCAATACAAATTTTTAAAATTTTTGTTAAATTCTTTTAAAAATATGAAAAGACATGATTCTGGTAAATCACGCCTGTAACCGAGTAAAATTAGCACAATCTATTTAGCAATAAAAATTCCTATTTGTCTTTGTATTCCCAAATACCCAAGTGGCCCTTCGCCGGAATGTATTCCTCGAGTTTCTTCATATCTTCAACTTCCCAAGCGAAGCCTCCCACACGATAGTCACCTAAGAAATAGTTATTGCCTGAAACGATTCTTCCATCTTCAAGGACCGCCCATGTTTGGTTGTTTTCTATGACTTTCAAACAATTCACCAGTTGGCAGACGGCGATAATCTTCCCCGTCGGAAGGTCCTCTTTCATGTATCCATGCTTACCAAGTAGCTTTTGGATGGCGATATGATTGCAAACCGCCTTATCTATTTTTTTGCTCGTGTGAATTGCCAGCTGTCCTCGATATTTTGTTCTCCATGTTCTTGTTTCAAACTTGGCCTCCCTCAGGACAAAAAGGCTTGCCCATGGCTGAATCATTGATAGAACCTTCATGCATACAGCCCTCCAACTTTTTAAAGTAAACACCTTGTTTAACAACCAATTAAAGGTATTTTTTTATTATGCACCTTTTCTTGGTATAATAGATAATGTTTTTAAGATTACATGTATGGTGAATAACTGATTTAAAGTCAATTCACTATTTATATAGTAGGTAAAGATAAATTTTGGTAAGTTTTATCGTTACGAAAAGAGGAGGAACTTATGAATAAACAGAGTATATACGGATTAACGATCGATCAATTAGCCGCCTGGCTTGAAAATCATGGTCAGAAGAAGTCAAGAGCACAGAAAGTTTGGGAATACCTTTATCGAAAGCGTGTCACTGCATTCTCGGAGATGACGGAAGTAAATGAAGAGTGTGTTCAACTATTAGCAGACAACTTCGAGATCCAAACCTTACAAGAACACATTAAACAAGAATCAGCTGATGGCACGATTAAGTTTTTGTTTAAACTGCAGGATGGCAATTTGATCGAAACGGTTTTAATGCGCCAGAAATACGGCCTTTCCGTTTGTGTGACAACACAAGTCGGCTGTAACATCGGCTGTAGTTTTTGTGCGAGTGGCTTATTAGCAAAAAGCCGCGATTTATCCAGTGGGGAAATTGTTGAGCAAATTATGAATGTGCAGCTGCATCTGGACAAAAAAGGCCAGGGAGAAACCGTCAGCCATGTGGTCGTGATGGGCATTGGTGAACCATTTGATAATTTTGAAAACCTATTAGACTTTATCAAAGTAATCAAAGATGATAAAGGCCTTGCCATTGCGGCTAGACGAATCACCGTATCAACCAGCGGTCTTGCAGACAAGCTGATTGAGTTCACGGATAAAGGGTTGCTGGTTAACTTGGCAGTGTCATTACATGCGCCAAATAATGAACTTCGTACGCGGATTATGAAAATAAACCGGGCCATTCCGATTGAAAAATTAATGAAGGCGATGGAGTATTACGTAGACAAAACAAACCGACGGATTACGATTGAATATATTCTGTTGAGAGATGTTAATGACCATAAACAAGAAGCCGAGCAGCTTGTCGACTTACTTCGTCCACTCGGGCAGAAAGTCTATGTAAACTTAATTCCATATAACCCGGTTGATGAACATAGTCAATATCAACGAAGTGAACAGGAATCGGTATTGTCATTTTATGATACGTTGAAAAAGGGCGGGGTTAATTGCAAAATCCGCCAAGAGCATGGAACAGACATTGATGCAGCTTGCGGACAGTTACGAAGCAAACAAATAAGAAATGCTTAAGCATAGTTTTTGTAGGCATAAGACCGGGTAGCGATACCCAGTCTTTTTTTGTCGATGCGGATTTCGACATTCTCCCCTCTATTTCCCGGGAAAAAATCCAGTTGATACAAGGTTTTTTACTAAAACTAATCAAACGTTTGGTTAATAAGGAATGCTAGGGAAATCTGTCGAAGCGTGATTAATTCCCGAAGGAAATTCTGATATCGACTAGTTTTTAACTTTAATTGTAAAAAACTATAATAGCGTCGACAAGATTTGTTTCACAAAAACAGGATGAAACCTCTTATTGACATGGTCTCATGGTTATCTAATCAAACGTTTGGTTAGTTTTATTTTTGTCGGAAATAGTCCAAACAAATAGAAAAAAGGTATCTAAATAATTTTTAGACACCTTCGTTTTAGCTATTTGCTAATCGTTACTCGGTAAACTTTTTAAAAATCAATGTGGCATTATGTCCGCCAAATCCTAATGAGTTGGATAAAACCACTTGAACATCTTTCTTCTTTGCCTCATTTGGAACATAATCTAAATCCAGTTGTTCATCTGGCGTTTCATAGTTGATGGTTGGCGGGATAATTCCTTCCTTGAGCGCTAAAACAGAAAAGATAGCTTCAATAGCTCCCGTCGCACCCAATAAATGGCCGGTCATTGATTTGGTGGAACTAACTGATAATTGATAGGCGTGCTCTTTGAAAACTTCTTTAATGGCTAACGTTTCATACAAATCATTATAATTGGTGGATGTCCCATGTGCATTGATATAGTCGACTTGTTCAGGGGAAATATCCGCATCGTCTAATGCTAATTTCATAGCCCTGCCAGCCCCTTCTCCGTCTGGTGCAGGGGTGGTAATATGATGGGCATCACCAGTCGCGCCATATCCAATCAATTCTCCATAAACTTTAGCTCCGCGGGCAAGTGCGTGTTCTAGTTCTTCTAGGACCACAATTCCAGCCCCTTCCCCAATCACAAAACCATCGCGATTCTTATCAAAAGGCCTGCTTGCAGTGTTCGGATCAGGATTTTTAGAAAGAGCAGTCATATTCGAAAATCCAGCTACGGTCATCTCAGTAATCGTCGCTTCTGTTCCACCCGCAATCATCATCTCCACATCCCCTTTTTGAATGACGCGGAATGCATCACCGATGGAATTGGCACCAGATGCACATGCAGTGACCGAACAATTGTTGATTCCTTTTGCACCGAGTGCAATCGACACTTGTCCAGCTGCCATGTCTGGGATGAACATTGGAATCGTAAACGGGTTGACTCTTCGTTGTCCTTTTTCAATAAACTTCCTGTGCTGTTCCTCGAACTCACCTAGACCGCCAATTCCTGAACCAATCCAGACACCGACCCGTTCAGCTGGAACATCCTTTCCGATTTTGATTCCAGCATCCTTCACAGCCATTTGACTCGCTGCCACCGCAAATTGGCTATAACGGCCCATCCTTCTTGCTTCTCTTTTATCCATAAACTCTTCTGGTGCAAAGCCTTTTACTTCTGCGGCAATTTTAATATCGACCTTTTCTACATCAAAGATGGTGGCTGGGCCAATTCCCGATACACCATTTTTGATATTCTCCCATGTTGTATGAGCATCATTCCCCAAAGGAGTGACTGCTCCAATACCTGTAATCACTACTCTTTTACTCATTATAATGCTCTCTCCCACCCATTTATAAGTTACCTACACTCTATAGTGTAACGAATTCAGAGGGTATGGACAAATTGATTTAAGACGATTTTCAGATTTTGATTATTAGGATGTAAGCAAATGCTTTAGCAATATAACACTATTTTGGGCAGGTGAAGGCTGTTTTCAATTTCATAAACCCGTACATTAGGCGTGCATTTCTACCTTTTTGCGTAGAAGGATTCATTTTTGAGCTGAGGCATTTCATGAATTGTTTGTCACAATAACAGGGGGAATTCCCTTGGCTTAAGCAGCGATCATGGTGGTAACAGCAGTTATCTACATCATTAATGGGTCTTCCCGGCCCGCTGCATCCTGGCCCACACCAGCGATAATTTGGAAAAATACAAATAGGAAACAGGCTTTTTTTTCTACGTTCCAATCATTTCCACCTCCTAGAAATTTATTACTATATTAATATGAAAAAATTAAAAACCTGATTAGACTCGTTATAGTAAAAGATGTTTATCGCAACTATACTATAAGATCATCCTGTAGGAATTGGGCAAAACGAGATTTGTTTTGCTTGCAGGTAAATGGTTCTCTTACAAGCTATGTTGGAATATAAATAATCATATATATAAAATTCACTTGAAAGGGGAATCAATTCTTATGGATTTTTGCATCTCTTGTGGGAGTGAATTATCCAAGTATGAAAGGAATCGAAGTGAATGCTGGGAGTGCATGGATACCACCACGGAAGCTTATACAGAAGAGGAATAACAATAAAAGTATAAATGGCCCCTAGTCCAATAAGGACAGGGGCCATTGTATATTTATCTAATGTGATGATGAACTCAAATAAGGATGTTCTAATGCTCTCTCTTTGTTACTGATAATTCTTTTATTTTCTCAACCCAATCCTTGAACGTTCCAAATTCACTTGAATCGAATCCGAAGTGTGTCTTGATGATATGGACAAATTCGCTTTCATGATCGTGGAAAACTCCATCAGAATAAATAAGTTGAAAGATCTCAGTTAAGACGATATATTTGGAGCGTTCGCTTTTAAATTCTTTTAAAATGTCCTCTATGGAGAGTCCTTTTAACTGATAATCCTCCAGCCCCGTCTCCCTTTGATATTTTTTTAGTAAGGAGTTTTCATATATAGATAATTTGCCATCAATTCTGGCAATCATTGCAGCCAATTCAAAAAATGCAATTTTCTCCTCTTGCTCTAGTTCTTCTAGGAACATTACACAGACCTCTCCTTTTAATCTTTGTTATATTTATACGAAAAAGTTCCCATTTGGTTTCATTTATTCCGTAAGCTAGCAAAAGAGAACAAAGATAACGTTCGCCTTCACAATCATAACCAACACACCTAGGATATTAAACAAAAAATACAATTCATTAACTCCCTTTTGTATTATTCCCTAAAACATTTTTTGTATAGAAAAAAGTCCTTACCTTTTCAGGCCTTCCACCAGACGACAGAAAGCATGAAAAGGTAAGGACTTCTTTATAAACAGAGAAGATCTTTTAAAGAATGGAACAATCAAACGATTCTCATCTCTTTCACTTTATCGTTATCGCCTTATTCCGCAATCTCTAGTTCAATCCCATTGGCAGCAAAAAAATGGCTGATTTCTTCAGAAACAGGCTTATCCGTAATAAATATGTCGATTTCATTTGGACGTGCAAAGGTTGCAATGGAACTTTTATCTACTTTACTATGATCTAGTAATACAATGACTTTGTTCGCAACGGAAACCATGACCTTTTTTAATTCCACTTCATATAAACTAAAATCTGAGAGGCCATCACGAATATTAAAAGCGTAGGCAGAAGTGAATAAAAGGTCGATATTAATTTTTCGTAACAACTCTTCCCCCAATAACCCTTCGACTGAATTAGATGTGTTCCTAACGATTCCACCAATAATAATGACGGTTAAATAAGGGTTTTCCTTCAGCATGGCCGCTGTTGCAATTCCACTTGTGACTACTGTTAACCTCATTTTTGTCTCACTCAAATATTTTGCAAACTCAAAACAGGTCGTACTTGCATCTAATAGAATACATTGCCCTTCTTGTATATAATGAAGCGCTTTATTACCGATTCTTTGTTTTTCCGCGCGGAATTTCTTTTCACGAATTTCATAGTTTTTTTCAAGTTGATCCGTTTCTTTATTCGTTTCTTCCGCTTTCAGCATCGCACCGCCATGAGTACGAAGAAGCAGACCTTGTTTCTCCATTTGATTTAAATCAGATCGTATGGTGGCTGCAGAAATATTAAGCAAACTGGTCAAATCATTTACAGTTACGACTCCTTTTTCTGTCAGTAATTCAATTATTAAATTTCTGCGTTGATCTGCGAACATAGTTCCACCCTTTCATTTATTTTCGAAAATTTACTAAACAGTTTTCCGAAATAATATTAATACTCATATTATATAGGTAAATGGCTTAAAAGTCCTGTTTAATAACTGAACTAATTAAAATATTTATTTCTTTCGTTAAAATCTACTTTCACTTCATTTTGTTTTGTTTTACTTCACCGCGGAGAATCGCTAGAATTTGAAAATAAAGGAAAAGGCAGATTCGTCTTTTCAACAAAGTCACCAATAGAATTGGAAAAAAAAGTCCCCCCGTAGTAGAGATAGAAGAGAAGACTTCGCTTCCCTTTTCTACCAAAGAGGAGATTCACTCAAGGGACTTGGCTTGCTTCACTTTCTAGATGTAATTCAAGTTTCTTTAGAATTTCTTGGAAACTGTCGATGTTCCAAGCAGCTCTGCCAATAAAGAGTCCATTCACATTTTCTAAATCGATATATTCAAGAAAATTATCATGATTTACGCTGCCGCCGTACAAAATTGGAATATCGCGGCCAACTTCTGCAAAAAGCACTTCTAACGTATGTCTAAGAAAGTCATGGATATTAGCAACGTACCCAGCATCTGCAGGAACACCTTGCTCACCAATCGCCCAAACAGGTTCATAGGCGATAAGAACTTCCTTTGCCTGTTCCATTGATACTCCCTGCAAGCAAACCTTTAGCTGCGCAGCCAATGTTTCTTTCGAAATCTGCTGTTTCTTCTGCTCTATGTTTTCTCCAATGCAAATCAGAGGTTTCATCGAATATTTTAAGGCTGCATGGACTTTTTTATTAATCGCTGCATCGGTTTCATTAAAATATTGTCTGCGCTCCGAATGGCCGAGTTCAATCATATCAATGCCAATTTCAGCTAGCATTCGTGGAGAAATCTCTCCTGTATAGGCACCACTATCTTCCCAATGCATGTTTTGTGCCCCCAAAAAAATATCGGAACTTGTGGTTAACTCCTTTATGGGAACAAGGGATGTATGAGAAGGAATAATAAATAATTGGAGGTCCGAAGTGATTGCATTTGAAATCTTTTTAAGTTCTTTCGTAAAGTCAATGCCTTCTGCGATGGTCTTTGTCATCTTCCAATTGGTCCCGATCCAAATCTTATTCACTCAGAAACCTCCTCCGTCGATTCTTTCGTTGATTCTATTATCTACTAGCTACTAAACTTAATGCTTTTTCTAAAATCGATCGTACGATTGTTTCGTTTACTTGGTAATTGTCTTTATCTTTTCCTCTTACTTCCACAGCGACACGCAGTCCATGTTCGGATTGGAGACTTAGTTCGTCGGCTTTTCGTAATATATCACTGATTTTCTCAATGGTTAAGAAGCCTGGTTCCCCAATGGGCATATGGAAATCCCCATATAATTCACTGTTCGGATCGACTACAGCATTGGAAAAATGAATTTGATGAATCTGTGCTTTTGCTAGTTCTAATGCTTCCGAAATGTCTTCCTTATTTAAGGCAGCATGCGCCGTATCAAAGGCTAAACCAATATTGCTGTACTTTTTAGCCACACTTGACAGCAATTCGACTGTATCACTCATCGGCCCAATCAGACGTTTTTTATGGGCAAAGCGATCCAAATGTTCGACCAACACGTTCATATGATATTTGCTGGCCTCTTCACAAATATCACATAAGGCTTCATAAAAGCCTTCCATCGCCTCAAGTCGACGTTCCGGGCCAGGGTCTGGGCCTGGAACAAAGGCAATATTTCTTGCCCCGCACTCTGCCGCAAAATAAATATTTTCTTTAATCTGACGAACGGATTCTGAACGCAATTGTGAATCCAATGAGGAAACATCAAGCTTGTTTTTATCTATTAAAAAGGTCAACCATTGTGTCAGTTGAAAATTGTATTGTTCCTTTAAGGCCAAGATACGTTTTCTCTCTTGTTGGTCTTGCCCATCTGCTATTTCATACGACCGATAGAAACCATCAGTAGCCATTTTTTCCAGTAGATTGGCGGTGAAACCTTTTTCTTGCTGCATTGGAAAATAAATTTCAGGTACAAGCAGGGATGGAATAAATTCTGTACTCATTTTACATTTCTCCTTTACCGATAGGTTATCAAATGTTTTTTCTTGCCAAGCCTCACAATCAGCAAAATGATTTAGCCATCCTATGTCTTAGGCTTTTAGCAGCGCAAAGCTAGATTGATAGCTTTGGTAAGCCTCTTCGGCTGTCCCATTTTGATGAATAATCCTATTTAATCCCGCTACGACACCGATTGGATTTTCATCAAGTGTAATATTCCGGCCAACAGCCACACCTTTAGCCCCCACATCCATGCAATGTTTTACATAATTGAAGTAGTCAAGGATGTTATCTGTTTTTGGTCCCCCTAACACAAGAACAGGACGTTTGGCCGCTTCAATGATTTTCACATCAGCTGGATTTCCAGTTAATCTAGTCTTAATAATATCTGCTCCCAGTTCTGTCCCGATCCGCGCTGCTGCGGCAATTGTTTCGATTTGGTTGGATTCAGGACATGTCACATGGTAGCTATACGGCAGCGTCTCACACATATAGGGAACATTCCAGTTATCTGCCGCTTTGGCAAGATCCCAAGCCATATTGTGTGAGGCCGTTTCACCATCCGCCCCAGGGAAAGTCATCGAAATAACACTATCCGCCCCAAGCTTTAATGCATCTTCGACTGAAAGAATGTCTGTGGTCTGAGGAATCCGTGCATCAAATACACTGGTAGATAAGTCAGCACGGACAACCAACCCTACGTCCTTAAAGGACTCGGTGTACAAATTCGCCATTCCATATGTAACAATTACAGCATCAAGTCCGTTTTCAATCAGCTGTGGCAAAAGGGCAATCGTTTGATCAATTCCTGCCGTTTTGGCAGAAAAATAGTATCCATCCAACGCCAGCGTAATAGATTTACCATCATTTGAAAAAATGCGCGACATTCTTCTTGTTTTGGACATATCCGGCTCCCTCTCCTGTTTTACATCTCTAAACCTTGTAAAAAAGATCCCACAGTGGAGATCTTTTTTTGAATTTATTTAACTGGTGCACTTTCCAACAAGTCTGCTTGAACGAGAATCTTTTTAAGCTCCTCAATCTTGTCAGCACTTAATGGCCGTGCAGGTGCTAGAACATGCGTAGAAATGTCCATACCCCTCAATTTCATGGCTTCTTTTACCACACTAACAAACGGGGAATCGAGTTTGTACATAGTTGGCAATAGGGCCATACGTTGATGGAATGCCACAGCTTCATTGATACGGCTCTCTTTGAACCCCTTGTAAACACCAAGCGCTAACTCCGGAGCGAAATTGACAGAAGCACTAATCGCACCATCACCGCCAAGTGTCAAGGTTTGTAATAAATGATCGTCAAAACCGGAGAACACGGCAAAATCTGGGTGCTTGCCTTTAACTGTTAATATCATATCGCGTATATGTGCAACATTTTCAACGGTTTCCTTAATTCCCACGATATTCTCATGTGCATCAACCAATTTAAGGACGAACTCCGGAGTTAAATCCTGTCCTGACATGGAAGGGAAATTGTAAAGTAAAATCGGTAAATGAACAGAGTTGGCAATCTCACTATAATGAGCAAATAAATTTTCCTCAGTCAAAGACCAATAGTAAGGATTGATGACAACAACCGCATCTGCTCCTACTGATTGTGCATGTTGACTAAGTAGAACAACTTCCCGGGTATTAGTGCTTCCTGTACCAATTAAAACCGGAACCCTGCCATTAACATATTCGGTTGTAAACGAAGCTACTTCCTTGCGTTCCTCCACAGACATTTGTGAAAATTCGCCGCCCGTTCCTAAAAAGAACAAGCCATCCACACCAGCTTCAATTAAGAAATCAATAACTGTTGCCATTCCTTTTTTATCAAGTCTGCCTTGTTCATCAAAAATGATTGATACTGGTGGAATAACTCCCTGAAATTTTTTCGCTGTCATCACAATTCCTCCTGTTTATATGATAGTTTTTTAATCACAGATCCAACTTTATTGTTGAACAGCTGCTTTCTCGACCCATTCTCTCATCGATTTAATCATGATCCAGACGGTCGTTGCCCCAGCATCTTGGTGACCGATCGCCCGTTCGCCAAGCGATTTTGCCCTGCCAAACTTCGCCACATATCCCTTCGACTTTTCTACACCGCCTGCTGCACATTTTTCAGCAACGGCAAGCCCTTCTAGTAAACTATGATTTGCTTCCACACTTAGTTTGAGCCCATCCACTGCAGGCTCCAGTGCGTCAATCATCGTTTTATCTCCTAATTCAGCCTTCCCGCGTTCTTTAATTGATTTCACTGATCCTTCAAGAATTTGCGCCAATAGCGGCAGCGTCAATTCCTCCTGTGGATCAAGCCCTTTCACACCACCAGTAAACATTGTGCCAAATATAACGCCCGACGCTCCGCCCATGTTCGCAATCATCGACATTCCAATCGTTTTAAAGACATCATTGATGGTTATAAACTCTTTTTTGTTTAAATTTTCTTCCGCTTTTGTAAAACCAACCGACATGCCAATCCCATGATCCCCATCACCGATAGCGCTATCAATTTTGGTTAAAAACGGTTTGTTCTCTCGGACTTGTTCACCAACATACAAGAACATTTCCTTTACTTGTTCAGCATTCAACTTTACTTCCTGGACACTATTTGACATAAACGTTCCCTCCAATACTTGCAGGTGTTAAACTTTTTTTGTAATACGGTGAATCTGCAGGTGCATTATATAAATCTTTTAATTCATCATCTAACTTCAGTAATGTGATCGAAAACCCAGCCATTTCTTGTGTCGTACAATAGCTATTAACATCCATGTCATAAGCTTTAATCTCTTTTTCTACTAAAATTTGTGCCACTCGGCGGTTGATGATTAATAGTTCCATTAGTGTTGTGGACCCGAGGCCATTGACTAATACGGCCACTTCATCTCCAGCTTCAAGATTGCTTTCTGTGAGCAGCGTTGCCATCAACTTATCTGTCAACTCATCAGCAGGCATCATTTTCGTGCGTTCCATTCCCGGCTCCCCATGGATGCCCATGCCAACCTCAATTTCATCATCACCAAGTGTGTATGGCGGCTCTACTGCACCAGGAATCGATCCAGGAGCCAAGGCAACACCAATTGAGAATGTATGATCATTGGCTTTCTGGGTTACTTGTGTGACTTCTTCTAATGACAGTCCTCTTTCTGCGGCAGCCCCCGCAATCTTAACGACGAAAATATCTCCGGCAATCCCTCGGCGATCACCTTTTCGTTCAACAGGGGCCGATGCCACGTCATCGGTAACAAGGACTGTTTTTGTCTGAATATCTTCCATATCTAGTAATTCTTCTGCCATGCCGAAGTTTAAAACATCACCAGAATAATTTCCGTAAATAAATAGAACACCCTTACCAGAATCTACTGCTTTCGCTACTTCAAATACATTCGTTGGCGGCGGCGCGGCAAAAACATTCCCCAGTGTAACCCCATCAGCTAGTCCTTCACCTATTAGCCCCAAAAACAATGGTTCGTGGCCACTGCCTCCACCAGTAACGATCGCCACTTTATCCCTAAGATTCCGACGGATGATTCCGTTTACATTTTCAACTTTTTGATATGTACTTTTATAAGCTGCTAGAAAGCCCTCAATTGTTTCTTCTACTACGCGTTCGGGTTGGTTAATAATTTTCTTCAAACTAAACTCCCCTTTCTATTAAAAACAAAACTCACTATATTTTCGTTTATTTTTATTTATTTTCATTTATAATCATAACTCTCATATTTTATTGTGTCAATTTTCATTTTATTGAAAATAGATGAAATTTTCTCTCTTTTTTCGACAAAAACCAACAATCTCATTAAATAAAATAAGAGGGCTACGATTCGCAGCCCTCTTATTCTTTTTCATCCTTATGCTGCTTTAGCCGGTTTAATTGGTTCTTTCACCACAAACCAGTAGAAGAAGGCTGCAAAACCAGCGATAATCCCGCCAGAAATAAAGGCTATTGAATAAGAACCTGTTGCATCTAAAATAATC
This sequence comes from Neobacillus drentensis, assembly GCF_036966985.1. Classification (GTDB taxonomy): domain Bacteria; phylum Bacillota; class Bacilli; order Bacillales; family Cytobacillaceae; genus Neobacillus; species Neobacillus drentensis_E. The sequence goes on along the minus strand of NZ_JBALSN010000212.1, from coordinate 11,300 downwards.
CCCGTTACTAATGGTGCAAATGCTCCACCGAAGTAACCACCAAAGTTTTGAATTGCACCGACAGACCCAACCATTGCTGGAGGTGCTACGTCACCAGACAATGCCCAAGCGCTGCCAGTAATCGCTGAAACTACACAAAGCGCCAATGTCATCAAAGTAATCGTGATTGCTAACCCATGTACAAATGGAAGCATAATAACAAACGCAGCAGCTAGAAGTGCACTGATCGCAATCAGACCACGTTTCGCGTTAATCGGAGAACAAATTTTCTTATCCGCTAGCACTTTTGTGATATAACCTCCGCCTAAGTTACCGACAATCCCGCCAAAATAAGGAATAGCTGCATAAATGCCGAGTTCTTTAAAGGTAATATCTTGTGTCTTTAATAGATATAAAGGTAAGAATGTAAGGAAAATATTCCAAATCCAAATTGTACAGAAGAAGCCGCCGATCATTCCCCATACGCTTCTATACTTAAATAACTCTCTCCATTTAATATTTGTTGATTCGACCGTATCGTTGCTTGCGCCGCCTTCAGCCTTAATATACTCATATTCCTCTTTAGAAAGCAGTTTACTTTTATCCGGTGTTTTGTAGAATTTCATAAATAAAAGGACAAAGACAATACCAACAGCACCGGTAATGAAGAATAGAGCACGCCAGCCAAATGCAACTTGAATGGCAACTAGAATAGGTGGTGCAATGGCCGGACCAACTTTTGATGATGCATCCCAAAACCCTGTCGCTAATCCTCGTTCACTCTTAGGAAACCATTGAGCAGTAATCTTCGCATTAGAAGGCATACATGGCGCTTCCCCTACTCCAAGTAAGAATCTTGCTCCAACTAAGGTGAGCATCTTGTTACATGCTCCTGTTAAAGCGGTTGCAATACTCCACCACAGAACAGCAATCGAGTAAATTCGCTTCGCTCCGAATTTATCAATTAACCAGCCGGAAGGAAGCTGCATGCAAGCATATGTCCAAGAAAAGATTGTTCCTAATAGACCGATATGCGTCATATTTAGATCTAATTCCTCAATCATGGCCGGAGCTGCAATCGAAAGATTGGTTCGGTCAAGGTAGTTAATGATCCCACCGATTAATAGCCAAATTACAACAGTCCAACGGAAATTCTTTTTCGTTTTCGCTGCCTTGACCGGGAGATCATTCTGAAGCGCTTGTTCTGTTTTCATGTTATTCCTCCTATACACCAATTTTTAATAGTGTTAACAATGACTCTTAGATAGCGCTTACAAAGGTGGTTAAAAAATCTATCCCGATCTTATGTAGGAAGAAAAGGATAGTGATGCTAAAAGTTATACTTGCCAGGGATAGCATAATAGTTTAATTGATTCCGACTAAGTTCATCGCATTTTCCAATGCCACTCTTATCGTTCTCTCATTCGCAAAATAATCATTTTTGTCTCTACCTTGCACCTCAACTGCTACAGGTAAGCCTTTTTCAGTCTGAATGCCAAGCTCATCGGCTTTTTGCAAAATGCGAGACATCTTTTCAATCGTGAGAAAGCCTGGTTCACCGATTGGCATATGGTTATCACCATATAAAGGACTTTCGGGGTCTAAGACGACATTCGCAAAATGGAGGCGATCCATGGTTGTTTTTGCTAATTCTAATGATGTGAAAATATCCTCACCATTAAGTGCCACATGTGCTGTATCAAATACGAGACCCACATTTGAGTATTTTTCCTTCACCTTTGAAAGGATAGGAACAGCTTCACCGGTGAGACCTAATACTCGTTTTTTATGCACTTCGCGATCCATCGCTTCTATCGATACATGCATATTAAACGTGGCTGCTTCCTCGCAGATTTCACAGAGACTTTCATAAAATGCCTCAAGTCCCTGCTTACGGAACTGAACACCTGGATCAGGACCAGGGACAAATGCAACCGTAGAAACACCACACTCCGCTGCCAAATATAAGCTTTCTTTAATCTGTTTAACGGTTTTTTCTCTTAAACTAGTATCTAGTGCGGAAACATTTAGATCTGTCTGATACGTTAAGAAGGTCAACCACTGCAAGATTGATAAGTTATTTTGTTCCTTTGCTTGCAAAATTCTTTTTCGATCCTCTTGATCATATCCATGTCCGATTTCAAATGAACGATAAAAGCCTTGAGAACCCAAATTTTCTACTACACTTGCAGCGAAACCCTTTTCATCTTTTACCGGGAAAAACACTTCAGTAACGAGCAGTGATGGTATGATTCGGTTACTCATTAAATTCTTACCCCGTTAATAATAGGCTTTAATTTTTCATCTACATATTTACTAATATCATAGATACATTGATCAGCATTTGTTTTCGTTTCCTCTGTTTCTTCTTCGACCATAATCCAGCCATCATAGCCATAATCAACTAATGATTGAACAATGGCAGGAAAATCAATATCACCAGTCCCCATCTTCTTCCACTCAAAACTTTTCGAGCAATCTTTAAAATGAACATGCTTGATAATTGGTAAATACTTTTTAACCACTTCCACTGGGTCCATTCCTCCAGCTGCAATGTGGCCCACATCAGGTGTATATGCTACATATCTTGTATCTAATTCTTCAAATAGAAGGTTGTAATCGCTTTCTGTTCTAAAATAAGAAGTTGCCGGAGAATGTGGATGAAATACAGCAACGACGCCATTTTCTACCGCACGCTTACTTACTGCATTAACACAGCTAATAATATCTCGTTGACGTTTTATTAGATTGTCACGATTAGGACCCACACGTGCAGGTAAATTTAATTTTGCATTTGGGAAGTGTTTTAAATAGTTAATATAATAATCGGCCCGCTGTTTCTCTTCTTCCGATTCTGTCTCACTTTCCCAGCTAAATGGCAAAGTAATTGCCGCTAATTCAAGTTCCAAACTATCAAGTTTCTCTTTTAGTTTTTCAGGTACTTCATTATATTTCCCCAATAAAGCATATTGAACGTCAATCCCCTTGAATCCAGCTTTTTTCACCGTATCAATCATATGATCCAGACAATCTACTTTTTCATCATAATCAAGTACCCATGTTGATCCGTGACATCCAAACTTAATCGTCATTTGCAATTTCCCCCTCAATTAATATCAAACTAGTTCCTACTGCGGAAAATTTTCATTCCTCAGCAAATGCTTGCAAAGAGCACTGGGCAAACAAGTTGTTTATCTATTTAGAATATTATCATTTGTTTTTGTTTTGTCAATTGTTTTCAGAAAAATATTTTTTATTTGAAAATAAACGAAAGAAAAAACCTAAAAATGTAGTGGAAATTCAACAAACCACCTATTCATTTCAGTTTCTTCATATAGTAGACCGATTTAGTTATTGTTTGTGCGAGAGATCAATGTAATCGTTTGTTTTCATTATTTTTCGTTTATCAAGAAAAATATTGACACAAACGAAAATAAGTGAAAGAATATGGCTAATAAATTAAATTGGAGTGATAATTGTGAAAATTGGAATTGGTTCAGATCACAATGCTTTTCAAATGAAGGAAGAAATAAAGTCATATATTACTAGCTTAGGGCATGAGGTTGTCGATTATGGATGTTATTCAGAAGATGAAGTCGATTATCCTGGCGTGGCCTTTAAGGTAGCAACTGACATCACAACAAACCAACTAGAACGCGGCATTCTCTTTTGTGGAACCGGGATCGGAATGTCGATTGCAGCTAATAAAGTTCCAGGGATTCGCTCTGCCCAATGCCATGATGCTTATTCAGCAGAACGCGCACAGCTTAGCAACAACGCACAAATCATGTCCATCGGAGCAAGAGTTATAGGTGTAGAACTCGCTAAAAAAGTGGTCTCTTCTTACCTAAGTGTTTCCTTTCAAGGTGGTAACTCCGCAAGAAAAATCGATCAAATCATGGATCAAGAAAAGGAATACCTACTTAACGGTTCATGTAGCTAATCTAGCTTCCTTTAGACTTGTGGACTCACAGCTTATTAATAAGAGGAGGAAAACACGATGCAGACAAAAAGTCACCCCCTTACGATAGGGCTAGTGATGGATTTCCTTGCAGTCTCACAACAAGCAGCGATTGCTGCATATCCTTGGATCGGTAAAAGGAATAAAATCGTTGCTGATGGAGCAGGCACAAGTGCAATGCGAGACCGCATGAACCTAATTGATATGCAAGGAACCATTGTTATCGGTGAAGGTGAAATGGATGAAGCCCCTATGTTGTACATTAATGAAAAACTCGGAACTGGAATAGGGCCACTTGTTGATATCGCTGTCGATCCTATCGAGGGAACAACATTCCTGTCAAAGGGGCAAGAGAATTCACTTGCAGTCATTGCTGTTGCTAAGCGAGGAAGTCTACTACATGCCCCAGATATGTACATGAAAAAGATGGCTGTCGGTCCGAAAGCAAAAGGGTGTATCGATATCGAGTTACCGCTATCAGAAAATATCAAAGCTGTAGCGAACGCACTTGGAAAGGATGTAAAGGATTTAACTGTCATGATTCAGGACCGGCCGCGGCATGAAGGATTAATGAATGAGGTCATAACAGTTGGTGCCCGCTTGAAGTTATTTTCAGACGTGGATATTACAGGGGCCATTGGAACAGCTATAGATGAAGTTGATGTTGACTTATTAGTAGGAACGGGCGGTGCGCCAGAAGGAGTCATTGCTGCCACTGCCTTAAAATGTCTAGGGGGTGACTTCCAAGCGAAACTTCTTCCCCAAGATGGTGCTGAATGGAATCGATGTATGAATATGGGGATTTTACACCCCGAAAAGCCCTTAACCATAGATGAGATTGTCAAAACGGATGACTGTTTCTTCGTCGCAACAGGAATCACCAATGGCGTTCTGCTGAACGGAGTAAAGAGAAAGGATAATGGGACGATGCTCACCCACTCACTAGTTACTATTGGCGGAGAAACGAAAAATTCACAATATATCAATGCGGCTTTTTATTAATGTCATATTTTAATTATCTTAAATAGAATTATGTAGATACATTCTCCAGCGGCTTATTCATGAAAAAATAAAATTCCTCTTATAGCTTTATTTTTTGATGGTATTTTTTTATGGATAAGTTAATAAGTATAGTACGAACGTAGTATATTTATTAGGAGGGTCGTAATGCATAGTGGTGAAGGCTTACATCCTGATACAGGTGTTACATCCAGATTATTTGTTGAGCGATCATTAAACGAAATACGTTTTTGGGCCAGGATTATGAAAGAGCATTCTTTATTTCTTCGATTAGGTTTTAGAGCAGAAGACACGCAACTAATCCAGGAAGCCAATCAATTCTACCGATTATTTGAAAACATCGAACAAAGAGCACATTCCTTTAACAATCAAACAGATCCTGAACAGATAAGAAGATTTAATTCAGAAGTCCAACAAGCTGCAGCCAGTATTTACGTTTTTAAACGAAAAATACTAGGATTAATTCTCACATGTAAATTGCCAGGAGCAAATAACTTCCCTCTTTTGGTTGATCATACTAGTAGGGAAGCTAATTATTTTAGAAAACGCCTAATTGAGTTAAATGAAGGGAAATTGCAATCTCTTCCGGATGCGATTATTAAAGAAAATGTCTTCTTCTTAAGAATTATGGCGGATCATGCAAAATTTATTGGTCACCTGCTCGATCCATCTGAGAGAAAGCTAATTGATGTGGCCAGGAATTTCAGCAATGATTTTGATCAATTGTTGTATCAGGCAAGGGACTTGGATTCTATGAAGCCACAATCCCAAACTGTTCCTATGTTAGATCAATTCCTTGACCAAAATCGTGTGTCGGTTTCATCACTACGGGACTTCAAGAAAACAGCTCGTGATTTAATTGAACAATGTAAAATAAAGAGTATCATTCATCCGCTATTAGCAGATCATGTTTTCCGTGAAGCTGATAGGTTCTTAGAAATAATTGATATGTTTGATGCCCATCTTACAAGAAGCAACCCACAATCTTGATTGTAGAAGAACCCTTACTTAACATAAAAAAAGGCGAACACCTAGTGCTTGCCTTTTTTACGCTTATTTATTTTTCACTGTCATCTTACGGTGCAGTACATGCTTTACAGCACCAACATACTCGGCAACGGCACGCTGACTAATGGCTGCGTTTGGAGTAAGTCCTTCAAATCCATGATAACATCCAGGATAAAGGTGAAACTCCACATCAACGCCAGCCTGGCTAAGCTTTGTTACAAAAGTAAGCGTCTCATCACGGAATGGATCTAATTGCCCTACGCATGTATAGGTATAGGGAAGCCCCGTGAGATCTGTTGCTCGTGCTGGTGCTGCATACTCCGTAACATTTTCCGTTCGATTCGCCCCATTGAGGTACATGGACCATCCTTTTTCATTAAGATCATGGTTCCAAATCATATTTCCGGTTATTTCTAAACTTGATGGTGTGTTATTGTGATCATCAATCATCGGATACAACGGCATTTGAAAACATAATTTAGGGCCATTTCGATCGCGAGCCAATAAAGCTAGAGCTGCAGTTAATCCTCCGCCTGCACTAGCCCCTGCTGCTCCAATCCGGGACGAATCAATGCCTAATTCATTTGCATTTTCAGACATCCATTGTAGGGCTGCATAGCAATCTTCCAAGCCTGCTGGATATGGATCCTCTGGAGCTAAACGATAATCAACCGAAACCACCACACAATTCGCTTCAATGACAAATTGCTGGCACAAGACATCATTATCCTCAGGCGTTCCGAGGACATATCCGCCACCGTGAATCCACAGGAGAACTGGTAATCTCTCATCTTTTTCCTTTGGTTCATAAATTCGTACCCTAACTTCAAGGTTAGCCTCTGGACCAGGAATCATCCGGTCATAAATAGCAACATGCTCATCTATTGGTATTTCGATAGAATGTGCGGCCTCCGCCATAAACTGTCTAAATTCCTTCAGGTTGTCCAAATCAAGCGGTGGAAATAATTCAAGCGTCTCTCTCAATTCAGGATCAATTCTATTTTTCATCGATATTCCCCTTTAGTAGTTTTTAGAATCTCTAACATAATGTATACGCTTGCTAGTTAAGGGATATGACTTATTTGGACAACTTTCAGTTATTCAGATATTAAAACTTACGGATACTGATTTGACCCTCCCCACTGTTTCACAACATTATGGAAAAATTCGGGATTTAGGCTCTAGAATTCTATAAAACACTTGAAATTTTCCAATTATTCCGTTACCTTTTGAAAATAAGGGGGGAATTGCCGTGATTAGAAAACTTTCGAACCAAGACCATCAACAGGTTCTTGCTTTTTTAAGTGAGGAACCATCTATAAATCTATTTATCATCGGGGATATTGAGGCATTCGGTTATTCTTCGGAGTCCCAAGAACTATGGGCCGAGTTTGATGAACAGAACACGATTATAGCCGTACTTCTTAGGTTTCATCAATCTTTTATACCTTATGCAAAAGGAGAATTCGATACGAGCGGTTTTGTATCGATTATGAAGAACTATGACCAGCCTATTCTCTTATCCGGAAAAACAGAAATCGTAGCGAAATTTGAAGCATATGATGATCTCCAGCTTGGTAAAAAGCAAGTGACTTATTTTGCCGAGTGTCGTACTGATGAATTCCTTTCTCCTGACGATGTCGAATATAAAAAGGCTAGCATCGAGGATGTTGACCAAATTTTAGAACTTCGCGAATCTATTGAAGAATTTTATGTCAGAGATGATGCCCGGGACGTATTGGTACAATCCATTGAGGCGAATACATCAAGAACCTATTTTACAGAGGACAATGGGGTTATGACCGCTTGTGTTTCAACCGCAGCGGAAAATTCAATGTCGGCAATGATTGTTGGAGTCTGCACCAGAAAAGAGTATCGTCGAAAAGGCCTCGCCACATCTATTATGAAAAAGGTGGTTCAAGATGTCCTAAATGAGGGTAAAACACTTTGCCTATTTTATGATAATCCTGATGCCGGCAGAATTTATAAACGGCTTGGATTTAAGGATATTGGAATGTGGACCATGCATCGCTGATTTGTGAATAAATGGGGAGGACGAATAATTTCATCCATATTACGTATACTACTCTTTAGGTTTAGGGGGTGAGTATATGCCAAATCAACAAAATAACCAGCAAAAAGGGAAAACCAATCCTAATCAACAAGGGGCGGGGTCTCAGTATCACGAGGAGCATGCGAGTAATGTTCCAGATTATGGTGCAAACACGGTCGACCCCAATGCTTTTACTAATGCCGCTGAAAACAATGAACAATCTTGATTTTTTTAGACGCCCATTTGTGGCGTTTTTTTGCGGCATACTGTTAGGACTCAAGAATTTGTTTAATATTTTTTAAATCTTTCATGTTTGCTCGTTTCATCATCGGAGCCATAAACGGTGCAAATACTTTTGAAAAACCGGTTGGATTCCCTTTATTCCTTAACGTCATCCGTGTACGATTTCCCTCGATCGATTCCCAAGTATAGATGGTCTCCATCGGAAATGGTCCCTGGGCTGTTTTCATCACGAGCTTTTTTTCTGGTATAAATTCTGTTATTTCATAGATATAGGCGAGTTCTCTTCCAAGAAAATGTGCTTTAAACGCCACTCTTGTACCCAACCTCAATGGTTTTTCCGTTTGCCATTCGGCAGATTGGATATTTACATACCATTCCGGGGCGTTGTCAGGATTAGCTGCATAGTTTGATACTTCTCCCACCGGTAGCTCGATTATTATTTCTGTAAAAACATCTACCATTATTACCCTCCATTATCTGAATTGATTGGCGTACGCTTTAATTTTTCAAAAGTGCCTTTTAAATAAAGAAAGACAAGCAAATAAATACATAACGTCACGAGATAAATCGGAAAAGAATACGAAAACTTCCAGCCCTTATACGTGAATACATGTAACTTAAAGCTAAGGACCTCAACTACTAATGCAATGAATGCCCATGATACTATGTACCAAAATACCCCGATCCCTTTTACAATCCATTTATCATAAAAATAAACAAAGGCATAGCCGAAGGGCGGGTAAAGAAACCAAGTAATAAAATCGAACCATTCGTATTTTTCTACATCATTAATATCGTATAGATCAAATTTTGTTCCGGCTAATATAGTATCAATGACTTGAGCATATGTCATGCTAAAAAGAAGCATAAGAAGGGTAATGGAAAGCGGAAATCGCTTTGGAAGAATTAGCATAAATGTATATGTAACTACTATGGAAATCGTTATAAACCATTCGTTGGTATCGAAATTCTCTGGTAAGACTAACATTATTGTTTCAACTCTTTCAATACTAATTTTCGAAACAAAAGGTGGCCTCCAAAGCTAATTAGCCAAATGATGACCCATTGTAAAATATCCTGTTCCCAATTCCAGTTCACATAGTTAACGGCATTTACTATTTTCGTTAAATTTTCCAGCCCCGCGATCAACAAGATTGTAAAAAGCGAAAATCCAATTTTCACTGACTTGGAATGCGTGGAATATAGGCGGTCAATATTCCATGCTAACACAAGGGGATATAATACAAGAAAAGTGAGATAAAATGTTACAATCCCTGCGAGCTTATCTGATAATTTAATGCTTTTAAGATTTAACATAACAATATCCATCACATTGCTATCAAGATAAATGACAAGGATCATAATCAAAGCTAATTCAAGGGTGTTCAGATTTTTAGGCATGACCGCAAAATATATGATCACAAGTGAGCATATTGTTGAAAAAATTACCAATGACATCTGTGTATCTCCCTTTATCCTTTTGTCCTGTCAGGGTATTAATTTCTATTTTCTTCATCTTTTTAGTTAATTATGTTACTATCCTAAAAACATAAAAATATTAGTTCCTTATTTTTAGAATTATTTGATTTTTTTAATCTAGAGAATGGCAGTAGGTGCTGCTTAAGTGGTATAGTTAGATAATAAAGTTTCTTTCAATTTAGAATTTCATAATGCAAAAGCCTACTAATCAACAAGATAAAGTAGAGAATCGACAAGAGGTGTTAGCCATGAAACAAGATATTGCATTTATTCAAAGAGAAGTGTTAAAGGAAAAGCCTGATTTTGCATCACTTGGTTTTGGAAAGTATTTTAGTGATTATATGTTTGTTATGGATTATCAACATGAAGTCGGCTGGTATGATCCGAGAATTACTCCTTATGAGCCTTTAACGCTTGAACCGTCTGCGATGGTTTTTCACTATGGACAAGCAATCTTTGAGGGAATGAAAGCCTATAAGACGGCTGATGGTGCAATCCAGCTTTTCCGTCCAGAAAAAAACATGAGACGCTTGAATGAATCATGCGAAAGACTATGCATTCCGTCAATTGATGAGGAATTTCTATTAAAAGCCATTAAACAATTAATTTTAACTGAAAAAGATTGGGTTCCTGAAGGTGAAGGGACTTCTCTCTACATTCGTCCGTTTATATTCTCAACGGAACCGTATCTCGGCGTCCGCCCTGCGAAACAATATAAATTACTTGTGATTCTCTCTCCATCTGGAGCTTATTATGGAGACCAGTTAAGCCCTGTTAGAATTTATGTAGAGGAACATTATGTTCGCGCTGTTATTGGCGGTGTAGGTCATGTGAAAACTGCTGGAAACTATGCAGCCAGTCTGAAAGCGCAGGAAAAAGCAGATGAAAATGGATTTGCCCAAATTCTCTGGCTTGATGCTAAAGAGAATAAGTATGTAGAAGAAGTTGGCAGTATGAATATCTTCTTCAAAATTAATGGCGAAGTGGTCACACCACGATTAAACGGAAGTATTTTACCAGGGGTTACCCGTGATTCTGTGATTGAATTACTAAAATATTGGAATATCCCTGTACGAGAAGAGAAAATTTCAATTGAAGAGGTATTTGCAGCACATGCGCGCGGCGAGCTTGAAGAAGTGTTTGGTGCAGGAACAGCTGCTGTTATTTCCCCTGTTGGCGAATTAACTTGGAATGACCAAGCGATTACAATAAATGACCGCCAAATCGGCGAACTCTCGCAGCGCATTTATGATGAAGTGACCGGCATCCAACTTGGTAAAAAAGAAGATCCGTTTAACTGGACAGTTAAGGTTGAAAAGGTAGAAGTGTAAAAGGAATACATGGCTGGGCAAATCGCTAAGGTTTCCGTACCCTATCGCAAAACGTGAATTTACAGCTAAATATTTAAGTAAAATGCAAAACAAAAAGCACCGTATTTGCGGTGTTTTTTGTTTATAAAAAATAGCCCTAGCCCTTATGAACTTAGGCTACACACACCGTATTAATTTCGAAGGCATATTTAACTAAAGCCCCCGTTTGTTTAAGTACAATAATTCA
>NZ_JBALSN010000211.1:0-5913 GCF_036966985.1 Neobacillus drentensis | reverse complement strand
GAAGTGTACGAATACATCGTCTCCTGCTTCGCGTTCGATGAATCCGAAACCTTTTTCTGCATTAAACCATTTTACTTTACCTTGTTCCATTGTTGTTTCCTCCTCGTGTGCTTAGCACACATTGTGTTACTATCCTTGCTCAGTTCTTTAAGACAGAAAGTTTTGCACTTATTATCCTACAACCAACAAAAATAATTCTTCCTAAGTATAACAGGGAATTGCTAGAAATGCAAATAATTATTATTAATGCTTTTTGTTTTTCAAAATTATGATACACTTTCAGTTTTGTTTTTCACACGTACCGATGAAAAATTCTGCAGACTGACGATACTTCCTGTTAGGATAATCGTAACCAAAACCGGCAGCAGCCAACCCAGTCCATTGTGATAAAAAGGCAACACGCGTTCATAAAAGTTAACAATCTTCTCCAGCCAGCCGAAATATTCGATTCCAAGCAGGTCGCAGAATGTTTTAAAGCCATCAATGATACTGATCATAAAGGTGACTATAATAACAGCTGCATAAACAATTCGTGAATGATTAAACAATTTCGACAAAAATGTCAGTAGCATTAACGCAATCGCCAATGGATATAACAACATTAATACGGGAATGGAAAAATTAATGATATTCGATAAACCAAAGTTTGCAATCACAAATGAAACGAGTGAAAAAAACAACACCCACATTTTATAACTGATCTTAGGAAGCAATGTATGGAAGTATTCACCGCACGCTGTCATTAAGCCAATGCTCGTAGTCAGACAAGCGAGCAGGATAATAACTGATAGCATTACCGTTCCGAACGATCCAAAATAATAGGAAGATGCCTTCCCTAAGACGGGACCTCCCGTATCAAAAAGTCCGAATGCGCTTGTGCTCGTCGCCCCTAGATAGGCAACACCAACATAAATGATTCCAAGAAAAATCGTTGCAATCAACCCAGATTTAGCTGAAGCTAATAGGATTCCTCGGGTGGTGGTAACACCCATTGAACGAATCGAATTGATAACGATAATCCCAAATACAAGTGATGCAAGAGCATCCATCGTGTTATAACCTTCCATAAAACCTTTCATAAATGCGCCATTAGCATAAGCAGCTTGTGGCGCTTCAATTGAACCAAGCGGTTTGACAATGACCATAACTAATAAGATGAAAATTAGTACAATGATCGCTGGAGAAAGAATTTTGCCTACGCGATCTACTAGCTTTGCTGGGTTTAATGAAAACCACAAGGTCACGATAAAAAAGAGTAAGGTAAATACGAACAAGCCAACATGGCCATGACTCTCGCTCACGAACGGGGCAATCCCGATATCATAGGCGACAGCTCCCGTCCTTGGTGCCGCGAAAAATGGCCCAATCGTTAAATAAAGCAGGGAAGTAAAAATAACCCCATAAACTGGGTGGACACGGCTTGCCAGTTCCTCTAAATTCTTGCTTCCTGAGAAACCCATTGCGAGAATCCCTAGAAAAGGCAGCCCGATTCCAGTAATTAGGAAACCCGTAATGGCCAACCAAACGTTAGAACCGGCATTCTGACCAAGTGCCGCCGGAAAAATTAAATTTCCTGCTCCGAAAAATAGGGCAAATAACATAACTCCTATAACGAAATACCTTGAAAATGGTAATTTATTTTGCATTTTAACTACTCCTACCTAGTTGTTTCTTTCGTTAATATTCAATATAATCCGAGAATAATATTACTATTCTCTCAACCTAATATCAACCTATTTTTGAGATTAATTAGATAATTTCGACAGGAATATAATAATACATTTATAACATTTTTACTATCATTTCATAATCTGCAAAAGATACCAATCTGTTCCAATCAAAAGATATATACTATTTCAATATAATTGATATTTGCAATTAGGATAACAAAAAGACCTTTATCCCATTTTCAGCAAAGGCCTTTTTGATATACCTCTTACATTTATGGAGTTTCTGTAATAAACTTTTGAATCAACTTTTGTCCAGATTCATTTTCAGTATATAAAAATGATACTTGTTTGCCTTCCTTCAATAGCGGTAATTGCTTGATGGCTTCCTCCGTTAACTGAAAGGCTACCTTTTTGCCTTCGATATCGATTTCAATTGTATGGGGATCCATTTGGCCAACGAGCACACCGCTCCCTTTGCTAAACGAATTTTTAACAATAAAGTCGGTCACAACTTTGGATTCCTCTTCTTTTGCTGTTAAGAATACCTCGATTTTATAGCGGCCATTAGGAAGACTTGAAATCGTAAATTTCTTAGCGATTTCTTGATTACTTCCTAACTTTAATATCTTAATGGCTTGCGTTGACATGACTTCATCCGAATATTGTTTGACTTTCTTCCCTTGTAAATTATAAACAATATAATCTGCCTCTAACCCGCTAGGAAACGTTAGCTTCTGGGACTTTTCTGAAAGATTTTTAACCTTGTACTTAATAATCATTGAATTGTTCTCAGGCTTCGTTTCGATCGTAGCATGAAATTTAGCAGCAATCTCATTCTGTTCTGGAACCTCAGTTTTGGTACCTTCTGCGCTCCCCTTTGATGCAGACTCTGTTTCACACCNNTTAACGTTTCTCATTTTTCCTCCCCTTTTCCAAAAGAGAATTTGTTGGTCTTAGACATATAGTCGCCGAAAAGAAGAACATAGTTACATCTTTTTTAAATAATTAAATTCGACAAAATCATCTAAAACAAAAAAATTGCCATAAATATAGGATAACCCCCTACATGTACGGCAACTTTTTTAGGATATGTGTTTTATTTCGACTTCAATTCCTCTAATAAAGGAAAAAGTTCTTCCAAATGTTTTATCTCAAAAGTAGGAATAACTTCATTTCTAGCTTTGTCATGTCGGTTAATCCAGACTGTTTTGATTCCTGCACGATTTGCTCCTAAAATATCGGTCATGAGATTATCCCCCACCATAATGACATCATCCTTATCAACCGACAATAACTCAAGTGCGTGTTCAAAAATGGTCGGGTCCGGTTTCCCTCTACCAAAATCCCCTGAAATAACAATGTGGTCAAAATATGGAACCAGCTCCGGCGTGATCTCCAATTTTGTTTTTTGAAGGTCAGGTGAACCGTTGGTTAACAATAGCAGTTGATAATTTCCTTTCAACCTATCTAGAATCTTAAAAGATTCCTCATATACAAATGGTAATTTCCTGCGTTCCTGTGGAAAACGTTCCGCCAGCTCCAAGCCAAAATCAGCGTCATCTACTCCCATTGCTTTCAAACCAGCTGTCCAAGCATCTTTCCGGTAGACAGGCACCATTTCCTTCATCTTTCTAAAATCATCTTGATCATCTAAAAAGTTCCCCCATAGCCCTTCAAACGGATTGATGCCAATCATTTGCGTGAAAGGGTAAAATTCATAGCCGGCATAAATGCTTCTCGCAGCATCGCGAACGGCCTCTTCTAGTTGATCCGCATTTACCCCAGACCGCTCCTCTGCCACTTTACACGTAGCAACAAAAGCTTCCTTTACACTTTTTTGATCCCAAAGCAGTGTATCATCTAAATCAAAAAAAATCGCTTTAACCATCGTAATCTTCCCCTTGTCCAAGATGTATTTTACTAGTTTACCATTTTACAAAATAAAAATATATGATTCTGAATTTTTTATTATTTCAAAAGGGAAGAATTCGATTTTTAGGATGATATTGTTAATACATTGTTTTTGGATGTTAATTCGTGAAGGGCCGGGTCCACGGTAACATTATTTCCGACAACTATTAAATGTACGTCTGGATCCTTTGATACAAGGATGACACCATTCTTAATCACTGTTTGGCTGCCGATGACGGCATTTTCGATCCAAGCGTTCTCTTCAACGATGGTATTTGGCAAGATGACGGCGTTCTTGATTCGTGCCCCCTTTCCAACCTTCACCCCGCTAAAAACAACAGACTTTTCGATTGTGCCGTATATTTCACAGCCTTCGCTTAGTAAACTTTGCTGAGCCTTTGCGGATTGATCCAAATATAAAGGTTCCGCATTATTTTCGACAGTATGAATTTTCCACTCCGGATTTTGCAGAAAAATGTTTGTCTCCTTATTTAAAAGATCTAAATTAGCATCCCAAAAACTCCGGACCGTCCCCACATCTTTCCAATAGTTGTTGAAATAATAGGCATATAGCCCTCGTCCATCACACAGTATTGAAGGAATGATATCCTTGCCAAAGTCTCGATTTGTAAATTCTTTTTGCTCCTCCTGCAGCAAGTACTCTTTTAACACTGGCCATTTGAAATTATAAATACCCATCGATGCTAAATTCGTCGTCGGATGTTCCGGTTTTTCTTCAAAATCGATAATTTTATAGCTTTCCTTCTCCATTTTTATAAGTCCAAAGCGGCCGGCATCTTCCCACGGAACCTCAACGACAGCTATAGTACAATCCGCGTTCGTTTCAATATGCTGTTCAAGCATCAAAGAATAATCCATTTTATAGATTTGGTCCGCAGAAAGAATCAGAACATGCTCTGGCTTATGCTGCTCGATAAATTCAATATTTTGAAATACAGCATGGGAAGTCCCTTCATACCATTCTACACCGGAGCTATTGCGTTGAAATGGCGGCAGAATCGTCAAGCCCCCATATCGATTATATAAGTTCCAATAACTGCAATGGCCAAGATGAGAATGCAGTACATAGGGTCTGTATTGCGTTAAAATCCCTACAGTCTCAATTCCAGAATTCTTACAGTTACTCAAGGCAAAATCAATGATGCGGTACTTCCCACCAAAGGGGACTGCTGGTTTAACTAGTGATTTTGTCAGCAGGTTTAACCTTGTACCCTTCCCGCCAGCCAATAACAAAGCAATCCATTTTTGTTTTTTCATTGTTACCCTCCTCGTAAAATTAGTTCCTTAAATGTGAACATCTATAACATCTTCATCTACTTTTATTATCTCCGTTTTCTTCCATTTTTCCGTTGAACCTGTTACAGCTTTGTGAAAGTGACCAGCTTTTTTATCGACACCAAAAGCACACAAACTCTAATATTAGCTAGTATTGTCGGAATTTTTGAAACTAAATTTTTTTCATAACAAAAAAACTGCCAGTTCTTGACGATCACCTCGACAATGAAATGGCAGATCTTTTAATATTTGTACTTAATTTAGGATTCGCTTCTCTCCTTCAATTGCTTTGATTGGATCGATATTTTGGGTAAATTCCAGCGTACCGATATACTTTCCGTTCTCATCACGGACCGCAAAGTAGCGAATGTAAACATATTTATCATTGAACTTAATCCAAAAATCTTCACAGTCCTTTTTGCCAGACTTGAAGTCTGCCAATAACTCCTCTACAACATGAACACTTCTTGGCGGATGACAGTTTTGGACAGTTCTGCCAATGACCGCTTTCGTCCGTGCAAATATTCTCTCCTTCCCGTGTGAGAAATAACGGACCACATCATCGTGATCAATAAAAGTGATATCCACTGGTAAATGTTTAATAACAGCCCCAGCTGCTTTAAGGAGAGAATCCCTGTTTCCAACTTAATATACCCTTCAGAGATGGCCTTTTCTTCTAAGGCTTTTCTCTCAGGCTTCCAAACCTCAGCAGAATCGATCAGGCAAAAACCAATTTCATCACTTTCATGGGCAATTTTGACCCATTCATCTTCCGTAAAATTATTTAAGGCCATCGGGAAAAGAATGTTCTCTTCCTTATAAATCATCCCTGCTACCTCTTGAATGACATAATTTAAAACGGCAATAACTGCTTCCTGATCGCCATGATAATTGGCAAGTTTCTGCCTGCAATCCTTAATTGCGTCCCGAATGAAATCATCAATTCTCCACATGTTGGTGGTCGGGCCGAAGATCCCGTACTTTTCTAAATAAGGAAAAATCAAATTTTCTTTACGGCTATAGTGCTTTTCAATAT
>NZ_JBALSN010000210.1:0-13641 GCF_036966985.1 Neobacillus drentensis | reverse complement strand
TGATGTTATTTTTGGTAAGTGCTTGCAGTAATTCTGATGATACAAAAACAGACAAGACAACAGAAAAGAAAAATGCTGAAGTGACATTAACTGATGCGAAGGGTGAAGTGACAATCCCCGCTAATCCAAAACGAATCATCGCTCCTTATTTAGAGGATTCACTAGTGGCTTTAGGGGTAAGACCGGCTGCACAATGGTCAATCGGTGATACGGTCTTAGATTATTTACAACCAGAGTTAAAGGATGTTCCAAAAATTGGTTGGGACCTTCCTCTTGAACAAGTAATCAATAACAACCCAGATTTAATTATTTTCAGCTCTCCAACTGCCATTCAAAAAGGACAATATGAAGAGTATAAAAAAATCGCTCCAACCTACGTTTATAAGGACGAAGTAAGTGCTGATTGGCGTAAACAACTGACGCAAATGGGTGAAATCTTAAGTAAAAAGAAAGAAGCAAAAGAAGCTCTTGCCAATTACGATACGAAAGTGGCGGATGCGAAAACGAAGGTTCATGATGCTATTGGTGATGAATCAGCCGCTATTCTTTGGGTTATGGCTGATAAGTTTTATTTAATGGAAAACAATCGTTTCAGTGCCAATGTCCTTTATGGGGATTTAGGCATTAAACAGCCTGCTTTCGTTGAAGGTCTTGGCGGAGCTGCTGTCCAGTGGGATCCGATTGCTCTTGAAAAATTACCAGAAATCAAAGCAGATCACATCTTCCTTGTCAGCAAAAAAGGCGAAGCTGGTTTAGACATTTTGGCGAAGAGTTCCATCTGGAATGGTCTTGATGCAGTTAAAAATGGACATGTATATGAAATGAACGACCCATCCAACTGGACCATTAACGGTCTAAAAGCTAGTGAAAAAACGATTGATGAAGTAGTAAATGCCCTTAAAAAATAATGGTCAAAATACCAAAAAGGCGTCATCCCAAGTNNCCATTAATGGAATTAAGTATAAGTTCTTCTATCATTCAAACGAATCTATTTTAATTTGGTTAGATCGTTCAAGTCGAACTATTTCGAATGAATGACCTTCTCCTGCCCACTGAACCATTTTCTCTGCTAATTCGTTCGCATAGACCCGATCACTTACTGTTGGATATCCTCCAATACATTGAGCTTCATCAATCACGACGGAACGAAAATCCAAATCTAAAGCAGCCGAAATTTGCTCCTTAATATCAACTTCAGCAATCGTTTCATTAAATAATATAAGAGCATAGTTGCTTCCATCCTGATATCTTTGTGTAAGCTTATCAGTTACCCGTTCTATTTCCGCATTTGAGACCTCTTCAATTATTTCACATTGAAGAGCTGCAGCAGCAGTTTTTAGGAAAACTCCTGCCTTTTTTCCAGGAATATTAATCAGGAATAATCTTTTATTTGAGAATTGCAGGGAACCAGCCGTATCTTTAACTTTTAGGATACTATTTACAACTTCATTTACTGCACTATCAAACCCAAGATGATAGATATCCGGGTTCTGTTCACTAAATATATTAATAGGAATGAATAAAATCTGGCATTCATCATCCTTTTTAAGATTAGTAAGGTCTATTTCTTCTTCCTCGTTATAAAAGATATAAAGGATATCAAAATTCTTTACCAAGTTGTCATGTTGTTGTAACCAACTGGCATTGGAAAAGGAGCACAGTCTTTTTCCGCTTTCTGGCTCTTTAAAGAAAAGATATTCTAACTGGTTGTCCACTAATATATTGGTTTGAATTCCCGTAACATGATAATTGCCTTTCTTTTGCAGGCTATAGACCAATTGATCGATTACCGTACTAACAACTTGTGGAATAGTCCCTACTTTCACTATTCCAACCTTTTTCTCATTCATGGTGCTGTCAAGCCCCCTCTTCTGATGTTTTCTAACTTTATAGGTAAAAGCAGACAATTAAGTAATTAATTTGCCCAGTCTATTCATTTTTATTTGTAATCGTTCACACACCAAATATATAGCTATTATTTTTTATTTCAAGAATTTTTTGACTTTTATGACACCTAACTCAATTTAATCAAACGTTTGATTAGTTTTTCCACTTTTTATTTAAAGCCATTGATAATTTGATTATAAATTAAGAAATAATGTTAAAGCGTTTGGTAATGTGGAGATATTATTAAATATAAACGAATGGCTAGGCATTCGGAAAGCGAGCTGAACTTTTATGCTAAAAGCTAGATTATACGATATTTCACTATTTCTTACTGCCCTGGTCATAGCTTTTAGTTCAGACCGTATTTTAATTAATCATACTGATTTCTTTAAAGCATTAGCTTTTTTTTGGTTATTCTCTAGTCTGTATTATCACCTTCGAGTTTTATCTAAAAGCGGCACCACGAGTTGGGAACATGGAATTAGTTACGATTCTTCCTTTGCACTGTTTGCTGGTCCGTTAGGCTTATTCGTATTTGAGTTCATTTATCGTTTTACAGTATATTTTTATAAAAAGTGGACCAAAACCGCTGATCCAAATGAATTTTTAGATACCTTGTACAATATTGGCTCATTCGTGATTACTAACTCAATAGCCTATTTTTTGTTTCTCCACTTACAGTCGAGCTTTAATGACTTCCCTTTTGGCTTTTGGATTTTAATGTTGATAATAGTGAGTTTTTCTTTGCTTCTTTCAAGCATCTTCCTGGTCGTTGCCTTATATATTCTTGGAGATTTTAAAACCATAAAAGAGGGTATCAAATTTGTTTTAAAAAGCAGAAGCCTGCTTGATTATGGCACAGTGGCCTTTACAAATGGACTTTTATTTCTCTTTTTAAAAGAGGATAAATGGGAGATGTTGATCAGCCTTTTTATTCTGAATTACATTGTAAGTCGTTCCTACCATTCCAAATCACAAAGTATCCAACACAAACTGGAACGTGACAAGTTCGAGCAGATGGCCTATACAGACTTTTTAACTGGGGTTTTTAATCGAACCTTTATGGATAAAAAAATGGCCGAGTTAAATCGAACCGGGGAAAGAATTGGGATTGTCGTTGCTGACATCGATAAATTTAAAAGTATTAATGATAATTACAATCACGCTGTTGGTGATAAAGTGATTCAGCACTTCGCCAGGACATTAAACAGCTATCTCAGCGAAAACGATTATTTGTTCCGAAGCGGCGGTGAGGAATTTACTCTTTGTCTTAGAAAGAGAAATTTCGAGGATACATTGGAACTAGTTCATAGGATGCTAAACGGGGTCAAAAACAATCATGTGGATGTAGAAATTAATGGAGAGACTCTGTCTATTTCTTACACAGCATCATTTGGACTGTATTTCTATACAGCAAATGATCAAATCTCCATGGAAAAGGCATACATACAAGCGGACCAACTCCTGCTACAATCCAAACAACTTGGACGAAACAGAGTATCCGTCGAAAATACCCTCTCATCAGTGGAATTGAAATAATCGTGACATAAATGGTGTCGTTAGTGGTGTTGTTAGTGGTGTCAGGCACCAACAAAAGACAAATGTCCGCCGCAGGCGGACATTTAATTTGATCCAAATTATCTTAGGAAACACGCTTTAAATGTTTAAATTGCCCTTTGGATAGGACTGATTTTTCAAGTCGGTGAGCCATAATTCCCGCTAAGACTGCTAAGATGATGTCCTTTGGCAAAGGCACTACCATCCATAGCCAGGCCATTTTGTAAGTAAAACCTTCAGGTGCAGCAGCCCATATCTTGTAGGCATAGTACATCCAATTTGTACCGAAGAAGTAGTTCACAGCCATTCCGATTAGGGACGCAATGATAAAGGCTGGCACGGTTTTCTTCTTTTGAACGATTTTTCCAATAATAAACGCTGTGAAAATATATGATAATATAAAGCCGAAGGTAGGACTGAAAATGGTTGAAGGCCCTGCTCCAAATCTAGAGAAAACAGGAACGCCTACAAGTCCTACTAACATATAAACAACCATGGCAATTGACCCCAAGCGGCTCCCCAAAATTGCCCCTGCTAAAATAGCAATAAAAGTTTGCAGCGTAATTGGAACTCCGCCCACCACCATAAATGGTACAAAAGAGGTGATGTTAGCCCCTATTGCCATAAGGGCCACAAACATTCCCACTAATGTTAAATCCAACGCTCTTAATTTACGATTCATACTCCCACCCCGATTAATAGTTATAATCTTAAAATAAAGGGTAGGTCACACTATTGTCAACTAAAATATATTTATAGTTGACAATAAAAAGGTGTCAGGCACCAAGGAGGATCACTGTCCTCTCCACGCAGACAAAATGAAGATTTTGTCTGCGAACGGTGCCTGACACCATTTTTAACATCCACTTATAACATTCACTCTTAACATCCACTTTTAAAACTCATTTTTAAAACTCATTTTTACTTTGTGAATATATCGGTCAGGATGGCATATCCGTTGTTTACTTTTAGTTTTGCTAGTATTTCTCCTTTTGCTGAGGCTTTTTCCCATTCTGTTCCTGTGTTGTCCTCAAGGTAGTAGTTATCCAAGTCATAGCTAATAAAGGCGATTTCTTGGCCCTGGTTGTCTTTATCGATATAGCTGATCGTCCCGTTGAGGAATTCTCCCTTATCCGGTTTAGTAAGGGTGACCTTAAAAGGTGTGTGGACCCCATTCTTTTTCTCCATTAGAACGTACACTTCAAACTCTCCGCCCCGGTCCTGTAATCTTGTGACCACAGATTGTTCCACCAATTTTTTCGGGACCTCTTCCGCCTCATACTTTAATGTCACATAGTCGCCTCTAAATACATCAGATGGATCCAATGGTTTCGTTTGAAGGATCATTTCTTCCCCCGTTAACAAGGTATAAAGGGGCTTGACGCACATACCTAAAAGAATGAGCACTGGCACGCAACAAGCAAAAACTAACTGCTTTGCACGCTTATTCATGCACACTCACCCCTTTTTTCCTTTGTTTTTCAAAATAAAAACCGAAACCTAGCAACAAGAATCCTCCAATGATAAAGACAAACGATTTTGGTAAAAACTCAAAGGATAAATCAAGATAAAAACGAAAAATCATTACGCAAAGAATGATGATACTGAGCAGGCTTCCTCTTTTGATTAAATACAAGACATAAATCAGGTAGAGGATGGAAAAAGGAATGTACATCCAATCGAACGGCCAGCTGTCTTCAAAAGATAATAATAGTGCTGCCGCACCATGAACGAGGTAGCCTAATACAACGTAAACGTCTTTAATTTTCCCTTTCGAAAGAACCAGTGCGACACCGATAATCAAATAGATTAGACCGTACACATAAGCAAAATCATCAAAAGTATAGCCATTGATACAATAGCTAATGATTGTCCCGATGAAAGCCAGCGACAGCAAGCCAGTGACAAAACCAGTCAACTTTGAAAAACCTATTTTTTCATTAAGAATATATATCGCTGCAATCCAGAGCAGCGTCCAAAAAGGGATGTCTACACCTAGGAGGTATTGGCCATCAAGCATATACTTGAGGACAAAAAGGGAAGATGCTAATAAAATCCATTTTTCCCGTAAAACCCAAGCCAAGGGCAAAATGCCAAGAGACCACCATAAAAAGGCATTTTGAGAATTGGTTCCGAGATGAAACATTTGCTCGACAAGAAAAATCCCCGCCCCAAACACAAGACAGCCTAAATAATAAAGACTCATCGATGTCTTAGGAAAGTTCTTCTCCATTTTATAGCCCGCGAGATTACAAGCAATAAACAAGGCAATGATTAAAATGAATTTCACTGTTCTTCCAATTTCATCCCAATTGCTCGCGATAAAACTGAGTACTCCCGCACCAATTAAAATCGAACCCACATACAAAAGTGTTTTGTTAAACGAAAGTTTCTGCAATTCGTAAAGTGCTTCTATCTCTTGGGCCTTTCCAGCTGGCAGAATCTCCGAATCTTCAAAGTACTTAAGTTCCCGCTTTAAAAAATTTAATTCATTCTGTTTTACGATACGTTTCGTCAATCATCCCACCCCTTTTCGGGACCATTGAAAATCCCACTCACATCCACTTCAAGCTAGATGCCGTTCAGTTAAGTTTATTCGACAAATAGAGTGAATATCCTTTTAATTAAATAGTTCATAACACCCACATTCCTTCAAGATTTTGAAGGTAAAAAGTGAAGTGATGCAGCCCTTTAACGTTAGAAAAAGGTGTCAGGCACCCGAAAAAGACAAATGTCCACGAGTGGTTCCTGACACCTTTACTTTGTTAATATTTTTTATCCCGGCAGTTTTTGCAAACTTTGATAGTTTGGTTTGTTTCTGTTTGATGTGGATATAGTAGTTTGATTCTTGTTCTTTCACATATCGGGCAGGTTCCGCGCCCATTTGAAGGCAGGTAGCTGATTGTTTTCCCTCGGTTTCTCTTTGCCATCTCCATCCATCCCTATTCTTATTAGATTCTTTTCTTTATCTAATGATGGACTGGCACAAATATTGTTAGGCATATAATTGTTTTTAGAAAAAAGATGGTTCGAATTTTCATTTTGGTATAAGTGAGGCCTTTGTCCACGAACGGTGCCTGACACCCTGACATCACTAAATAAAACCACTCTCTAACATTGCTCACTGGCACCTTAGACAGCCATCAGGCATTTTTGCTCGCCATTCTACATACATTTCTAAGAAGATCATTTATTTCAATGGCTGCACGACTATATAACTCTTTCCATAAGATAGGAATAAGAGGCGAGACTAAACTTTTTCAGTTGGAAAGGAAAGATGTGGTGCTTCAATATGAAAAAAAGCGGAGCTTATCACGATTTGTTTCAAAATCTCCAAGAAAATGGGATGTCATTCGAGCAGGTATTTGAGCGAATCGTATCATTCATGAAGGTAGATCCTAATGGAAATTATAAATTAATGGTCGGCACAGATTCTCAAGTCCATAAATCTACGACTGTTTTTATTACCGGGCTTGTCATTCAGAATAAGGGAAAAGGCGTATGGGCGTGCATAAGGAAGGTGGTCATTCCTAGGAAAATGACGCACTTGCATGAGCGGATATCTCTTGAACTATCATTAACGGAAGAAATTGTTTCGATGTTCACCGAAGAAAGGAAAAATGAGTTAATTAACATTGTCCTTCCCTATATCTATCAAGGAGCAACCTTCACCATGGAGGGGCATATTGATATTGGTGCAGGAAAGCGGAACAAGACGAGTGAGTTTGTAAAAGAAATGGTTACCAGAATTGAATCTATGGGCGTTGAACCAAAAATAAAACCAAACGCCTTTGTTGCTTCCAGCTACGCAAATCGATACACTAAATAAGGGTATCAGACATCACAAAACAGTGTGATGCCTGACACCCTTTTTCAATTATTTACTAAAAGCACTCCAATTCAACTTTCACTGTCGTGCCTTTGCCCATTTTACTTTCAATGTTCATGGTGCCATTATGTTCTTGGATGATTTTATTGCTAACGGTTAGGCCTAGACCGATTCCTTTGTCCTTCGTCGTATAGAACGGTGTTCCCAAAAAGTGCATAAGTTCGTTATCAATCCCAATCCCTTCATCTGAAAAACGTATCTGTACACGATTGTCTGTAACCCTTTGGACATGGATATTGACATTCCCGCCAAACGGCATCGATTCAATCGCATTCTTCAAAAAATTAACAAAAACCTGTTTCAACTGATTGGGATTGCAATTTAAAAAAATATCCTTTTTGAGGTAATGGTTTTTAATTTGAACATTATGCAACAATGCTTGTGGATGTAATATATTTACCGTACTCTCTAATATCGTATGTAGGCATTCTTGTTCAAATTGAATCGCCTGTGGCTTCGCCAATGACATAAATTCATTGACTATGATATCAATACGTTCTAGTTCGTTCATGATAATTGATAAATATTCATCTTGTTTCGCTTTAGTGATTGTCTCTTTCAACAGCTTTGAAAATCCCTTTAATGATGTTAAAGGATTCCGGATTTCGTGAGCCACCCCTGCAGCTAATTGGCCGATAATTGAGAGCCGATCTAAATTTCGAAAGGCATCATCATTTTTAACTCGGTCCGTAATATTTCTGCCAACCGTGACATACGAATCAATCTCACCTTGCTCATTAAAGATGGGAGAAATAGTGGTCTCGGAATAGATCACTTCATTCCCCCCCGTTTTGACCTGCGTTTGAAGCAGTTGAGGTTCCTCTGTTTCTATTAACCTTAGATAAACCTCTTTAAAATGGTCGATTTCCTCTGGTAAGATAAGATCATAGACAGTTTTACCTATTAATTGATCAGGGGTATACCCAATCCCTGCCTCATGTGAGGGAGAAGCGTAGACAATCTTACCATCTTTTGAATACACCTTGATCATATCGTTGGCATTTTCTGTAATTAGCTTGTACAGTTCGCGTGTTCTTTTCAATTCTCTTTCAATATTTATATGGTCAGTAATATCACGAAAGATTGCGATGATTGCGATAATTTCTCCGCATGAATTACGAAACGGAGAATACGAAACGGCAATGTCTAGTATACTTCCATCTTTATGGTATCTTTGGGTAACGATATCGGGAAATGCCTTACCACTTTTGACTGATTCCATAATATCGTGCACGATGTCAGGCTGAGAAAAATCTTCTACCCTTTTCCCTATAATATCGTCCTCTGTATAGCCAAATATTTTCGTATATACATGGTTCACTCGAATAAACCTATTCTCCATATCAACCATACAAATCCCGTCCGCAGTACAGTCTAAAAATAAGTCAATTAAATCATCTGGATTATAAACCACAGAATCTTTCTCATTCGTAAAAATCGGGAAAAACTTTGACATAGAGATCTCTCCAAACACATCAATTATACTCTTAATCTCCATTTTACAGAGTTTTTCGATAAAGAAAAGAAGAATTTTACAAATGCGGTATCAGTGCAGTGTCAGGCACCACAGAAAGACACTTGGCCCATATTGTCCGCCCCACACCAACAACTGGATTTAAGTGTTGAACACGAAAGAACGCTTGGACCACTGGGATGTGGCCAAGCGTGTCTCTCACTTTTTATGAAGGGCTGTTTTGGGTTGATTAATCGACTGGGCGGTCCTCAAAGTCGTAGTCAACGGTGCCTGCTGCAACACGTGCCTTTTCTAATGCTGGTGTTTCTGGTCGGGCAATTTGATAAACGGATGCACCAACAATTTCAGCAGCCTGCTGCAGCTTTTCCTTGCTGATTTTATCTATTGTATCTGTCGGCTGATGGTACCATGGCTCTACCGGTGAGTGGATGAATAGTGCGGATGGAATTCCTAATTCATGGAACGGCTGGTGGTCGCTTCGCCCTAATTGTCCATAAGGAATAGCTACATTCATCGTCCTTACTCCTGCTGCAGCTCCTAAATCGGTAACAAGGTTCTTCTTACCGTCAATGGTATACATAATTAAGCCGCCCGCTGGGTTATCCGCTCCGGCATCACGGCCGCCGATCATATCCATTTGGAAGTGGGCAACCATACGTTCCACGTCACTTTGCGGAAGCTGGGAAGCATAAAAAGATGATCCTACTAAACCTCTTTCCTCTGAACCAAATGTTAAGAAACGGACTTCCGTATCAATTGGCGCTTTTGCAAAAATCCTCGCTAATTCTAGAACAGCGGATACCCCTGAAGCATCATCGTTTGCCCCTGGTCCTCCATGAACCGAATCATGGTGTGCACCGACTGTAACTATTTGGCCGGTGTCCTTATTCTTACTCGGCTTCAATTTAGCCTCAACAACATAGGATGTTTTCTCAATTTTTTCGATATCGACATCTAAGGATGCCTCAACTGGTCCAGACTTTAATTGCTCTACCAAAGCAAGTCCTTGATCCCGTGTAATTGCTACTGCCGGGATATTTTGCCCTTCAGCTGCTTGTCCAAAGTTGTTACCAGTTGGAATGCTGTTATACATGAGTACACCAACTGCGCCTTTGTTTAACACATTTTGTACTTTTTCAATAAACGGGATGTCCCCTCGTTCCACCAAGGCAATTTTCCCTCTGACTTCATCCGTAACTTCTGCCGACGTGGCTTTCCCAACATTCACAAGACCAGCTTTGACCTGTCCGCTCACGCTGCCGCTAAAGGCACGCGGTTCAGTCCCTGCCATATCGGCTCCACCAATTTTCACCCAAACATGGTTTGTTCGATAATCATAGATTGGGAATGGTAATACTCTTGTTTCAAAGCCTAAGCTCTTAAACTCGCCCTCTATGTATTTTACGGCACGAACTTCTCCTTCAGTTCCCGCTTCCCTTGGCTGCTCTGACAACAAAGCAATGTTGTTATACATATTATCAGCACTAATCTTCTTAATAATTTTATTATCAAAGGCTGTGTCAGATTGTCCATTTGGTGCACTCATTGTTTGAGCATAAACAGCCCCGCTAGACAAAACCATCCCTGCTGCAAGAATTGTAATAATAGATTTCCGACGAAACATATAATTCCCCCTTTTTTGTTATCAACCCCCTTAATTATTTACAAATGTTAACATTTAGTAAACTAGAATCGTACTACAAAACCCTTGCCAATCCTATATATTTCAGCATTTCCACACTATTGAGAGCTTAATAGTCCTTTGGAAATATACTCTAATTTAGTAACTATTTACTGTGACAATCTAGAAAAATAGAACCACTCCTAATCTATATCACATCATTCACGCATTATTAAATACCTAAGAACAAGAACGACGGTCTAGTATGCCTATAATTCGCTTATTTCCGAGGAAACTATACATATTTCGCATTACCCTTTCCCAACTTCGGATAAATCCTCATTTTTTTACGTAAGATGACAAAATCTTCACAAAGAAAAAGCACGCAGTTTAGACAGATATTTCTATCAAACTGCGTGCTTAATTACATTTTTACAAAACAAATTATAATGCACTCTCGATTTCTTTAGCCATTGATTTAACAGATTTTAAGCCTCCGCCACTTAGGTACCAAGTGTCTGCATCTAGGTAGACAATCTTATCGTTCTTAAAGGCCGTTGTTTTTTTAACTAATTCATTTTCAATGATTTCCTTTGCACCAATTTCTCCACCGACTGCCGTAGCACGGTCGATCACAAACAATACGTCAGGATTTTTCTCCATAATGTATTCAAATGTAATGCTCTGTCCATGTGTGGATACTTCTATATCTTTATCGGCTGCACCAAACCCAAATACATCATGGATTAAGCCGAAACGGGAGCTTGGTCCGTAGGCACTGACTTTCCCTTCATTTGCCAGCAAAATAAGACCTTTCTTATCAAGGGATGAAGCCTGTGTATGTAACTTTTCAATACTAGCATCAATCTCTTTTAATTCACTAGCCACCTTGTCTTCTTTGCCAAAGATTTCCCCAATTAGATTCATATTTTTCTCGAAGGATTCCATATAGTTTTCATAATCAAGGCCAATATAGACCGTTGGTGCAATTCCAGCAAATTGATCGTATAATTCTGCTTGGCGAGCAGAGATAAAAATAACATCTGGCTGCAGCTCGTGAATGGCTTCAAAGTCCGGCTCTTTTAAACTGCCGACATTCGTATATTTCTTATCCTCATATTTTTTCAAATAGGATGGAACCGCTGTTTGTGGTACCCCTGTGACATCGATACCTAACTCATCTAGGGTATCCAGGACACCAAAATCAAACACGACTACCTTTTCAGGGTTCTTCTTCACTTCTGCCTCGCCATATTGATGCTTAATCGTCATTTTCTCTGCTGTTTCCTTGCTGGCAGATGCCGTTTCAGTTTGCCCCTTTTCCTTTGAACCACAAGCGGCTAACACAAGAATCATGGCAAACACTAGCGTAAATAAACTCCATTTTTTCATCTCTAAAACTCCCCTTTATTATGAATTAAAATAAACACAGATTCTGCAGTCATTCATTTCCTGAATCGGAATTTCCATATCATAAATCTCACTCAACGCCTTTGACTGAATGATCTCCTCGGTCGGCCCATCCTTCACGACCTTACCATCCTTCATGGCAACAATCCGGTCAGAATAGACCGATGCAAAGTTGATATCATGGAGAACAATAACGACAGTTTTGCCAAGCTCATCGACCAATCTCCGTAAGATTTTCATAATCTGAACAGAGTGCTTCATATCCAAATTATTTAACGGCTCATCAAGGAGAACATACTCTGTATCCTGCGCGATCACCATCGCAATAAAGGCACGCTGGCGCTGACCACCGGATAATTCATCTAAAAAACTATCCTGCATTTCTGTTAAATGCATATACTCGAGCGATTGGGCGACAATCCGTTCATCATCCTCCGTTAACCGCCCTTTTGAATATGGGAACCTCCCAAAGGAAACAAGTTCTCGGATCGTGAGGCGGACATTCATATAATTCGACTGTTTTAAAATTGAAACCCGCTTGGCAAAATCATTCGATTTCATCCTGCGAACATCCGATTGATCAATCAGCACTTCACCTGTATCGGCATCGAGCAAACGGCTGACCATCGACAGTAGTGTGGATTTTCCCGCGCCATTTGGACCAATAAAGGATGTTATTTTTCCAGGTTGAATATTGATCGTAACATCTTTTACCACCGGCTTTTTTCCGTAAAACTTTGACAATGATCTCACTGTTATCATGCAGTTTTCCTCTCCTTTAGCAGTAAATAGATGAAATAGACACCGCCGATAAAGTTGATAATGACACTTAACGTCGTCGAAAAAGTAAAGACCCGTTCAACAAACCACTGTCCCCCGACAACTGCAATGATACTCATGAGAACCGCACCGCTTATCAAAGTCTTGTGTTTGTATGTATGGAAAAATTGATAGGACAGGTTGGCAACAATTAATCCAAAAAATGTTATCGGTCCGACTAGCGCTGTTGAGATTGAAATAAAGATAGAAACAATGACAAGCATTTGCTTCACAATTGAATCATATGGAACTCCTAGATTAATCGCCATCTCCCGCCCTAGTGATAAAACATCGAGATACTTTATATACCGCCATGCATAAATCAGCACAAGCAATACGATGACAATCGCCATCCACACAAGATCTGAATTGATATTATTGAAACTAGCAAACATTCGGTCTTGAACAATCAGAAACTCATTTGGATCAATCAGCACTTGTAAAAACGTCGAGATACTCGAAAAGAATGTTCCAACAATAATTCCAATCAATAATAAAAAGTAGATGGATTGACCGCCCTTTTTGAACAAGAATCGATATAAGAAAAGAGCAAACACAATCATCACGGCAACCGAAAGTAAAAAGTTTATCTGTTTATTGGTGACAATCAGATGGGAAGAACCTAGGAAGAAAATAATCACCGTCTGTAATAAAAGATAAAGGGCATCTAATCCCATAATGCTTGGCGTTAAAATCCGGTTATGTGTAATCGTTTGAAAAACCACGGTGGCATATGCGATGGTAAAACCCGTCAACACCATGGCAAGAACCTTTGTTACCCGCCTTGGCAACGCATATTCAAAGCTTCCATTTAAATCATGAATCAGGTATACGGCACAGCATCCCGCAGCAATCAATACGAGACAGGCCATTCTTAACGGATTACGCATAGGCCTTCCTCCGAAATAGCAAATATAAGAACGTTCCGCTGCCGATCACACCAACCATGAGACTGATTGAAATCTCATATGGATAAATGAGAAC
>NZ_JBALSN010000209.1:6943-11949 GCF_036966985.1 Neobacillus drentensis | reverse complement strand
AAAGTATCCAGAGATAAAGATAAATGCTGGCATGTGAAAGAGAAAAATGATGGTATACAAAGTAAATAGAATCCCGTCTTCCTCTTTTAATGGACTTATTAGGTGCCCAAAGACGACCAGAAAAATCAAAATAAATTTTGCATTGTCAAAATACTTACTCCTTTTTGAAGTTGAAGCCATCCTATCACCCCATTATTTTTAATCAAAAAGGTATTTTAAAATAACGTTAATTTATTACCCACTAATTCCTATTATTCAAACCATATAAATTTAGTGTTAAAAACCATTATACCGTTTGAATATTACAGGAAGATGTTAGCAGAATTACTTTCTGTTTCATGATAATTACGATATTGAAATAACACTAACAAATACCTACGATTATACTACCATTCACGTCTTAACGAAACCTTAATTTTGGTTATTTCCTTTTTATCACATAAAGAGAGCTTGGGGGTTCCCAAGCTCTCTTTTATTCCTTAACAATATCGACTAGGTAATTACTGATAATCTCTGCATGGTTTTCCTTTATCTTATCAATTGGCTTCTTTAATGCGGCAGATAACTGATACAGATAATCTTGGTCATACTGAAGCCAAGAAGAATAATTTCTTTTGAGATAACGCTCTGCATCCTCAAATTCAGCGAAGGTTTGATCCAATTTCTTCTTATTGTGCACAATATAATATTCACTATCACCACTAGGGATGATGTATGAAATATCACTCATTTGATTTTGAAAAGCGGTCCCAGAATGAGAGGT
This sequence comes from Neobacillus drentensis, assembly GCF_036966985.1. Taxonomy (GTDB): domain Bacteria; phylum Bacillota; class Bacilli; order Bacillales; family Cytobacillaceae; genus Neobacillus; species Neobacillus drentensis_E. The sequence continues at coordinate 11,186 of NZ_JBALSN010000209.1, read as the reverse complement.
TTTCACGTTATATTCATTCCGATCTGCATCTGGTTTAAGTGGAAGAATTTCAAACACATCCACTACAAATTGCTTAAACGCTTCACTTGTCATTTCAGACCCAGATGCTTTTGGATGTCCACCCCCACCGTATCTCTTTGCAAATTTTGCTACATTTACTTCATCATGAATAGTTCGAAAACCCATTTTCTTTCCACTCATATTCAAAAGAATAATCATGTCCATATGCGGATATAAATTATTTAGCGCATTTCCTAACTCCGATAAATATTGCTCTGCATGAACAATGCCTACACAATACTCATCAACAAAGGTTTGAACAATTTGTCGGCTTTTTGAATAAATATATCGGTTAATCTTTTGCTCCTCAATATCTAGAAGCATATTCTCCGTTTCAGATAACATAAACGATTCGGTATTTTCCGTTAACCTTTTAAGCATTTCTTCTTCAAACTGCTCTCTGTTCCGTATGTAAAATAAATCATTTAGGCGTTTCGCCGTCACGTTATTGTTTTCATCCCATTCCCATGTATCGTATTGGCGTACCAGCTCAATAAATTCCTCAAGAGCCTTATTTCTCTCCATGATTCCATTCGTAATCAGGTGATCATAGAATAATGAGGTTGCACACGTCTTCTTGCCCGTATCATACTCGGGAATAACGCTTCCCCATTTATATTCATTAAAATGCAATGCCGTCACATGGTGATCAATCATTTGAACCGGTTTGCCTTGTTTAAACCGCTCCTCGAGTTTTTTTTCGACCTGTTCGTTTACCGCCAAGTCGGTAATATAGATCTCTACATTATTATTCTCAGGGTTTTTAATAACGGCTTCAACTCGTTGATTTAAATTCCTGTAAGAACAGTAAAATACATTAGCTTTTTCTCCAAAAGCAAGTTTCGCAATTAGCCCGCATCCAAGCCCATCAAGGTCTATATCAGTAAAAATTATCATGACAATTACCACCATCCATTTTTAACTTCATATCGTATCGTTTGGTTTCATCAAATTTTTTATACAGTAAGTTCTTATGAATTAACCATTATGTTTATTTTAACATATTAGTAAATGATAAAACCTGCCATTATGACCTGGTGATAGTAATCACAGACATGCCTAGATGGAAGTGGTATGATTCATGAGAAGTTTCTACTAAAATTATGAAACGGGGTTATAAATTGAACTTTCCACAACTAAAAATAGGTCATATGATGCCTAAGGTTCCCATTATGCAAGGTGGTATGGGTGTAGGTATTTCACTTAGTAAATTGGCATCAGCCGTCGCAAATGCTGGCGGAATTGGGATTATCTCAGGAACAGGGATTTCAACGGACGAATTACGAGCACATATAAGAAAAGCGAAAAGCCTGATTAAAGATGCCGGATATATTGGTGTTAATGTTCTATTCGCGATGAATGACTTTGCCGAAAAAATGAAAGCTGCTCTTGAAGAGAAAGTTGATTTTATTATCTCGGGTGCTGGAATTTCTAGAGATATGTATGCATGGGGAAAACAAGCAGGTATTCCGGTAATTTCAATTGTCTCATCTGCTAAGTTAGCAAGAATTTCCGAAAGACTTGGTGCTGCAGCGGTTGTCGTTGAAGGCTTTGAAGCAGGTGGTCACCTTGGTACCGATCGCCCGATGTTCGAAATCCTGCCAGAAGTGGTTGAAGCGGTTTCCATCCCGGTAATTGCTGCAGGAGGAATTCTGACTGGCAGAGATATTTCAAGAGCCCTTTCCCTGGGTGCCTCTGGTGTCCAAATGGGGACACGCTTTGTCGCAAGCGAGGAATGCGATGCACCATTAGCATTTAAGCAAAAATATGTTGAGGCAACGAAAGAAGATTTGGTCTTAGTTAAAACGACTGTAGGACTTCAAGGCAGGGCGATTAATAATCATTTTGCAAAATTAATCAGTGGACCTGACAAATTAAAAATCGCTAAATGCATTGATTGCTTAAAAAATTGTTCCTACCGCTTTTGTACAATGGATTCTCTATTGGTTTCAATGAATGGTGATGTCGAAAATGGACTTGTTTTTGCAGGTGCACGAGTGGGCGAAATTCAAGATATTCTCCCTGTTCAACAAATCATCGACAAGCTTACATTAGAATCCCATGAAGCAATCTAGTTATTTAAAAGAGCCAACCGACTTGTTCGGTTGGCTCTTTCACTTCCTGTTATGGTAAATAACTTATTTTGTTCTGAATTGGTGTTCGTGGTTTTGGCTCTGGAATTACTTCTGGATAGCCCACTCCCAAAACGCCTATAATATCATAGCCATCCGGAACACGAAGGATCTCTCTGTTTTTTGGTGTAATACCAATGGAAGACCAAAAGGTCCCGACACCCTCTGCCCATGCAGCTAAATTAAAATTTTGGATAAAACAGGAAGTTGCCATTGCGTTTTCCTCTGTCTCAACAGTGGTCGCACCTTGCTTTGATAAAACCATTAACACAACCGGTGCATTTCCAAAATTCGTTTTATGGTTTAGCTTCTCTCTCGTTTCCGGTCCAATAAAATAAATTTCCCATGGTTCTGTCATTCGGTGATTCGGTGCCATTGTGGCAGCCTCTAACCATGCAAGGATTAAATTTTGGTCAATCTCCATGGATTTGAATTTTTTTATGTTTCTGCGCGTTTTTATCGCATCAATCGTATTCATTTTAAAAAACGCCTCCTCCTATATTAGCTGCTCACTGTACTATCCTATGCAGCAATACTCAACTTTTTATTAAAAGTGATAAAAAATTCCCCTATAGCTTATCCTCCAAGTTTATAATAACCTCTTTTTAATCCGTTATAACAAAACCATAGTGCCTGAATAAAGAAGAAAATCCCCCAGATTGGCGCCGGAATGATCCCTGTAAGCCGAGCAAGATTTGCGGCATCCCCAGCAGACTGTGGCTGTAATACGCTGATATACAAGATTTCATAAGCACTTTGAACGGAATCAACTAATAGAATCGAAGCAATTAACAGTAATAAGTTATCCCTAAAGTTTTGACTCCCTTTAATGAGTAAGTAAAGAAAAGCAAACGCAAATGAGCAAAGCCAAAACAAACCATAAGGATTCCGTACCCAAAAAATAAGATTCAAGCCAATAAAACCTAACAATATGTCAATTAACAAATTCTGCTTTTTCTTACCAATTAATAAAAAGGACAGAAACGCCATAAATGACGCAAAGGTGTATCCTCCTAGACTAGTTAAGAAGCTGCCAATCCATGTTGACTGATTACTATATGTGGCCCCTTCGGAATTCATGAATAACGATATTTTTTCGACATTCCCTCCAAAAAGAGCGATTAAAGCATGACCCGATTCATGGATAAGCGTATTGATGATTTTCACATAGTTTCCTAGGAACGGCACATGAATCAGCAGAAAAGCAAACACGAGGAAAAGGAAAAACTTCGCACTGAATTTGTCTCGAACAAAGCTCATAATAAATTCTCCTCTTTGGTATTTAGTAATATCTCCATTTTAACATCTTTTGTTCTTTCTTTTGCATAATTCAACTTTAAATCTAAAAAGCTAGCAATCATTTAGATTGCTAGCACTTTTCATTTAATCTCTGTTTCCTTGCTCAATAAGTTGTCCATCCTTCATTACGTAAATCCGATCACATAGCGGGAGAATCTGTTCATCGTGAGTAACAATGATAGCAGATTTATTTTGCTCCTTAACGATTTTTGAGATTAGCTCAATAATGGCCATGCTTCGATTCGAATCTAAACTGGCTGTTGGTTCATCAGCTAAGATGATTTCAGGATCATTAATAAATGCTCTAGCAATGGCGACTCGTTGCTTTTCTCCACCCGATAACTGATGTGGATAAAATTTTGATCGTTGCTCCATCCCAACTGCAACTAACATCTCGTTAATCTTTCTTTTATTTTCCTTGGTCCACTGATTCGCCATTTTTAAAACAAGACTCAATTGCTCTTCTACCTTTAAATAAGGGACTAAGTTCGAAGTTTGGAAAATATAACCTAGGTGATTTAATCTAATGTTCGCTTTATCAATTTCGCTAAAGGTTGCAATGTCGGTGCCATTTACAATGACTTTTCCTTTATCAGGAGACTGCAAGGCACCTGCAATCGATAAAAACGTGGACTTTCCCGACCCTGAAGGACCAATAATTGCAACCACTTCGCCCGTTTTTAAGCGGAAGGATAAGTTTTTCACGATATGATTTTCTTTATCGCCATCTTTAAATGATTTTTCAACTTTTT
>NZ_JBALSN010000209.1:0-6931 GCF_036966985.1 Neobacillus drentensis | reverse complement strand
ACTCTCCCCATTGCTTGAATTGGATCGGCCTTCACAATATTAAATACTGATAATAATGAGCCGAATACCGACACAAGAAATAATAACCCCGAGAATTTACCGATATCCACCAAATCGAAAATAAACGGGATATCATCGGGAAGTATAGACATAAAGCCCTTAGTAAAGGCAATAGCTGCAGCAATACTAACAATGGTTAACATAATAACCTGAAAGATAGTTGATTTGACCAATTGACTCGATTTAGCACCGATGGCTTTCAAGATGCCAAACTGTGCCGTTTTTTGTATGGTCATAATATAAAAGAATGCGGCTAAAACAAAAACAGCAATCACTATTAAAAAAGATAACATCATATAAAGCGAATTTTGTTCAGCCGTATACCCAGGAATACCCTTAACCACTTGATCCTTTTCTACCCATTCCCCATTTTTAATTAAGCTAGAAATGTTTTTTTCCAATCCTAAATCAGATTTGTTTATGGCAATGCCGTTATATTCACGTTTGTTTGGGCCTCCAGCGAGCTCTTCCCAAGTGTCAAGGGAAATAAGCGCAACTGGTGTATGGCTAAAAGTTTGATCATCAAGGAATCCAACTACGTTTAAGCTTATTCCGCTTCGTGCATCTTTTACGGTCATTCCAATCTTAATTGTTCCAGATAACGAGCGGTCTAGTAAGACAGAATATCCCCTGCCACTTTCTAAACTCTTTCCATCCCTTCTTTCCGGTTCTAAGAAGCTGCCAGGCTGTACGGCGATAAAGGTAACATCTAGTCTGTTTTCTGAATTCACTCTAGAAATAGCTCCCATTTGAACACCAATTGGCTGAGCCTCACTTTTTGCTGTTAATTTCTCTATATCCACCGTTAAATGCGACCGATCAATGCGCCCCTCTGCACTTTTTTGTAGGAAAAAAGAGTGTGCCGGCATGTTAATGATCGAAGAAGCATTGTTCATCGACAAGCCATTGGCAAGTCCACTAATGACAAAAACAAGTATCGCTACAAAAAAGAGAATAAAACTGATTAACAAATATCTCACTTTAAAAAATGTCATTTCCTTAAATGGTAATGAGAACATAAAAAATTCACCTTCCCTTTCATTTCACAAACAGAATACTGTTCGAATATGAACGGAAGATGAACGTTACTTTACAATTTGGGAAGGAGCACAGTAAAAGTAGTCCCTTTCCCTTCTATGCTTTCTAAATCGATTTTTCCATGGTGCAAATCAACGATGGATTTGACGATTGATAAGCCTAATCCTGTCCCTTCAACTGACCGTGCTCTAGAGGCATCCGCCCGGTAAAAACGGTCAAAAATTCTTTCTATTTCCTTTTGACTTAATCCCACTCCTGAATCCTTAATAACCACGACAACTTCTACATCCGTTTCAGTCAATTCAATATCAATTGTACCGTTTTCACGATTATACTTAATCGCATTCGTCAGCAGATTTTCCCAGACAGAATATAACAATGCTGGGTCGCCTTTAACCGTGGCATCAGAGAGTGAGTAACTCATCATTATTCCTTTTTCTAAGGTACTCCATTCGTATTGATGAATAACAGCTTTGAGCTGTCCTGCAATATCTACGGGACTAACCTCCATTAAATCCTTTTTAATTTCAATAGTGGATAGAAGTAATAGCTGTTTTGTCATCCTGGAGAGTCGGTCTACCTCGAATTGAACCACGCGTAAGTATTGTTGCTCTTCTTGCTCACTTTTGTCGCTATTTTCCAATAAGTTTAAATACCCTTTAATATTGGTTAGTGGTGATTGGATATCATGAGAAATATTAGAAATTAGTTCTTTTCTTAACGAATCTACTTTTGCTAATTTTTCCGTCATCCTCATAAAACTGATGGCTAAATTTCCAAGTTCATCGCTGCGCGTAATATCCAACTTGATGGAGAAATTTCCTTCCGCAATTGCTCTCGTTGCGTAATTAAGCTTTCTTATTGGATTGACTAAAAATTTGGTACTAATAAGAACCAATATAACGCTTAATAAAATTGAAATGATTAGCAGCCACCCAAAAAGAATATGCATCTCGTTAAACATAAGCTTAATATCTGGCCTGATAAAAATGGCATATTCTTCACCTTTATACTTAAAAGGGACACCGACTGAGTTTTTTAATTCGTTTGCAAAAAATCCGGTTACAAAGGTTTTATGAGGAAAATTCCGAATCCCATGATAAACCTCGCCATCTAAAACTTTTTCTGGAATATCTGCTTGTAAATTTTTTTCTCTAAACGACGAGCCAAAATAATGCTTATCCCCTTCATTATTGACCAAAAGTATTTGGTAACCAATCGTACCGATATGGTCAAAATAGTCCTGTAGACTAATCAAAGGGTGCTTACTAGCAAAGTAAGCTATTTCATAGGCAAAATTCATGATTTTCTCATCATTTTGCTGTTTCAATTTGATTTGGTAATAAGCATTGGAAAGAAAAAAAGAAATAACTCCGCTGAAAACCATAATCATAATCGTAATAAAAGCGAATTTACTATACAAAGATTTCATGATCATTAGTTAAAGAACCTCCAGGGAATATCCTACCCCTCTAATCGTTTTAATGGTAAAATCCTCGGCAATATTCGCAAACCTTTCGCGTAACCGTTTGATATGGACATCCACGGTTCTTTCATCCCCTTCAAAATCATGACCCCATATTTTTTCAATCAAGTGACCACGACTAAACACTTGATTAGGATGCGTAGCTAGAAAGGTTAAAAGATCAAATTCCTTTAACGGGAGCATAAAGGTCTTATTATTGATTTTAATCTCATAGCTTTTTTTATTTATGTATAAAGTACCAACTTTAATATTCGCTTCACCAGATTTTCCATATCTTCTTAAAAGGGCATTGACTCTAAATATTAATTCTTTGGGTTCAAAGGGTTTTATTAAGTAATCATCCGTGCCTGATTCAAATCCCTTCTCCTTATCTTCAATCTGGCTTTTGGCTGTTAATAAGATAATCGGAATATCATACTCTTTTCGAATTTCAGTTGTTAATAGGTACCCATTCATGACTGGCATCATGATATCTACAATCGCCAAATCACATAGCTCTTTTTGTAATAAATTAAGTGCAACTAACCCATTTTCCGCTGCGATTGTTTTAAATCCCTCTCTCATCAGCAAACTTGTTACAAGATTGCGGATATATTCATCATCATCAACAATTAAAATTTTTTTCATCTCATCACCTGCTTACTCATAGCGCTATTTTCCTCACCTCATTGTACTTAAAGGCTCTTTAATTGGAAAGAAGCAAAATCGATCTTGATTAGACAAAGAAACAACTTTTATGTTACCATTAAGTTGTTGCATTTAATCAGCACCAATTTATTACAAGGGGGAATGAAATTGATAGAGTTTAAAAATATAGTTAAGAAGTATCGATCAAAACCAATTATTAAACCATTTTCATTGGAAATTGAGGCAGGTCAACTGGTCGTTTTCATCGGACCCAGTGGTTGTGGGAAAACTACCTTACTGAAGATGATAAACAAATTGATACAACCAACTTCCGGCAAAATTTTTGTCAATGGGACGGATATTTCAACCATGAATCCAATTGAACTGCGCCGAAATATTGGTTATGTCATCCAAAATACTGGTTTATTTCCACATATGTCCATTAAAGAAAATTTAGAGTTAATTCCAAAACTTAAAGGGGAAGATCCAGCTTCAATTGCCACTAAAACGGGCGAACTGCTTGAATTGGTCGGTTTAGACCCTAAGGAATACTTGCATCGGTATCCCAAAGAATTAAGCGGTGGACAGCAGCAAAGAATTGGCGTGGCAAGAGCTTTCTCAACCAACTCCGATATTATTTTAATGGATGAACCATTTAGCGCATTAGATCCTGTCACAAGAAGCTCCCTACAAGATGAACTATTCCAAATGCAAAAAGAATTAAATAAGACGATTATCTTTGTTACCCATGATATGGATGAAGCTATTAAAATAGCGGATAAGATTTGTATTTTAAAAGACGGGGATATTCTTCAATATGATACCCCAGAAAATATTCTAAAGAATCCTGCCAATGACTTTGTTGAAGACTTTATTGGCAAAAGACGGGTTTGGAACAATCCTGAATTATTAATGGCTGAGGATATCATGATCCCTAATCCTGTTAAGATCACCTCAATGCGCACGGTGCTACAGGCGATTGAAATAATGAAGGACCAAAAGGTCGACAGCCTAATGGTTACAGATAAAAATAATGTCCTTAAAGGATTGGTGACATTAAAGAGCATCCAATTGCTCAATCGAACAACCTCAATTGAAAAGGTAATGGAACAAAATGTCCTTTCGGTTTCACAGGATGCCAATTTAATATCAGTTTTAGCAACAATGAATGAGCATAAAATTGGTTATGTCCCTGTTGTGAATAGTCATAACCAACTGATTGGACTTATTACTAGAAGTAGTATTCTTTCTGCATTAAGCAGCCAGTTAATCGACTTGGAGGTGGCCTTTTAATGAGTGGATTTATGAACTATTTAACCACAAACTATGAGCAAGTATTCAGTCTACTGGGCCAGCATCTTTACTTAAGCGTAATTTCTGTCCTAGTAGCGATTATTATCGGGATCCCGCTCGGTATATTAATCTCTAGAGAGCAAAAACTTGCAAAACCGATAATTGGAACAACCAATGTGATTCAAGCAGTACCTAGTTTGGCCTTACTTGGATTTCTTATTCCATTCGTTGGGATTGGCAGTACTCCAGCGATAATTATGGTCGTTCTTTATTCATTGCTTCCTATTGTCAAAAACACGTATACAGGTTTAACGAATATTGATGGGGATATTCTGGAAGCCGCCAGAGGTATCGGTCTGACCAAGAGTCAAACGATGAGAAAGGTTCAGTTACCACTAGCCTTCCCGATGATTATGGCGGGTATCAGAATTTCAGCGGTTACCGCTGTTGGATTAATGACAATTGCTGCCTTCATTGGTGCTGGCGGACTAGGATATCTCGTTTTCTCCGGTGTGCAAACGGTCGATAATTATATGATTTTAGCTGGGGCTATTCCTGCATGTATCCTTGCCCTAGTTATTGATTTTATCGTAGGAAAACTCGAAACATCACTTTCCTATACTAGCAAACAAACTTCAGCAAAAAAGACAGGGAAAACCACTAAAAAAATAATGATTAGTTTTGCAAGTATTGTCATCATAATTGCCGGTGCTTTTACTGTATATTCTAAGGTGAACGCTGAGGATAAAATTGTGATCGGTTCTAAAAATTTCAGTGAACAATTAATATTAGGGAATATGCTTGCGGATTTAATAGAAAATAAGACTGATATACAAGTAGAGAGAAAATTAAATCTTGGCGGAAGTCAGGTAGCTTTCAGCGCCCTTAAAAATGGGGACATTGATATGTATGTAGAGTACACAGGGACAGGGTTAGTAAATATATTAAATCAGCCGCCCCAAAGTGATCCGGACAAAGTCTACAATATTGTCCAGAAGGAATTTAAGCAAAAATATGGTTTTGAATTATTAAAACCGATTGGATTTAATAACACTTATGCCTTAGCTGTTCGTCAAGATACAGCAAAAGAATTTGGCTTAAAGACGATATCGGATTTAGCCAAAGTCAGCAGTGGATTAACCATGGGTCCGACCATCGAATTTCCAAATCGTGAGGATGGCTTAATCGGACTTACAAAAACGTATAATATGAAATTTAAAGAGGTGAAACCCGTTGATGGCGGGTTGCGCTATACGGCATTATCCAACCATAAGAGTGATGTCATCGATGCCTTTTCAACGGATGGCTTACTTGAAGCGTTCCACTTAAAGGTATTAGAGGATGATAAAAATTTCTTCCCGCCTTATTATGCGGTCCCGATGTTAAAAGAGGAAACGTTAAAGGAACACCCAGAACTAGAAAAAGTGATAAACTCCTTGGCAGGTAAGTTAACGGATGAAAAAATGCGAAAACTGAATTATAAGGTCGACAGTCTTAAACAGTCTCCAGCCAAAGTCGCTAAGGAGTTTTTAGAAAGTGAAGGTTTATTAGAAAAATAGTGCATGAAGAAAAAGCCGGTCCTAAAAAAACCGGCTTTTTTGCAACTTCTTCTTACTCCTCCTCCATAAAATGAAGGACTCGGTCATATGTTTCATCTGCACCAATGACAAGCAGGATATCCCCTTCTTGTATTAATGCATAGGGGCCTGGTGAAATAATTAATTCTCCCTTTCGTTTCATCCCGATAACAGTTCCCCCGGTATTTTGCCAAAACTTCACTTCCGAAATGGTTTTTCCAATATGAATACAATCCGAAAATACCTCTACCTCGATGGGTGCCAGTGGGTTCGTATGACGTAGCTTTCCTGAGTAGTCCATAATTTTTCGGAGTGTATCAAAGAGCTGTTCATCGAGCTTGTCTCTTTCAGAAATAAGAGAGTTCATTTGCTTTTCAAGATCCTTAATGCTTGCGAGATTTGAAAACCGTTGAATATATTTATAAGCATTCTCACGAGAAGAAATAACAATTCCACTACCTTTTGTGGAGTGAACAATCTCGACATCTTCTAAAATCTTTATTGCTCTTCGGATAGTTTCAGGAGAAACCTTATATTCACTTGCTAAGGTCGATCTCCCATGAATTTTTTCTCCTACCTTAAATTTCCCATCATATATTCTATTTGCTAAATCTATAGCAATTCGCTCGTAAGTCGGTATTTGTGCCTTTTGCATAACATCCTCCGCCGCCATCTTTATCTTGGTCTATTCCAACATTGTATTACCTTTCCAATATACTCTTTTGTATGTGCCTATGCGAGTTTTCCATACAAAATTATCTGAGTGATTTCATTTATTTTTATTGGATATAATTGTAATGAACCATGATTAATGAGGTGAGTCATTGAAACGGAAAATACTTATCATTTT
>NZ_JBALSN010000208.1:4712-15157 GCF_036966985.1 Neobacillus drentensis | reverse complement strand
CATAATCATTGAACCTGGAACAATCGCTGTTAATAAGCCAGCTGCTCCGATTAATCCAACTACCCATGGATCAAACGTCTGCATTGAAAGTTTTAATAAGGCAAGGTCACCAGCTGCTCCTTCTAACCCTTTCACCTGAAGGATGGCAGCAAATCCTACAAAAAATACAAATAATAATACTAATTGATAAAGCGGCATGATAATCGCATTCTTACGGAATACCTTTGAACTTTGTGCAGAATAAATCGAACCGAAAGTATGCGGCCACATATAGAAACCAAGCGCCGTTAATAGTACCGTAGAAATAAACCAAGAAACACTTAAACCAGTTTCAGGAAGAGCAAGGAATCCTGGTTTTGCTGCTTCAATTGCTTCAAACATTGGCTGGAAGCCACCGTAATAGTGGATTGGTAAATAGATACCTAAGAATAATACAATCCCCAAAATCATGATATCCTTTATAACAGCTGTCCATGCAGAACCGTGAATTCCTGATATCATTACGTAAACCGTTACAGCAATAACACCAATCCAAATCGCTGCAGTGGATGAAATAGATCCACCAGAAGCTTCAGCAACGATAATCCCTAAACCTTTTAATTGAAGGACAAGATATGGAATTAGTGCAACTACACCAACTATAGAGACAAAAACACCGAGTAATGGGCTTTTGTATTTACTAACAAAAAAGTCCGATTGAGACATTAATTTGTTATCTTTCGCATATTTCCAAATTGCTGGAAGTAACCAATAGGACATGATGTAAGCTAAACAGCCGTATCCTAAGATATAATAAGTTGGCCCACCTTTACCATATGCCCAGCCACTTCCGCCTAAGAAAGTAAACGTAGTGTAAATTTCCCCTGCCATTAATAAGAATACAAAGATTGTGCCAAAGCCGCGGCCCCCAACAGACCATTGTTCAAGACTCATGTCCTTCCCTTTTTGGGCTTGAACACCAAGGAAGATGGATAAAGCTAAAAATCCAAAAATAATAATTAATGCTGTATTCATTAGATCTCCTCCTCCTTATTTGCTGGGTCCATTTTAAACACAAGCGCCATAATTCCAGAAGTAATTACTACCCAGAGAACAATGTAAAAGAGAACAAAAGGCATCCCAAACACGTAGGGAGTGACTTTATTGGCGAAAGGAACTCCACCCAGTAAACCAATAAACGGTATGATTGCAAGAAGCTGATGTAATTTCATAGGTAAACCCCCAATTTTAAATTATAATGATGCCTTCTTTCTATTAATATCGCTGAACCTTCGTGAAGTATTTATCTATATAGTTTGCACGAAGGTTCTGCATTTTGTAAATTATGCTAAAAATTTAAATGTCGCATGTAGGAAGGTTTTTACCCCAATTTCAAGGGCATCTTCATCGATTGTAAAACGTTCATGGTGATGAGGATAAGTAATTCCTTGCTCCTCATTACCTGCTCCTACATAGAAGTAACAGCCTGGAGCTTTTTCCATAAATGCAGAGAAATCTTCTCCTCCCATATTTGGTCTCATCATATCAAGTGCCTCTTCACCAAATACTTCTCGAACTGTTTCTTCAATGACTGCTGTCACTTCGTTATCATTGATGACAGGGCGATAGCCAAATTCATATTTGAATTCGTAAGATGCTTCGTGTGCCTCGGTAATCCCCTTAACCACTCGTTCCATTTTGGCAGGAATGGATTCACGAAGTGTTGGATCAAAGCTGCGTACGGTACCCCAAATTTTAACTTGTCCAGGAATGACATTATGAGTAGTCCCCCCAATAAATTGGGTAACGGAAATAACCAAGCTATCAAGTGGGTCCGTATTCCTTGAGACAATATGCTGAAGATTGGTTACAACTTGTGCAGCAACAGCGATTGAATCAATGGTTTGGTGTGGAAGTGCGGCATGTCCACCTTTTCCATTCACCGTAATCCAGAAAGTGTCTGGTGAAGCCATCATTGAACCGTAAACCACGCCAACTTTGCCTTTTTCAATTGGTGACCATAGGTGTGTACCGATTACAAGGTCAACCCCATCCATTACTCCAGCTTGAACCATTTCCTCTGCTCCACCTGGGAATAACTCCTCTGCATGTTGGAACAAGAAACGAACTTCGCCTTTAATTTGATCCTTTAAACCTGAAAGAATTTTTGCTGTACCAAGCAGCATTGCTGTATGACCATCATGGCCACAAGCATGCATCACTCCAGGATTTTGGGAAGCAAATTCGAAAGTGTTCTCCTCTTGGATTGGCAGGGCGTCCATATCCGCGCGAATCGCAAGTGTTTTACCTGGTTCAGCTCCGATTAATCGTGCCACCACACTTGTTTTAGTCGGGCGAGTAATTTCCAAGTTTCCAAACGATTGTAATGTATCATAAATAAATTGAGATGTTTTTTCCTCATGGAAAGATAGTTCCGGATTTTGGTGCAAATGCCTTCTCCAGGCAATGACTTGCTCCTTTGTTTCTTCTGCTAATTGATTAAGATTTACTGTTGTATCGATTTTCATTCTTGACATCTCCTATTAATTATTTGGAACATTCACTTTCTGTACCGCTAGATTTAGAACGGTTTGATAAAGAACATTTGCACCGTCTCTGCAATCTTCTTTTGAACTCCATTCAGCTGGGTCATGACTTATTCCATTCTTGGAACGGATGAAAATCATCCCCATCGGACATAAGTCCATCAATTGCATTCCATCATGACCGGCACCACTTGGAAGATAATAGCTTTCTAGACCTAATTTAACAAAGGCGTCTTTTGCTGCACTCTTTACGATATCAGAACATGGAGCTGGTGCAACACGCTGTAAGTCTTCAATCGTTAACTTAACACCTTGGGCCTCACAAATCTGCTTTGCCTGGACTCTAATCTTCTCCTCTACTTCATCGCGGACAGCTTCACTTATATCCCGAAGGTCTAATGAAAATTCAACCCGGCCTGGAATGATGTTGATTCCACCAGGGTTCACCTGAACTTGTCCGACTGTGCCTACCGTAGTTCCAGTTTTACCTGCTTCTGCTTCGATAACAAGCATCACTCTCGCTGCTGCAGTCAAGGCATCATGCCTGATTGACATCGGGGTGGCTCCTGCATGACCAACTTCCCCTTCTAAAATAAACTTGAGCCATAATGGACCAGCTAATCCTGATACAATCCCGGTTGAGAGATTTTGTCCTTCAAGGACCTTCCCTTGTTCAATATGAAGTTCGACATAGGCCATCACCTCTTCAGGTTTTCGCGCTGCTTTGCTTATTTCTTCCGGTTGAAGACCGCTTGCGACGAACGCTTCGGCAATTGAGATCCCCTGCTTATCTTTATTAAGCAATTCCTCTTCTGTTAGTGTGCCAGCAATCCCCCGGCTGCCAATCATTCCGAAGCTGAATCTTGCCCCTTCTTCATCGGTAAAAGCAATCACTTCAATCGGATGTTCTGTCTCAATTCCTTGCTCATTCATGACTTGAAGGGCTTCAACAGCCGATAGGACACCAAGCGGTCCATCAAAATTCCCTCCATTAAAAACTGAATCGATATGTGAACCAGTTAATACCACAGGTGCATCAGGGTTTACCCCTTCCTTCCTGCCTATCAAGTTTCCGACTTCATCCTCACGTACTTGTAAACCAGCTTCTTTCATAAATGTGGTGACAAGATCTTTAGCTGCTCGTTCTTCCGAAGTGAAAGACAAACGAGTGACACCATTCGATTCGGTTTTTCCAATTTCACTAAGAAGTTGCAAACGACCCCATAATCTCTCTTCGTTAATCACTGCTGCTATCCTTTCTGCCACTTTTCTACTTGTTTAATGCTTTAATTGAATGGCATTTATTTTTAATGTATTTACAATTATAAAACTTATCAGAATATTTGTTATGTTGTTTTTCACAAAATTCCTAACAAACAATTTGTGTAAAAACACAAAATAAGAACAAATAACATTCATCCACTTTATAATTCCTGACAAAAACCACACATTTTATTGTGGAATTTGTTACAATAAACAAAAGAAATGAAATTTTTACATTATTTTAAGCTTATTATAATGGGAGGTGCATGATGAAAGAAACACTTAGCCATCGTCAACTGCAATCATTAATCCATGTTTCCAATGTGTTAAATTCATCACTTGATATTGATACGATTATTGATTCCATTATGGTCCAAACGGTCTCAGTCATTGATGCAGCCCACGGAGGAGTCTTATTCCTTTATGACTCTAGTCAAGATCTGCTTATTCCAAAATCAGACAGTAACTTCACATCTGAGATTACAAGGGTAAGATTGAAACCAGGTGAATCGATGACGGGCTTAGCTTTTTCCGCGCAAAAATGTTTGATTTTTCACAACCGGACAGAAGTCGAAAAAGCAACAGCCACGCTATCGGAAACAAATCACGCACTCATGGATCAATCAATTCCCACACTTCCTTATTCATCGATTTGTGCTCCAATCTTGTCAAAAGGAGAATGTATCGGTGTGATTACGCTTGATTCTTTTGATCCGTCGCTTCACTTTATCCCAGAGGATATTCATCTTCTAACAGCGATTGCCCATCAAGCAGCTGTAGCCCTTGAGAAAGCAAACCTTTATAGTGAGCAAGAAAAGACAGTAAGACAGTTGGAAGATTTAAATGATACGATTTCAAAACAAAACGAGATGTTATCACGCTCCGTTGATATCCATAATCGATTAGCTGAACTAGTATTACATGGAGAAGGTCTCGATTCTATCATTACCTATCTGCACGATACCACCGGCCACACGGTCTTATTATTTGATGACCTTGGTGAATTGATCTCCTCTGCTTTTAAATACAAGCTTACCGACGATGAATTATTTACCATTCGAGATTTAGCACAGGAGTTGATTAGAACACCTGGAAACGTACGTTCATTGCTTGAAACAAACATGGATGAGGAAAAGCATTGTATTACCATTCTTCCCATCGGAGCAAAGCCGACTCTTTTTGGTTCACTTATTATCGTTTCCCCTGAAAAGATGCGGGACGTGGATATTGCTGCCTTAGAGCATGCTTGTACGGTCATCTCGCTTGAAGTAGTAAAGGAGCAAGCAATTTTTGAGGCACAGGAAACAATCAATGGCGAACTCATTGATGTTCTTTTTTCCGGTAAAATGGATGGCAACATCATTCAAAAAGTAAAACAGATGGATTTCGACCCATTAGGGGATTATTTAGCATTGATGATTCGACTTGATGAAATGGACAATACCCCTAAAAAGAACAGTATCATCCGCCATCTTGTCCAAATGGCCAACCGAGTATTTTTAAAAAATCCGTTAAAAGGAATGGCCGTACGTAATCACGATCAAATCGTTGTCCTGTTAACTTTTCAACAAAAAGTTTCCTCCACCTATACACATCAGCGCGTGAAGGAACTAGTATCAAAATTCCAGCAGGAAATCCAGATAAAAAACTGGGGAACAACGGTTTCAATTGGGATCGGCAGAATCCATTCCAGTTTATTAAAAGTTACAAAATCCATGCAGGAAGCAGCAAAATGCTTACAATTCCTTCAAAGCTTTGGAGGAAAAAATCATGTCATCAGTTATAAAGAACTTGGGGTTCAACGGCTTCTACTTCAAAATACTGAGGAGGAACTGATCGATTTTATTATTGAAGTGCTAGGACCGCTGTTTGAATACGACCAATCTCGAAAAGGAGAACTCCTCCCTTCGTTATTCGCCTATCTTGAACACAATCAAAATGCGAAAGAGGCAGCCGAGTCCATCCATGTTCATACGAACACTCTGATGTATCGCTTAAAACGGATTGAAGAGATTCTTTCCACAGATTTATCCGATAGCCAACAATTTTTAAATATTCATCTCGCCGTCAGCCTCTATCCTTTTTTAAAAGACAAACTAACCCAACAGGTGTGATACAGATATCAAATAACTAGTCGCCCCTAATTTTTTAGGGGCGCCTTTATCATTTCATTAACTAATTTTTCTTTCAGCATTAGGCACGGGATTCTCCAGTTTGGACCAATCAATGGTATTTTCTAGGACAATCGCCAGCAAAATACCTACTAGTAAGCCGCTCGATAAAAGTGGTTGAACCAACATTGGCAGCGAGGAAAACATTTCAGACGGAATATTCATGATGGCAATTCCAAGCAGCACTGGAGCTGCGATGCGATAGATCGTTCGCTGGTTAAAAGGAATTCCATTCAAATTGGTGAGTGCACCACTAAATAGTTGCAAATAGGCAACAAATAAAACTGCATCCCCTACACTAATTGGCATAGTGGAAAACAAGTTACTTAGTGCAGGCACCAAGCCAAGGACAATAAACATCGCTCCACCAATGATAATAGGTGCCCGCTCAAATATGAGCGTAGACTGTAAAAATCCGAGCGAAGAAATATAAGGAGCATACGGAACCATCCCAAACAACCCTGAAACGATTGAATTAATTCCCGTTAGTACAAAAGAGCGGCGGTATTGGTTATCTGTGGTTGAAGTCTTTAAGATGGGCTCCACCCCTTTTATCGAAGCCATTGTATTCGTTGTATTAACTAAACCAGTGATCACTGTCATAAGAAGAAGCCCCAAGCTAAAACTAGGTTTCCCCCAAGGAAATAACTGAAAAAACTCCGTAGACGCACTTACATTTGCAGCGGATGCTGGGAAGAAAATAGCATGAACCACCCACCCTGTTACAATTCCAATTAGGATGGAAAAATTGCGAATCACACCCGGACCCTTCAAATTGATCCATACTACGAGAATGATTAGCAGGATGGATAATCCTGCTGTTGGAATATCAATCTGTTCACCAGTACCTAAGCCAAGCATTCCTTTTGTGAAAATAACAATCAGCTGGCTCGCGAGAAGAAAAAGGACCGTACTCATCACAACAGGTGTGAATAAGCGCTTTAACACTGTTCCCATCCCTAACAGGCCAAGGATCATAACCAAAACACCTGAACCAATAATCCCAAGCGCAAGTCCGCCGCCAAGTTCCTCCAAACTGATGCCAGAGGAAGAAGCAGATGCACAAAGACTTAAGATGGCCCCCCACCACAAGCCCGATTGTCCCTCCATTAGAGGATACTTATGCCCAAACAATGCTTGCAAGATACAGGCTGTCCCTGTATAAATAAATGCTCTTTGCATCGAGCTTGCTACTTCCCCTGCCGATAAATCAAAGGCATCCCCGATCGTTAACGGGATGACCACAGTATTTGCAAACATGAAAAATAACCATTGCAGACCAGCCATGAACATGGTGGTCGAGTGCTTTCGGCTCAACTGCTCATTCCTCCTTTATATATAACTCCCCTTAAACAACCGTAATAATAATTCCTAAAATCGTAATCACACATGCCGTTAGCTTCGCAGGGGTGATCCGTTCCTTAAAATAATACCACGCCAAGAACACAGCAAATAATGGTGACGTAAAGGCCAAAGAGACAACCAGTGTTCCATCAGCAAACTTTAAGGCTGTAAACAAGCAGACCCATTGGATGATGACGGTGATTCCGCGTAAACTTAGATGTTTATGCAAGCTCGGAAACCATACCTTAGGACGATAAATCAGATAGGTAATCAAAGCAATCCCGCAAGCCCGGTAAAAATAAAGTGTCACCGGATTAACCCAGCCATGAACAAGTAATTGCTGAGACGGCACCATACTCACACCAAAAACAATCGCTGAAGCAATTCCCAATAAATTCCCTGGTTTCCTAAGCTCAAGAAATGGGGTCAGCGGGTTCCGGCCTTTTAAATTTAGGAAATAGACGCCCACCATAATAAACAAAACAGACACAAGTACAAATGGATGGAAGCCATACAGGATGGAGTTTGGTATAAACGTGAACAATGGAGTTAAAGCCATGTAAACCGAAAGGACAGATACCTCGATTTTGTTCATTGCTTTAAAGAAAAGCAAATTTCCGACCATATCCAGCAGGACAACCAAAATTAATAACGAAATCGAGGTAGTGTTTGCTTTGAATAAATATAGCCAAGGCAATGTTAATCCAAGAAACAAACCTATGTAGGCAAATGAAGTAACTATGAAACTATTATTATCCTTCATTTCTCCAACAATCTTCTTGGCATAAAGCGCATTCAGTGCATTAAAAAAAGAACTGATTAATGACAAAAACAGCATGCGAATTTTCCTTCCTCCTGTTGAATTTTATGATAATTTCGGTTTTCTAAATATTTAATAGATTACAACAAAAGATTGTCGATGGAAAGAAGGAATTTAATTTTTAGAACATTATCATCTAAAACACGGCTTCGAAAGAAATTGATTTTCCTATTCATGCCTCAGTTTTAAGCCTTTTATGAAAAACTAATATTTTTTCGGACTGGAACCTTGTTCAAAGGCGACTTTTTAGCTACCTTTTTTAATGCTTTTTGAATTATCCGCCACTTTGAATACTTTATCTGCCGCTTTTAGTATTTATCTGCCGCTTTTTCATTTTATCGGCCACTTTCAGTAATTTATCTGCCACTTCCATTTCCACTGATTAAATAAAAGAAAAAAAACCGTCCATGGAAATCTCCATGAACGGTTTATTTTACTATTCACCTTTAGTAAAAATATCTGTTAAAACTGGAACAATTTGCTTTTTACGAGAAACGACACCTTTTAGTGTAGCCGTGTTATTTACAAGGGAAACATTATAAGCTTTTTCAACCGCAGCTGTTTTGTTACCTAATGCTAAACCAACTGAATCGTTTGTTAAAATATCTGTTACCACGAACAAGAATAAGTCTAAGTTCTTTTCTTCAATTATGGAAGAGATCGCTGCTTCCAATTCTTCTTGGCGAGCAAGAACATCCGCAGTATCAACAACATTCACTTGAGCGATTTCTACTTTACTTGTACCCATGTCAAATCCTTTTGCATCCAGACTTAAGAGTTCAGAAATGGATTTATCACGAACATCTGCTCCAGCTTTGAGCATTTCAAGTCCATAAGTATCAGCGTCCACTCCAGCAATTTCAGCTAACTCGCGTGCTGCTGCAATATCTTCTGGTGTACATGTTGGAGACTTAAATAATAAAGAGTCAGAAATAATCGCAGAAAGCATCAAACCTGCAATTGGTTTACTAATTTCTTTATTGTTTTCTTTATACATTTTATTTAAGATCGTTGCTGTACAACCTACAGGCTCACAGCGGTAATACAATGGATCGCTCGTTTCGAAGTTCGCAATACGGTGGTGGTCAATAACTTCTAGGACTCGAACATCTGCGATATCATTGGCACTTTGCTGGCGCTCGTTGTGATCGACTAAAATAACTGAGTTCACTTCACTTGCAACTGCTTCAACCAAACGTGGAACTTCTGCATTGAATTGGTTAAGCGCAAATTGTGTTTCCCCGTTGATTTGCCCTAAACGGACAGGTTCAACATCCATCCCTAATTGTTTTTTTAAGTCTGCATAGGCAATCGCAGAACAAATTGTATCGGTGTCAGGATTTTTGTGACCGAAAATAAGTACTTTTTCCATTTGTTTTTCTCCTAATCCTATTATTTTATGTAGGTCAAGCCCAATCGACCTGAGAATGGCCCTAACGCAAATTATATAATAATATGATTTAGGATTCAAAAAATTTTTATTGATCTATTTTTTTGACCATTTGGACTTGCTCTGTTGTTTTTACAAAGCCTAAATCTTGTAATATTAAAGTGACAGGATTAGATAATGACGCATTTATGGTCATGAAATTAATGGGATTCTTATTTTCTCTTGTTATCGTACTCATTATTGACTTAATCGATTCCTCTTTCAACTCAGCGAATATTTCAAGCTGATAAAGCACTACCTTCTCCAACTGCCCTTCTTGATTCCAAACCCTTTTGAATAAAGAGTAGCCAAGTGGATTCTGATTCTCGTCATAATAAATCTGCGCTTCTCCTGACTTAACACTCTGCCACTGACACTGCCATGGAAGATTCTCTTTGTAAAAATGGTAGGTTTGGAGCTGTTCGGGCCGAATCGATTCGTGGGAAATCGGTGTGGCCTTCAAGTCTACTGTACCACTAAGATAAACAAGGGAATCAGTAATCTCATAGCCAAATCGTTGATATAATCGTATCGCCCTTTCATTTTCCTTTATGGCTTCAAGGGTGGCAACTTCGACTCCCTCTTCAGCATAAACGTTTAAGGCTGCCTCCATTAACATCTTGGAAACACCCTTCCCCCGGTATTCAGTAGCAATTCCGGTCCCCCCATTCCAAGATGTTTTTTGTCCGTCGATGACGCGGAAACCATTTAAAACAATCGCTACAGGTTTTTCTTCGTCAAAAGCTATTAAAGAATGCTCTAACGATAATCCTTCATTGACCAACCGGTTAAAGAATAATTCAGGTGTCATTTCTAATTGCACAAAATAGCCTTCAAATCCTCGATTCCAAGCTGTTATCGTATCTTGGATGGTACATTCTGTCAGTTTTTTA
>NZ_JBALSN010000208.1:0-4707 GCF_036966985.1 Neobacillus drentensis | reverse complement strand
GCCCTGATTTACTAGCGGATAACCATTTTTACTAGCGGATAGCCCTGATTTTCTGGCGAGTAGCCATTTTTACTAGAGAATCTCCTTGATTTGCCGGCGACAAGTCTCGCCCTAGGTATGTATAACTAAATTTAGTAACCTATAAAACCCAGCCAGCATGTCTTCACACTGGCTGAGTCACTGTTATCCTATTTTACTGTCAACGGAACCACCTTTTGTCCAATCGCTGCAATTAATTCTTTTGGCATAGGAAAGCTCAAGGCGGCAGGATCCTTCATGACCGCTGGAATCGCCAGTTGGAGTGCATCTTCGGTAATATTGAATTGCTTGAAATCTGCCGGTAATCCTACCTTATACTGCAGCAATTTAATTTTTCCAATCACTTTGGCTAACGCTGTTTGCGGAGTATCCCCCTTTACGTCTACATTTAAGGCCTGTGCTAGTTCCGCTGCCTTAGGAAGATATAAATCAGGTACCAACTCCATGACCACCGGTAAAAAGACGGCATTTGCGAGTCCATGCGGAATCCGGAACAAGGCTCCATAGGCGTGTGCCATATTGTGGACAGGGATTGCGTTTAACGCAAAACTGAAAGCGGTAATCCCCATCAAGCTTGCTTGTAATAAATCCATGCGGGCATCAAGGTTTGAACCATCCGCAACGGCAATTGGCAGATTTTTTTCAATCAGCCGAATGGCATGGAGAGCATAGGCATCGGTTAGGCCTGTTGCCGTTGGCGATGCGAGTGCCTCAATGGCATGTGTTAAGGCATCAAATCCTGTAAATGCTGTTATTAATGGTGGAAGTCCCACAGTTAAATCTGGGTCCAAGATCGCCATATCGGCATTAATAAATGGATTGATGATATTCGTCTTCATTTGGATATCTTCGTTAAAAATAACGGCAATCGGTGAAACCTCTGAACCGGTACCAGCTGTAGTCGGGATGGCTATATGTGGAATTGGCATGTGGTTGGCTTTAGGAAAGGACTCATACAATAAGCCTCCTGGGATGGCCTCTTTTATATCTGTCAATCCTTTGTGGAGCGCATATTTCACCCCTTTTACGGTATCAAGCACACTGCCCCCGCCAACGGCTAGTAAGGAATCTGCCCCGATTTCTCGTGCATAACGGACAGCTTCATTGATGCATCGACTTTCGGCATCCTGCTTGATATCTAAAAATTGCCCAACCAATTCAGGACCAGAGCCATGCCCTGTCAGCGTAAAAATTTCGGCGACTTTTTCAACAATGCCTGCTGCCTCTAAGCCTCGATCACTTAGGAGGAGTACGCGTTTAGCACCCAGACCTGCAAAAAGACTTGGGACCATCGCCCTTGAGTTTGAACCGCTGTAGATTCCCGTACGTAACATAAACTGTGATAAGGTTGTTTTCATTTTCATCCCCACCTCTTCATTAGTTTTGGCCAAACAGAATTCCATACCAATTACGCCGCTCTAACTCCGGTGACATGGATGTGTGTACATGCTTTACCTGGGTATAGGCATCGAGTGATTGCTGTCCCATTTCTCGGCCAATACCGCTTTGCTTGTACCCGCCAAACGGAGCATCGCTGCGGAGCATATGCCAATCATTTATCCAGACGACACCCGCCTGCAGTTTTCTAGCGACAGCGTACGCTTTATTAACATCGCGTGTCCAGACTCCTGCTGCGAGCCCATAAATCGTATCATTCGCCATTCGAATCGCATCGTCTAGGTCTGAATAACGAATCACACAAAGGACTGGTCCGAAAATTTCTTCTTGGGCAATTTTCATATCATTGGTGACATTCGTAAAAATCGTTGGTTCGATAAAATGACCCTCTTCACAGCCAGCTACCTTAACTTCCTTGCCTCCGCATAAAAGGGTAGCTCCTTCCTGTTTACCTGCATCAATGTAGGAAAGGATCGTTTCCTTTTGTTTTTTTGAGATTACCGGACCAACATCGGAGGTAGGATCAAGTGGATTACCGAGCTTTAATTTCTTAGTGAGTGCGGCCAATCCTGCAACCACTTGGTCATAAAGCTTATCTGGGACAAATAGCCTAGTCCCGGATTCACAAAGCTGTCCGGAATGGAGAAATACTCCAAACAAACTTCCAGGCAGGGCAATATTAAGATCTGCATCCTCTAAAAGGATATTTGGTGATTTACCACCTAACTCCAAAGTGGTTTTCTTAATCGTACCTGCAGCAAGTCCCATAATACGTCTGCCAACCTCTGTCGAGCCAGTGAAAGCCACTTTATCAACCTTTGGATGGTTAACTAAGGCTTCACCGACTTCCGCACCTGGCCCTGAAACCACATTGATTACACCTGGAGGGACCACGGCGGAAATAATTTCTGCTAGTTTCAGAGTCGAAAGCGGCGTGTAACTGGCCGGCTTAATAACAATCGTATTCCCCATCGCTAGTGCGGGAGCAATCTTCCATGTCGCAATTACCATTGGCAAATTCCAAGGAGTGATGGCTGCACAAACTCCGATCGGCTCACGCCAAATAAAATTGTGGGCGGGTCCTGGGAATGGCGGAACAGGTAGTGTTTCCGAGAATGGATAGTCTACCGTAAAGTTGGCTAATGTTTGGAACAAGTCAACCATTTGTAAAATATCACTGCTGCCAATTCGGCGTACCGTACCACCTGAACTAATCGCTTCTAAGTATGCTAGCTC
Organism: Neobacillus drentensis; assembly: GCF_036966985.1. Classification (GTDB taxonomy): domain Bacteria; phylum Bacillota; class Bacilli; order Bacillales; family Cytobacillaceae; genus Neobacillus; species Neobacillus drentensis_E. The sequence continues at coordinate 2,034 of NZ_JBALSN010000208.1, read as the reverse complement.
CTCGGCATGTTCGGCAATTTTATAGGAAATGGCATATAACACCTGAGCCCGGTCTTTCGGCTTCATATTTTTCCAATCCCCTTGGTCAAACGCCACGCGGGCAGCATCTACTGCACGGTTCACATCTTCGGTATTTCCTTTTGACACCCTTGCTACTAATTCACCAGTGGCCGGGTTATGCACGTCAAATGTTTCTTGATTGCTTGCCGGCTCCCACTTTCCATTAATAAAATGGGGAAATGTTTGGACATCTACCTTTACCGTCATCATAATTCCTCCTCTACCGTTTTAAAGTACTCCTAATTCACTATCTGAAAATCTATAAATCTCTTCGATTTTTTTGCCTTTTGCCCGCGCTAAAATCTCCATTCGAACAGAGAGTTGTTTTAATGTAAAGTTCATGATATCCTCCGGGTCCCCGCCAAATGCACTAACCTCCCTTCCCGCGATGCCTTCTTGGTTCAGCCTAATCGCTAACGGGGTCAGTTCACCCATCTTGGCTGCTACAAAATCAAAGAGATGTGGATGTTCACAAATTAAGCGTTGCAATAGGAATGTTCCATAGCCGATATGCCTGGACTCATCCTTTTTCAGGTTTCCGATTCCTTCAAGCAGACCAGGCATAATCCCCGCTGTTTCTAAGGTATTGTAAAAGGAAAAATATCCGGTTTCTGCTAATACCCCCTCAACAAACATGTTGTACACGACTGATGCTTCTGCAATGGCTTCCGGGGATTGGTCGGTAATAAGCCGTTCCATTGTCGTTGGGAGAATTTCATAGAAAATTTTCTGATAGGTTTCCGTATGAAAATGGGATAAGTCTCCTCGCTCACCAATCGCATTCAAAACTAGCCGGAAAAATTCCGTATGTTTTGCTTCCTCGTACAAAAAGGTCGTAAGGAACATCTCTTCTTCCAAACGCCCTTCTTTCGCAATCGCCATAATGAGTGGAAGGAGGTCTAATGTAACCGCTTCCTCCCCCGCTTGAAATTGAGAGATTAGCCTTAAAATATCCTCTTGCTGCTCCGAATACATCGCCTTCCAATCCTTTTGATCCTGACTAAAATCTATATCAGCTGGGTTCCATGTCCCCAACCGTTTTGCTTTTTGAAATAAACGATAAGGGAACGAATCTTCTAGTAAACCTCGACTGCTAGTTGTTAATATGGTTCTTTTTCCCATCTAACTTCTCCTCCTTTTTTCCTTTACGGTTTGATGACAATTTCTAATGCCTGCATGCGGAGATGTGTTTTTAATATTTTCCCCACCCCATTTCTCGGCAGTGCCTCTAGAAAAACAATTCTTCGTGGTGTTTTATTTTTTGCTAAATGGTCTTGGCAATAGTTGATTAATTCTTTTTCGGATACTTCTGAATCTGGATTTTTTACCACGCAGGCAACCATTTCTTCACCCATTCGTTCATCAGGAACCCCAACCACTGCAGCCTCAAAAACTTGTTCATGAGCATTTAAAATTTCTTCGACATCACGAGGATACACATTAAAGCCGCCGCGAATAATTAAATCTTTTTTTCGATCAACAATATAGACATAGCCCTCGTCATCGATTCGGGCCATATCACCGGTACATAACCAAGAATCCTTTAAGACCCGGCTGGTTTCTTCGGAATTTTTATAGTAGCCGGGGGTGACATTATCACCACGGACCATTAACTCCCCCACTTCACCGGACGAAACTTCCTCGCCATTTTCATCGACAATTTTCAATTCCACCCCAGGAATTGGGATACCCACAGAGCCTGGTTTGATTTCGATTCCTTTGCGGTGGGCAGTAACAACTGGAGCGGCTTCTGATAACCCATAGCCCTCGTACACTTTTGCGCCAAATTTTTGTTCAAAAGCGTGTAATAAGGCAACCGGCAGCGGCGCAGACCCGGATCCAACTGATTCAAGACTGGAGGTGTTGTATTGGTCGGCGTGTGGATACGATACTAAGGCATGAATCATCGCGGGAACAGCTGAAAACGTCTGTACCTTATATCTTTCAATCGCCTTAAAAACCTCTTTTGTATCA
>NZ_JBALSN010000207.1:8467-19041 GCF_036966985.1 Neobacillus drentensis | reverse complement strand
AATTTTTTCTCCCTTAGCTGTTATTAAAATCATTTTGTTATTTTGAACCGTTTGAAGTAAGCCTATTTTTTCCTCATTGTATCCTCCATCAAGAATAATTAATTGATTTTGCATCTTCTTTAACTGCTCGTCAAAGGATCTTGCTAAAGTAGCGGTTACTGGTTTAAGGGTGAAATTTGGATTTTTGATGGAATATGGTGTTGTATTTGGCGGATATGGTATTAGCCATTTTACATGATTCATTGAAATAAACATTGTATTATAGGCAGGGGAGTGAAAGACAAAATAGTCATTCATAATACTTGTTAAATAGCCATGAATGGATTTATTTCCTGTTACATATACCTCAACAAATAAACCTTTGGCACCATTTAATATTTTACGATAGGAGATTGAATCAGATGCAATTGGTTTATCAGTTGGTTTACTGTCATATGAATCATCCTGATCTTCAACTTCTTTAATTTGTTGAATATGGCCAAAGGGAATATAGAGGAATGTATTATTCCTGCCATCGTAGATAACAACAATGTCTAGTCCGGCATCGATTAAAATCCCCCTGTGCGTAATGCCTCCCGAAATTTCAATCTCAATATATATTTCTCCTGCTTGTGTTGGATGCCAATTGGTTCTTGAACGAACAAAAAGTTGGGTTCCAAGATCTTTTTCTAATTTTAAGAGCTGCTGATTTAATGCTGATTGAGTGATAAAAAGTTTTTCGGCAGCTTTTGTAATATTGTTTTCCTCAGCGATTTTAATCATATATTCCAACTGTTTTAGATCCATTTGAAATTCGCCTCATTACTCTTAGTTTTTCTAATAGAATTCTAAAAATAATCACTTTTACTTTATTTATGATCTAAGAGTACAATGGTTTTGAGAATAGAACAAGAGTTAAGGAGGTAACGCAGTGGGAAACCGTTATATTAAAATCAATGAGAATGATAACGTTGCCATTACAGTAAATGCCATTCCTGCAGGTACCATTGTCATGGATGATATTCTGGCAAACCAGGATATTCCCCAAGGGCATAAAATTGCCTTATGCAATATCGGAGAAGGCGAACCAATCGTCCGATATAGCGTCACGTTAGGATATGCATTACATTCTATTAAAAAAGGCGACTGGATCAATGAACATATGTTGAAACTACCAATTCCACCAGCATTGGATGAGATGGAGTTTGCAACAAATTTGGTTACAGATCTGCCAGAACCGCCAGTTAGGACGTTTATGGGTTATCCAAACAAAAACGGAGAATATGCTGGAACAAGAAATATATTAGGAATTGTGACAACTGTTCAATGCGTAACAGGTGTATTAAATAACGCAGTAAAGAGAATTAAACAAGAACTTCTTCCAAAATATCAAAATGTAGATGATGTTGTAGTGATAAATCATGCCTATGGATGCGGTGTCGCCATTAATGCCCCAGAAGCAAAAATCCCAATTCGAATGCTGCGAAACATGGTCAAACATCCGAATTTCGGTGGCGAGACGATGATCATCTCATTGGGATGTGAAAAACTAACATTAGAAATGCTATTGGATGCGGAATATAACACATTAGATAATGTGGTAACGTTTCAAAACGAAAAGGGTCATGATGCGATCATGGCGGAAATTATGAAAATGGCTGAAAACAAATTAAAAAAATTGAATGAAAGAGTTCGTGTTGAACTGCCTCTTTCTCAATTATCCATCGGATTACAATGCGGTGGAAGTGATGCTTTCTCAGGTGTAACAGCGAATCCTTCCGCCGGATATGCTGCCGATATGCTAGTCAATGCTGGTGCAACCGTTATGTTTTCTGAAGTAACCGAAGTTCGTGATGGTGTCCATATCATTGCAGAGCGTTGTGTGAACGAAGAAGTTGGAAAAAAATTAGCTGACGAGATGAGATGGTATGATCAATATTTGAATAATGGTCAAGTCGACCGTTCAGCAAATCCGACTCCTGGAAATAAAAAGGGTGGTCTATCAAATATTGTTGAAAAAGCAATGGGTTCCATAGCTAAATCTGGTTCATCTCCGATTGTTGAAGTTCTTTCTCCAGGAGAAAGACCAACGAAAAAGGGTATGATTTTTGCAGCAACTCCAGCTAGTGATTTTGTATGTGGCTCGTGCCAGTTATCTAGTGGTATCACGCTCCAGGTTTTTATGACAGGAAGGGGAACCCCGTATGGATTAGCTACTGCACCAGTCATTAAAGTATGTTCAAGAAATGACATGAAAGATATGTGGCAAGACTTAATTGATGTGAATGCAGGGCCAATTGCAACAGGTGAAGCAACCATTCAAGAAATTGGAACTCTGCTATTCAATGAAATTATCGATGTTGCCAGCGGACGTAAACAGAGTTTGGCAGAAAAATATGAAATCTATAATGATTTTACTCTATTTAATCCAGCACCAATAACCTGATTTATAGCTTGAATAGAGGAAAAGGAATACTTGCTCCCTATTCAATATACGAGTTTAGAATACTCAACTCGAAGAAAGGCAACTTCCTCTTTATAATGGACGTTGCTTTTTTTTATGCATTTTTAGCAAGAACATCTTATCATTGACAAATATGATATATAATTCTACGATAAATAGTACACGATGTATCCCACGGGATGTATCGTGTTCTATTTTTTTATAAGGTGGTTAGTGAATGGTGGATAAAGCCGATTTTATTCGTGAATCTATTGATTTATTACAAAGCTATATTATGAAAAGTCTGCAGAAACATTCCGAAGAGCGGGGTGTTACGATTCCCCAAGCAAGGGTTATTGGAGAAGTGTTTGCTCATAAAAAAATTAGTATTAAACATCTATCTCAAAACCTTAAGATGACCCAAAGTACGGTTTCAGATATCGTTGAACGACTTACTTCCAAAGGATTTCTAGTGAAAACTCCTAACCCGAAAGATAAACGTTCAGTGGAGATCTCACTTTCAAACGAATTATCAAAAGGAATAAATGAGGACATATCGGAAATCGCAAATAAGTCATTATTTGATGCATTAAGTCTCTTAAACCCAGGTGAACAGGAAATGGTTGAAAAGGGCATGAGATTATTGGTTTCTGCTGTGAAGGAAAAAATGGAGGCTGAAGGAATGGATAATCATGAATTCTTTGATGTTTTGTACTTTCCTGAAAAAACAAAATAGAATGATGGAGGATTCAAGGTGAGAAAGATTATTAAAGGCCGCTGGGCAATATTTTCAATTTGGCTGATTGCGACAATCGTGCTAACAGTCATTCAACCAGACATCAATGCCATACTGCGGCAAAAAGGGCAGCAAGGAACGAGTAGTGACAGCCCTTCAGTAATGGCAGATACTATCTTAAAAAAGATGGATACAACAGAAGGGGTCAACAACCTCATCGTTTTTTACGATAAAAATAAAATATCAGATGATGAAATGAAAAAAATTGGTGAGACTGTAAAATCCATTAGCGATAGCAGCAAAGAGCTTGGGATTGCAGACATCATGGATCCCTTCAGTATCCCCGAAGCAAAAAGCTCACTAGTATCTAAAAATGGCACAACACTGATGGTAAGTTTTAAGCTTGATAAAAAAGGACGAGAAATCGATGATATCGAAAAACAGTTTGAAAGCAAACTGGATAAAGTAACTGTTGAATATTATATTAGCGGTGAAGACTTTATCAATAATGATTATCTGAAGGCCTCTCAAGCGGGTGTCGAAAAAAGTGCGGCATTAACAGTTATCTTTATTTTGGTCGTCCTTATCCTAGCATTCAGGTCAGTTGTTACACCTTTAATCTCCCTAGTGGCTGTAGCTTTTTCCTATCTTTGTTCCATGGGAATTGCGGCTCAATTAATTGATAAAGCAGGATTTCCAATAACCAGTCTTACCCAAATGCTCTTGGTCCTTATCCTATTTGGGATTGGTACGGATTATAACATTCTTCTTTTTAATCGATTTAAGGAAGAACTATCCCATGGCCACACTATAGATGAATCAATCGTAAACACATATAAAACAGCAGGTAAAACTATTGCGTACAGCATACTGACTGTATTTATTGCGTTCCTTGCTCTCATTTTTGCAGAATCTCCAATCTATCGATCTGGTGTGGTGGTTGTCATCGGGGTAACCATATTATTGCTTGAAATATTGACCTTAACACCGTTTATTATGAAGGTGCTAGGTAAAAAGCTTTTCTGGCCATCCAAGAGTGTAAATGGTCATAAGGAAAACAAGTTCTGGGGAAAAACATCATCCTTTGCTGTAAAGCATCCGATTATATCCACAGTTATCATACTATTAATATTAGGACCAATGATATTTTTACATCAGGAAAAGCTAAACTTCGATACCATAGGGGAACTTGGAAATAAGTATCCTTCATCAAAAGCTATTAATTTGGTTGCGGAACATTTTGGCAAAGGTCAGGCCATGCCTGCAACTGTAGTCATTGATACTGGCAAAGCACTTGATAATAATGAATCTCTTTCAGTCATTGATAATATAACGGAAAGATTGAAGAGCATTAAGGGAGTGAAGCAGGTTTCTTCCATAACACAGCCTCAAGGTAAGCCAATTGACGATTTTTACGTTGACAGTCAAATGGGCTCTGTTACGCATGGCTTATCCCAAACTCAAGATGGTGTCGACCAAATCCATGATGGATTGAAACAAGCACAAGATGGATTCGGATCAGCTGACTTTTCTAAAGTGGGTCAGATGGTAGATGGCACGGCAAAGCTTGAAGAGGGAATGGATGCCTTAACTAATGGATTAAAGCAAATTCAAGCGGGTATAAATGATGGATCAAGGAACTCGAAAACGATCACGAACGGAATCGCTGCCATTGAAACGAATCTCTCCAAGATGAGCGGTGGTGTTGCATTGCTCGCTGAAAATTATGGGAAGATGCAGGCTGGATATAAAGAGATGGGTGATCACTATCAAGATGCAGCACAGGCTCTTCTTGGGATGAAAAGTGCTCTGTCGCAAATGGAATCCATGGTAACGGCCTTGGGCAGTAGTTATGCCGGTTCTCAAAATGATGCTAATTATGTAGCATTGAAGCAAACGATCAAACAATTATCCTCTTCATTAGGTCAAATTACACCTGAAGGAATCCAAACATTAAATGCTAATTATAATGCCGTTACGGCTGGTTTTGGAAAAGCCAATAAAAATCTAACGGCCATAAGCAGCGGTTTATCGCAAATGGCAGATGGACTAAAAAAACTTGAATCTGGACTTGATCATGCATCTTCAGGGATTGGTACAATCGTAAAGAATATGAACAGTGTCACTGATGGATTGGGTCAGATGAAATCAGGGCAGCAGCAGTTGGCAGACGGTCTCAATGGATTCAGTGTTTTTGGAGAAAAGCTTTCAGATGTCAATAGTGGTTTAGAACAAATTTCGGATGGTCTGGGACAAACGAATGGGTACTTAACACAGCTTAGTACGAATAAAACTTTCTTTATTCCAAAAGAAGCTTTGACAAACAAGGACTTTAAAAAATCATTTGATACGTTCATGTCCAAAGATAGAAAAATTACTAAGTTTATGGTTGTTTTAAATGATGATCCATATTCTGAGAAGGCTTTAAAGACAGTTGAACAAATTAATAAAACGGTTGCTGATGGACTAAAAGGCACTGTTCTCTCAGATGCCAAGAGTGGAACATCTGGATCAAGTGCAACTACAAACGATATGAATAATGTCTTGACTAGAGATTTGAATAAAACAACAGCGATTGTCATTATCGGAGTATTGCTTGTACTATTCTTTGTTATTAGATCTTTCTGGACGCCGGTTTTTATTACGGCATCGCTAGTTGGGGCTTATTATGCAGCTATGTTCATCATAAATTATATTTTCATAGATTTGCAGGGACTTGAAGGTATTTCATCCTTTGTGCCATTCTTCTCCTTTATTATTATTGTAGCTCTGGGCGTGACTATAGTATATTCTTAATGATGCGATTTAAGGAATACCCTGATATGGCCGCCAAGGAGGCTATCGTGCTGGCTTCTAGGCAAATAGGTGGTGTCATTATAGCAGCAGTTATCATTCTTGGTGGTACCTTTGCTACACTAATGCCTGCTGGGATCGTGCTTTTATCTGAACTGGCTATAGCTGTTATTTCAGGACTGGTCATCCTTTGTTTTATACTGCTTCCTATTTTTGTGCCGGCATTGATGGCTCTTCCAGATGCTCTTGCAAATTTATTTTCTAGAAAGAAGGAATCTGGCTTAAGTTCAGAAAATGAAGTTGTGTTATAAACACAAACTAAGAATAAATTTTTTTCAATTTATTGAATATTTTTCCATGCATGTCCTATAATAGAGAGGTTATAAGACTCTTAGGAGGTAATTATGGGGAGAATAGTTCATTTCGAAATTCATGTGGATGATATGGAACGGGCCAAGAAGTTTTATGGAGAGGTATTCGGATGGTCATTTCAAGATTGGAGTGATTATGCAGGAATGCCTTACTTTGGGGCAGTGACTGGTAATGAAGATGAACCTGGAATCAATGGTGCGTTGATGCAGCGTCAAAGTGCTCCGCCAATGCCAAACCAACCTCTAAATGGATTTGCATGCACAATGGGAGTGGAAAACTACGATTCCACGGAAGCTAAAATAATTGAAAATGGCGGCAAAGTTGCATTGCCTAAATATGCTCTTCCTGGAATGGCGTGGCAAGGATACTATATTGATACTGAAGGAAATATATTCGGAATTCATCAACCAGATGCAAATGCAAAATAGATTGGTGATAGGTGAATAAAATTATGAAATCACTAGATACGTCTGGCACGCTTGAAACTGTTCGCAAAATCTGTCTTGCTCTGCCAGAAGCTGTTGAAAACATCGACGGATTTGGTCACAATACTTTTAAAATCAATGGAAAATCCTTCGTGATTTCAGGTGAGAATGAAAAAGGTTTCGGATTGTCGTTCAAGTCAGATCGAGAAACTCAAGAATTATTGCTACAGAAAGAGCATTACTACAAAACCCCATATATCGGACAACACGGCTGGGTATCTATTCAAAATCCGGCTGAGGAAAATTGGGACGAATTGACCGATCTAATTCAAGAAGCCTATTTACGTGCGGCACCGAAACGTCTGGTTAAGCAATGGCATGAATTGAATAACAAGTGAAGAAAGGCGGATTCATCTGCCTTTCTTTATTTATGTTCAGTTATTATCGATTTTTTCTTAAAGATTTTTACTTAATAAATTCGCCCATTGAAACACTAGATTCGCCCATTGAAGAGATTTTGCATTAAAAAAAGAAAAATGTCCCATACTTGAGGGGGAATTTTACACAAAATAAATAAATAATTAACTTCTCCTTGGAATTGAGGCTTCTCATGGACAAATCTCTCGATCTGGCATACACTAATTCAAGGTTAGAGTAGGAATTTTATTGCTACTCTTATTTTTTTGCTGTTGATTTTACCTATTGTCATAAATGCAGGTGATTATATGATACATAATTATTTAGGTCAGACCATGAGTTTTGAGATAGTTTATAAAAAACGTGAATCGTTGGGCATTACTATAGATGTTTATGGCAATATTCAAGTCCTGGCCCCTAGAGGAACAACTGATGAACGTGTACTTCAATTGATAGAGGAAAAATGGGATTGGATCCAGCAAAAATCCAAGGAAATAAAGGATAGGCTTCTGGGGCAAAAAGTAAAGATTTATGATCATGGTGAAATCTTTCTTTATTTAGGAAAAGAATATCCTATTAAGGTCACTCAAGATATAAATACCATGCAAGACTATGTAGTGTTTGAAGAGGATATGTTAAAAATATATGTTAAACAACTAGAGGATGCAAAAATAAAACAAGCTTTAAAACGATTTTATTATCAAGAATGTAAAAAGTTAGTAGAGCGGAGTATTCGTTCTTATCAAAAACATTTTAAAACAAAACCACGGTCTATCCGTATCTCAGATAATAACAGCAATTGGGGAACCTGTGATTTCAGGCAGCAGTTAACCTTCAATTGGAAGTTGGCGATGGCACCACAGCAAGTGATTGACTATGTAGTTGTTCACGAAATGTGCCATATGGTCCATCTTAATCATGATCGTTCCTTTTGGCGCCTCGTTGGTAAAATACTACCCGATTATGAGGAGCGAGAGAACTGGCTTGCATTATCAAGTTGGAAAATGACTGTTTGAATATTTAAAGGAGGATTTTAGATGGATAATAATGATATACTGATTCGATTGAGATATGCACTAGAGTTAAAAAATAAAGAGATGGCAGAAATTTTTAAACTTGGCGGTGTGGAGGTAACCGTTCCTGAGGTGATAAAGGTTCTCACAAAATCAGACGATGAGGCTGAATATGACGATCAAATAAAATGTAATAACAGTATGTTAGATTCATTTTTAAACGGTCTTATTATTTATAAAAGAGGCAAACAAGAGCCCAAACCAGGACAACCGGATACACCGGAACCGTCCATAAAGAAAAGCGCAAACGTAAATAATCTCCTTCTGAAAAAAGTAAAAATAGCGCTGGCCTTAACGACTGAGGATCTTCTCGAAATATTCGAAGGTGCAGGAATAACTGTAACTAAAGGTGAACTCGGGGCTTTATTAAGAAAAGAAGGACATAAAAATTATAAAGAGTGCGGGGATAAATTCGCTCGGAATTTCTTAAAAGGATTGGCATTAAAATATAGGGAATCTTAAATTACATACTAGAAACATGAAAGGGGAATACGATGGCAACAGAAAAAACTGAAATTGGCTGGAATTTTGATAACAGTTATTCCCGGCTGCCTGAAATATTTTTTACCAAGACTGAACCAACACCAGTACGGTCACCCGAGTTGATTGTTCTTAATCATTCACTTGCAAGCTCATTAGGCTTGAACGAGCAGGCACTCGAAACCGAAGCTGGCGTTGCCATGTTTGCGGGCAACCAGATACCAGACGGAGCAATGCCGCTTGCCCAAGCATATGCAGGACATCAATTTGGGCATTTCACGAAACTAGGAGATGGCCGGGCAATCTTACTTGGTGAACATATTGCGCCAAAAGGCGAACGACTTGATATTCAACTCAAGGGTCCAGGAAGGACACCGTACTCCCGCGGAGGAGATGGTCGAGCTGCGCTCGGACCTATGCTGCGCGAATATATTATCAGCGAAGCCATGCATGCGCTTGGGATACCGACCACCCGTAGTCTAGCAGTTGTGACAACAGGAGAGCCCGTATACCGAGAAAGGACCTTGCCTGGTGCCATTTTGACACGTGTAGCCTCCAGTCATCTACGCGTCGGTACTTTTCAATTTGCTGCGAAATGGGGAACGGTAGAAGAACTTCGGGCTCTTGCTGACTATGCACTGAATCGCCACTATCCAGATGTTGAAACGGATGAGAATCGATATCTTACCTTGCTCCAGGAAGTGATTAAACGACAGGCAGCTTTAGTTGCTAAATGGCAACTAGTAGGCTTCATCCATGGTGTAATGAATACCGATAACATGACGATCAGTGGAGAAACAATCGATTATGGGCCTTGTGCCTTCATGGATACGTATGACCCAGGAACTGTATTCAGTTCAATTGATACTCAAGGCCGCTATGCTTATGGCAATCAGCCATATATAGCCGGTTGGAATCTCGCGCGATTTGCTGAAACTCTTTTGCCGCTCCTACATGATAATCAGGAACAGGCTGTCAAACTAGCTCAGGATGAGATTTCAAAATATATGGAGTTGTATCAAAGTAATTGGCTTTCTGGGATGAGAGCGAAATTGGGCATATTTAATGAAGAGGATGAGGACGCAACTATTGTTGAAAACCTCCTCAGTATAATGGAGAAGCATAAGGCAGATTATACTAACACTTTCCGAGCCTTAACAATTGAAAGGCCGGATGAAACGCTCTTAGTGGAGACACCAGAATTTACAGAGTGGTTTCAGCAATGGCAGGCACGACTTGGCAGACAGCAGGAATCAATTGCTGATTCTCAGCAGTTAATGCGTAGCAGCAATCCTGCGGTAATACCTCGTAATCACCGGGTGGAGGCTGCACTCGATGCTGCCGTCGATCAAGAAGACTACAGTGTAATGGAGAAGCTGCTAAATGTACTTTCAAACCCATACGCGCACTCCCCTGAACAATCTGAATACTGTAGACTTCCTGAACAATCTAACCAGCCTTACCGAACCTATTGTGGTACTTAAGTAATCGTGTAATTTACTAAAAGTACAAGATAATGCTATCCTTTATATGGGTAGCATTATTTTTTTTATAAAGTTGGGGGTGGTTTCGTGTTTATATTAACTAAAAATGCAAAAACCGAACTACAAGATAGATTAATGTTAGCCGGCTCAAAACAATTGATTCGGCTGCAAATGCGGAAAAGTTGTTTTATGAAAGTAAAAGTGACGTTGGAAGAAACAATCCAGTCTAACGATACAGAAATTATTAAGGATGATCTCCACTTCATCATTGACAATAATGAGTGTCATTATTTCAATCATAAAACATTAGATTTTATCCCAGATACAACTGGTTTTAAACAATTTGAGATTCTGTAAAAGAAGCCTGATTTC
>NZ_JBALSN010000207.1:0-8445 GCF_036966985.1 Neobacillus drentensis | reverse complement strand
GAAATCAGGCTTCTTTTAATTTTATCAAGGGTAAATTAAACCATTTAACTAAATCATCTAAAAGATTGACAGAATAATGAACGAGAGTTACTATTAATTTGTCCTTAAGAAATACGAATGGCATTCGATAATGTCGAACAAAGAGGAGGATGGTTGTGTCAGAACGCTTAATTCAGTCTGTTGAAAGAGCTGCTGATATCCTTGAATTATTTTTGGTATCTAAACCAGAACTAAGTATCAAAGAGATTAGTGAGCATTTAAATTTATCAAAAAGTACAGTCCACGGAATCATCAAAACCTTAGAACATAGAGGGTATCTTCAACAAAATCCTGAAGATTTAAAGTATAGGCCGGGGATCAAACTTTTTGAGCTTGGTAATTTTGTCGGGAAAAATCTTGATATTGCGAAAGTTGCAAAGCCAATTATCAGAGATTTAGTCGATGAACTAAATGAAACCGTTCACTTAGTTTCCTTACAACGAGATGAAATTATTTACATTGAAAAGGTAGAAGGACAAAGTGCCCTTACTATTTATTCGCATATTGGAAAAAGAGCTCCCTTTCATAGTACTGGGGTAGGGAAGTCAATCCTTGCTCACTTAAATGAAAATGAGGTAAATAGAATCTTATCGTCAATCACTTTGGAATCGTTTACGAAACACACGATGACAAATATTGAGGAGATTAAAGAACAGTTACATGCCATTCGTGAGCAAGGGTACGCGGTTGACGATGAGGAAATTGAGTTAGGGCTGAAATGTATTGCTGCTCCAATTTTTAATCATCAAGGTAATGTAATCGCTTCTATTAGCTGTGCTGCACCTAAAATGAGACTTGATGAAAATAAGCTACCACAAGTAATAGCTGGAATTAGAAGGGCTGCAGCTGAGATTTCAAGTTGTTTAGGTTATCAAGGTAAAAGCATCTTATAGAAAAACTAGATAGAACAATCAATACAATATTTTTTAGGAGGAGAATTAATTTGTCAAAAGTAAAAGTTGCCGTTCTTGGCTCAGGAAACATTGGAACAGATTTAATGATTAAACTTGGACGCTCTGATTTATTAGAGTTAACAGCAGTAATTGGAATTGACCCGCAATCAGACGGGTTACGCCGTGCAAGAGAATTAGGTTATGCAGGGGTTGATACAGGAATTGATGGATTCCTTGCAGACCCAACCCTAGAAGCTGACATCGTTTTTGATGCAACTTCAGCCAAAGCGCATCTCTACAATGCAAAGGTATTAAAAGAAGCTGGTATAAAAGTCATTGATATGACTCCTGCCGCTATTGGCCCATATGTATGTGCTGCTGTTAATATTGATGAACATTTAGATAAAGATAATATCAATTTGATTACTTGTGGTGGTCAGGCGACCATTCCAATGGTCCATGCAGTAAACCGCGTAGCTCCTGTAGAATACGCAGAAATTGTTGCGACAATTGCAAGCTTGAGTGCTGGCCCTGGAACACGTGCCAATATCGATGAATTTACAGAAACAACTTCTCATGCGATTGCAGAAGTTGGTGGTGCCAAAAAAGGGAAGGCGATCATGATTTTAAATCCTGCAGAACCGCCAATTATGATGCGCGATACTGTTTACACCCTTGTAGAAGAAGGAAAAATGGATGAAGAGGCAATTAGAAAATCTATTGCTGAAATGGAAAAAGTAGTTCAAGCATATGTTCCAGGGTATCGACTTCGTACGGAACCTATTTTTGAAGGTAATAAGGTAACCATCTTCCTAGAAGTAGAAGGTGCTGGTGATTACTTGCCTGTATATGCAGGAAATTTAGATATCATGACATCAGCAGGTGTAAAAATTGCTGAAGCATTTGCCAAAAAACTATTAATGAAAGAAACAGTTTGAGCTGTAGAAAGGGGTAAATAATAATGACAAATGAAAGAGATATTCTTATCACAGAGGTAGCCTTGCGCGATGGAAGCCATGCTATCAATCATCAATATACAGTTGATCAAGTACTTAAAATTGCAAAAGCATTAAATGATGCTAACGTCCCTTATATCGAAGTATCACATGGAGATGGTTTAGCAGGATCTTCGTTACAATATGGACTATCACGCACAAACGAAATGGAATTAATCGAAGCAGCAGTATCTGTTGCAGATAAATCCAAAATTGCTGTTCTTCTTTTACCAGGGATCGGTACCCTGCATGAATTAAAAGAAGCAGCAAATTTAGGAGCTAAAATGGCACGTATTGCAACACATGTTACAGAAGCCGATGTAGCACCGCAACATATTGCCTATGCCAAAGAACTTGGAATGGAAACAGTTGGATTCCTAATGATGAACCATATGGCACCAGTTGCTAAATTAGTAGAACAAGCAAAACTAATGGAAAGCTATGGAGCAGACACTGTTTATGTGGTTGACTCTGCAGGCTACTTACTTCCTGACCAGGTTAGGGAACGAATTCGTGCTCTTAAACAATCAATTGGCGTTAATGTTGGTTTCCATGGTCATAACAATCTATCTCTTGCAATGGCTAACACACTTGCAGCCATTGAAGAGGGCGCTACTCGTATAGATGGCAGTGTTCGCTGCTTAGGAGCTGGAGCCGGTAATACACAAACAGAAGTACTAGTTGCAGTTTGTGAACGGATGGGAATTAAAACTGGGGTAGATTTATATAAAATGATGGACTTGGCCGAGGATATTGTGGCTCCAATTTTACAAGTACCACAAGAAATCACAAAAGACAGTTTAACACTAGGATATGCAGGTGTGTACTCAAGCTTTGCTCTACATGCCAAACGTGCAGCCTCAAAATTTGGTGTTGACTCACGTGATATTCTCATTGAATTAGGAAAACGTAAAGTAGTTGGCGGACAAGAGGATATGATCGTTGAAGTGGCAGCAGAAATTGCTAAAAACAAGCCAAAAACAGTCTTAGCCTAAAATTCAAAGCCCACTAAAAAGAGATTAATAGAATTGAGTTTTTTTGATGGAGGGGACATTACGTCCCCGTCCATCAATTATCGTATATCGGAATTTTTTCTACTTTCACTTTACGTGTAAGCGTTTTTACTTAAAAGAAGAGAGAGCTGTCATAATTTCATCTTAGTTGAAATTAACATCCTGGGATTAGAGGAGAAATTATATGGAATTAGTAATTATATTAATAGCACTCGGAATGTTAATGTTTATCGCATACCGAGGATTTTCAGTGATCATGTTTGCGCCATTATGTGCGTTATTCGCGGTACTCTTAACAGATCCAGATTGGGTACTCCCGTTTTTCTCTAACGTGTTTATGGGGAAAATGGTGGAATATATTAAACTTTACTTCCCAATTTTCCTATTAGGAGCTATTTTTGGAAAAGTTGTAGAAATGTCTGGACTAGCCCGTTCCATTGCTTCTACCTTAATTCAATTAGTGGGACGTAAACGGGCAATGTTAGTCATCGTTTTATTGTGTGCGATTTTAACATACAGTGGTATTAGTTTAGTCGTAGTTGCTTTTGCTGTATACCCATTTGCTGCAAACTTGTTTAGACAATCTAATATTCCTAAACGGTTAATTCCAGGAACGATTGCATTAGGTTCATTTACCTTTACGATGGACGCACTTCCAGGTTCACCACAAGTACAAAACGTTATCCCAACTACATTTTTCAAAACAAATCTTTATGCTGCACCTACGTTAGGGATAATTGGTGCCATTTTTATCTTCGTGATTGGTATGTTGTATCTAAACTCCCGTCGTAAAAAGGCAGAAATCGCCGGCGAAGATTATTATAGCTTTGGTACAATAAAAGAAAAACAAATCGACATTGATTTGGACCAAAATGAAAGTATAGGACATAAAATCTTAGCATTTGTGCCAGTTGTGCTTGTTGGTGTGTTAAATAAACTGTTAACTACATTAATTCCAAAATGGTATCCGAATGGGTTTGATTTTTCTAAAATTGGCTTAAGTTTTCCAAACATTGAAACATCTCAAGTTGTCGGTATTTGGTCAGTTGAAATTGCCCTTATTTTTGGTATTCTTACCACTATTTTATATAATCGTAAACCGATTGTGATGAACTTCAAAGATGGCATGAATGTTGGTATTGCAGGTGCATTATTAGCCATCATGAACTCTGCAACAGAATATGGATTCGGTGCCGTAATTTCAAACCTTCCTGGTTTTACAATTGCAAGAGATGGAATCGCAAAATTATTTACGAATCCATTATTAAACGGGGCGGTTACAACCAATGTCCTATCTGCCATTTCTGGATCTGCTTCGGCTGGTATCGCCATCTCGCTTGGAATTATGGCAGATAAATATATTGAACTAGCAACCCAATTTGGAATTCCACTTGAAGTAATGCACCGTGTCATTTCCATGGCTTCTGGCGGTATGGATACACTTCCGCATAATGGTGCTGTTATTACCTTGCTTGCAATTACAGGATTAACACATAAGCAATCCTATCGCGATATTTTTGCTGTCACGATTATTAAAACAATCGCAGCCTTCTTTATTATTGCTGTATACTTAGTAACTGGAATTGTTTAATATATCAATTTGAAGATGATGGTAATGCACTTAGTAATCGACTGGGCATTTAGAATATATATAAGTATAGACCCGACTGTAATGGAGCAGTCGGGTCTTGTGAATTTATATCAAAATAAAAACTGTAAATCTCATAAAAATCATAAACAGTAATATTTCTCTAATTTAATACTAGCATTACCAAATATTCCTGTGATTTAAGAATATACTATGTATATAGAGAGCATTGAATTTGCTAATCTTTTGGAGGAGTATATGAGAAAATACAGTTTTCTTGGACCTTTGCTGGCTGTGGCAGTCCTATATTTGATTTTTGAAGCCTTTCATTTAGGGTTATTTAAGGATTTGAATATCCCTTTGCCGAGAGGGCACTTTTATATTGTTAGCCTTGTGTCCATTCTTGCCAGTATCATTGCTATTGCAGTGGGCATGGCTGGAAGGAGGATCCGGAATATTAAAATAAGTTTTCTATCATTATCATTTTTATCTCTTGGGTTAATGTTCTCGATTCATGGACTGTCTACTCCTAATTTTATCCTTGGCGTTACCCATTTGCCTGGAATCGCAGCCCAATTAAGTATAATCCTAGCTACCATATGGATTTATTTATCTTCCATACCTTCAGATCATCCAATCATTGAGTTTTTTTCAAAAGTGCAGCGGTACCTCCTTCCTATATGGACAGTTACTATAATGGTTATTTGTTTAATATTAATGATAAACCATCGTCTCGTTCATTTTCTTCCATTAAATGCAAAACCGTTAAATATCATTATGACTAGTGTAACTATGTTGTTAAATGGCGTAACTATGTTCCGCTATTATCAATCCTACAGGTTTACAAGATTTCCCTTGCAACTTGCGATTGTATATAGCTCAGGCTGGTTATTGGTATCCCAGCTGATTATGATCAGAGGGGTATTATGGAGTGTTAGTTGGTGGATTTATCATTTTTTATTACTTGCAGCCATGATTGTCATGATCATCGGTTTAGTGAAACAGTATGCGGTGAAAGGAACATTAGCGGAGTCAATCCAATCCTTGTTTACAAACGACCCATTTGAAAGAATAACTAACAGCATTGGTCCTAGTGTCAAGGCTCTAGTGACGGCCACAGAAAAAAAAGACACTTACACAGCGGGGCATACCTTCAGGGTAACCATGTATGCGTTGAAACTTGCCGAAGAACTTGAATTGAAACCTGAACAACTACGTGCCATTGTTCAAGGGGGACTCCTTCATGATGTGGGTAAAATTAGTGTTCCTGATTCAGTTCTAAATAAACCGGGCAAGTTGCAGCCTGAAGAAAGGGCTCTCATTGAAAGGCATTCCGTCGATGGTTACGAAATGTGCAAAGATCTAGGTTTTATGAAAGAGGAATTGAGTATTATCAGGTCACACCATGAAAAATGGGATGGAAGCGGGTATCCGGATGGATTAAAAGGAACAAAGATTCCATTTTTCGCAAGGATAACGGCGGTTGCCGACGTGTATGATGCACTGACTTCGGAGCGATCTTATCGGAAGGCATGGGCTCATAGTAAAGCTATGAAGTATATTAAAGAAAACAAAGGGAGCCATTTTGACCCTCAATGTGTAGACGCATGGGAGCGGCTCTGTATCCGCAATCCAACCGTTTATCAATATCCAGCCCAGGCTATTAAAGACCAGCCAACCATTAGGGAAATTTTTTCAATCAAATGAAAATAGTACAAAAAACAACACTGGAAACTTAAGTGTTGTTTTTTGTATGTGGATCATTTACTGGCAATGTTCTCGATTTTCAACTTATTATGCAATTGATTCAGCCGTTCCATCAATTGTTTATATTCCTCGAGTTCAATATGACAGGATTGGATTTTGTCACTGATTGTATTTGTTATAGCCTGCTTTTCTTCAAGAGCTTTCTTTTCTAAGTAAATAAAGACCCTTCGTTCATCTGCTGTTGAACGTTCTTTTCGAAGCCAACCGTTTGCCTCCATTCTTGTAAGCATAGGAGTTAATGTTCCAGTCCCTAGACTCAGTTTTTCTCCTATGTCTTTGACCGAAACACCATCATTCTCCCATAATGCTAATAGGACCAAGTATTGAGGATAGGTTAAGCCATAGGGCTGAAGTGCACTAGAATATAACTTATTGAATTCACTTGCTGTTTCGTATACGGCAAAGCAAAGTTGGTTTTTTAATATCATGAAGTTTTCCAAGATGATCACCTTACTTAAAAAAATTATGACATTAATTTTTTAATATCTTTCTCAATCCTGCTTGGTTCAGTAGTGGGTGCATAGCGTTCAATCACTTGCCCCTTTGGGTCAACCAGAAATTTTGTGAAATTCCATTTAATATTTTTAGTAAGTGTTCCTGGCTTCTGGTTTTTTAAATAAGTAAATAAGGGATCAGCATTGGCGCCATTAACATCAATTTTCGCAAATATTGGAAAGGTTACACCATAATTTAATTGGCAGAACTGTGTGGTTTCTTCAATATCAGCGAATTCTTGATTGTTGAATTGATCACATGGAAAGCCTAAAATCTCCAAGCCATCCTCATTGTATTTTTCATATAATTCCTGAAGTCCTTTGAATTGGGGTGTCAAACCACATTTACTAGCAGTATTCACAATCAGTAATGGTTTACCCTCGTAATCCTTTATTGATTTTTCCTTACCATTTGTCATTTTTACATCAAAATCATAAACTGTTGTCAATTTAACTTCCCCCTTAATATATGGATTCATTTGTTTAAAAATAAGTCGTCTACGATTTAATCTTACACGATTTAATTAATTATGGCAAGTTTAAAAGTATTATTGCTCAGTTGGATATCTGGAAATAGAAAAGAGAACGATAAGGATGAAAAGGAGGTCTTTTAGATGGGATTCAATTTTTCTAATGGTAAGAATGATGAAAAGGAAGTACTTAAAGATGTTCTTGAGGATGCGATTGAAACAGAAGAAAATTTAATGCGGACCTATCTTATAACCGCTGAGCGAATACATGATGATGATGAACTAAAGGAACGTCTCGAAAACTTCGCAGAAGGAAACGCGAAACGGACCAAGCAGCTGATTGATGAACTGAATGAAAACAAGGAATAAATAGGCATGAGCTCATCTAGGGCAGACCAAGATGAGCCCATTTTTTTACCCAGCAACCTCTTCACCGTTGCGATGATTACCGCAATTATCCAATCATATCCGCCATCTTATTAAAGCAAAATAAGATGGTTCACTTATTCATTCCAAAGGAGTTGGTTGTGTTGAAATGGCATAAAACGATACTTTCAATGATCCAACAGCGCCAAGATAAAAAGGTTGCCTTGGCTGTTGACACATCCACGAATGAAGCCCCAAGCGATTTAATCAATAACATAGTAAAACTGTTTGAACAAGTAAAACCGGATACTATTTTAGTCCAAGCAGATTTTAAAATTAGAAGTACGACCCCCATTAAAAGTGATACAATTAAATACTATACACATGGGAAGTCTTCATATACTTTGGTGCTTGAGTGGGCAAAAGAAGAGAATATTGATACCCTGTTTTACATTACGGATGTAACTGGTTTTATTTCTGAAGAGATTGAAAATGTTAGTTATGAAATGATATGGCTTGTACCGGGTGCTATTTTACCAAGAGTTCCGTTTGGTAAAGCAATTAAGGTAGCATAAAAAAGAAATCCCTCACCTACAAGTGGGGGATGACCTCGTTTGATAGGAGCATTCAATGAAAGAATATTATTATGATAAATTGATGGGAATAAAAACAGGAGGGGACCAAAAAGGATTTCATAAGTCATTTCATTACCATCGTTATGAGCCCACTCCTTATAGTGCGCTCGAAGAATTATTTACTTATTATAAAATTAGCAGCAATGATCGAATCGTTGACTTTGGGTGTGGTAAAGGACGATTAA
>NZ_JBALSN010000206.1:15541-21030 GCF_036966985.1 Neobacillus drentensis | reverse complement strand
AATTAGGTGAGTTTTTTCTATTATTTTACTATTAATAGGACTTAATGCTTACCAATATTATCATGTTGTTAATTAATAGATTCATAAAGTATGATTATTGTAAATTGTGATCATCCTCATATGAATGGAGAATGTAAGTGAAAAGATTAACTGCAGGTTTTCTTGCCATTTTACTATTATTTAATTTGCTGAATTTAAATGTGTCAGCTGAAAGTATAGAACCAAAGATTAAAGTGAAATTGGTTAATAATCTCGGGAATAAAACAGAGATTACAATAAAACCAGCAGGTGATTATTTTATTGAGGATACAACTGTCAGATTAACTTCAGGAAAGTCGTATCTCGTAAAATATGATAATAATAAAATAACGTTAATCGATGGAACCACATCTTTATATAGTGCAGAAAATGTAAATTTATTGCCATCAAACGAAACCGATTATTTATCGATCAATAATCGGAATTATTTAGGTTCATTTCAATTTGTCCCTGAAAGTTCAAAGTATGTTCGGCCAATTAACGAGGTTTACATGGAAGATTATTTAAAAGGTGTTGTCCCTTCTGAAATGTATGCCAGTTGGAACCGTGAAGCCCTAAAAACACAAGCAGTGGCTGCTAGATCCTATGCACTCTCCTATAAATCGGTGACGATTGATGATACGATTAATTATCAAGTATATGGTGGTTATAATTGGAATCCCAATAGTACTGCTGCAGTGGATGAGACAAAAGGGGAAGTCTTAAAGGTCAATGGCCGGCTCATTAGTGCCGTTTTCTCTGCAAGTAATGGCGGGAAAACAGAATCGAACGCCAATGTCTGGGGCTCCTCGCCTCTCTCATATTTACCCATAAAAGAGGATCAGTTTGATGCAAAAACTGCTTGGAAATTTTCTGTTAGTAAACAACAATTTAATCCAGCAGGTTTGACATGGAGCCAAATGAAGGAAAAAGATACAACCATTATCAATACAATAAAAGCATGGATGTCCACTCATGGTTATGCTGGAAAAGAAATTAAAATAACGGCTATTCCAGTATTAAGCTTACACACTCCAACATCAGGCGGTCGTGTTTCCAAAGGGAATATATCGGTTGAATTTTTAACAAAAGATAGAATTGACGAAAATGGTGCATATATTCCTCAAAAATTAGAATACAAAAATGTCGCTGCATCACAAATCCGTGCAATGGTCGGCAATCGGATGATGTTGAGTTATCTTGTTTCAACCATTGCAGAAACTGCAGAAACAATTACAGTGTCAGGACTTGGTGATGGTCATGGCGTTGGTCTAAGTCAATGGGGTGCACAGAACCGAGCTAATGCTGGGCAAAAATACAATGAGATTCTTGGCTTTTATTATGTTGGTGCAGCACTTGTAAAAGAATATGGTGATAGACCTGTGCCTGTCATTGAAGTTCCTGTTGAACAAACAGAACAAACAACGGCAAGTACAACTGAACAAGTACAATCAGATTCAACGGAGCAGCCAACCACTGGTAAAATTGAAGATGTGCAACCAGAATCAGATTCAACTGCACAGTCTACTGCAGGTGGAGCTGAAGAACAAGCAGCAGTAGAACCGAAAGTGGAAACACCATTGACACCAATTACAGACGAAATAGCTCCCACGATAAGTGAAGTCAAAGTAAATATTAATTATTCAAAAAATAAAACACTTGTTAGTTTTAGGACAAACGAAAAAGCAAAAGTAACCGTTTATCTTAAAGACAGTAAAGGGAAGATTTTCACTTATTTATTAAAAGATGCCCTTACTGAAGCAGGATCAATTTCCAAAGAATATAACAGTTATTCTTTAGCTAACGGAAAATATTATGCAGGAATTATTACCGTCGATTTAAGTAATAACAGATCGTCGACATTGCCATCTTTTGAAGTAAACAAAGACAAGACCGCTCCTAAAATCAGCAGTCTTAAGGCAAGCATTGATAACAAAAAAAATAAAGCCCACATTACTTTTAAAACTAACGAAACCGCCAAGGTGACTGTTTATATTAAAAACAGCTCAGGTAAAATCCTAAGTTATTTGAAAAAAGATATCCTAACAAAAGCAGGAACCATTAATCAGGATTACAATACCAATTCACTAGGAAATGGGAAATATTCAGTCGTAATGTCCGCGGTGGACACAAGTAAAAACCGTTCGACCGTGACAACTAGTTTCGTAGTTAATAAGGTTGTCAAAACGAAAACGGGTAAAGTGACTGTGTCTCGGCTGAATGTCCGTACGTCAGCTTCAACCAAAGGCAGAGTGATTGGGTCGTTAAAGAAAAATCAAACGGTAACGATTGTTTCTACAGCCGGATCATGGTATAAAATCAAATATGGTAAAACGACAGGGTATGTATCAAAATCTTATATAAAATAAAAAGGCAGAGACTTCTGCCTTTTTTACATATAATGGACCTTCTTTCCCCGACCTGGAATATTGATGGTTTTCGCTTTTATTTTGCATCATGAAAAATAATCCCCAAGCCATAGCGCGTACCAGAAGTCACGGTGCTTACCCCATGTCTTACAGAAGCCCGGTAATAGCCACGTGTTCCTTCAATCGGACGATAATTTGTTGGAAAGATGAGGCCTTCACCTTGTTCAAGTGTAATCACATGTCCTCGGCTTTGGGCCCGTGGCCTTTGTTCGACCAGGATCGATTCACCGCCATTATAGTCTTTCTCCCGTTGATTTAGAACAAATAGCACTTGAAATGGAAAGTAAACATCACCATACAAATCCTGGTGCAAACAGTTGTAGCCGCCGGTTTCATACTTAAGAATTAGCGGAGTGGACCGTACTTGCCCCTGGGCATTGCAATGGTCGAGAAATTCGGACAGTCTACTCGGATACATGGGCTCTTTTCGTAGTTGCAGTAACCAGCGGTTCGCTGCTTTGGCAAGTTCAGGGTAGAAATTCGTCCGCAGTTGTTGCAGTAACGGTGGGAGAGGAGCTTGATAATATTTGTATTCTCCTTCCCCGAATCTGTATCGTTTCATATTTATAGTGCTCCGGAAATTGGATGGATTATTATATGTATGAATCATTTCCTGGCATTGGTGCGGGTCTAATACGGGAGGCAACTTTGCAAAGCCCTGTATATCTAGCAAGTGATGCAAATCGTCCCAGTCTAGTGATTTAATCCTGTCTGGGATATTATTTGGCATGGGTGTTTAATCCCTTCGTGTTGGAAGGCACTTTTTCCAAATCCAATAGCTTAGCTTTCATCTTCAAACCGCCCCGAAAACCAGTGAGTTTACCATTCTTTCCAATCACCCGATGACAAGGAACCGTGATTAAGATTGGATTGGCTCCGATGGCAGAGGCCACGGCCCGAACCGATTTAGGTTTTTGGAGGAATTCAGCAATCTCCGAGTATGTATGAGTACACCCGTAAGGAATTTCATGTAATGCGTTCCATACAGATTGTTGAAAAGGAGTTCCGTAAAAGTCCATTGGAAAGGTAAACGATGTTCGTATTCCTTGAAAATATTCGGCGAATTGGTCAGCATATATGTGCATCCGTTGATCATCTTGTTCCAATTGGTGCTGAGGGAACTTTTTCTGCACCCAGTTCTTTAATTCTTCAAAGCCCTTGTGGTCTGACCCAACATAACAAAGTCCTTGGGTTGTTGCTGCAAGATACATTTCCCATGGACCATGAACAAACAAACTCCAATATATGATTTTTCTTTCCATAATAAAATCTCCATTCTTTATTCAATTCTGTTCATTTGACGATATTCTGATGGTGTAATGGTTGTTATTTTTTTAAATAGTGTGGCGAAATGAGCTGGATTTGTTATTCCTACCTCCATACTGATCTCGTTTATGGATGCGTCTGTGTCTTTAAGCATCTGTTGAGCCTTAGTTATGCGAGTCTTCTGGATATAGTGAATTGGAGTTATCCCTTTAATAAGCTTAAATGTCCGTTGCAAATGATAGGGACTTCCATGACATATATCTGCTAAGCTTTCCAAAGTTAGTGGTTCTTTAAAATGCATGTCGATGTACCTAGCAATTTGAGCTGCCCATTCTTCATTGGGCAGGCGAAGTCCATTTGGCTTGCACCGTTTACAAGGACGGAATTGTTTTGCCAAAGCATGTTCTGCTTTTAAAAAAATCTGGACATTGTCGAATTTTGGAGTTCTAGATTTGCAGGATGGACGACAGAAAATCCTTGTAGTTTTAACCCCGTAAAAAAATTGATTATCATATGAAGAATCATTGTTAATAATGGCCTGCCATCTTTCTTCTGTCAGACTGTTCATATCCGTGCAAACCTCCTTAAATGTTTTCCTCTTTTCACTCTAACACTTTGATAATCAGTATACCTCTATTAAAAGAGGGAAGTAAGTGATTTTGAATATAAAAGCAAGAATACAAAGATAAATGTAAGCGCTATAAAATAGTTAAAGAAATATTCACAGGATTTTAGAAGAATTTGTTATAAAATAAATATGTTAAATATTTCACAATATCAAAGAGCCTAGTTTATTTAAAAAGGAGTCCTTCTAATGGGATACAGTAAACCCGAAAAAATTATGGAAATTACCATTGAGGATGGAGTGAAAAAGTCAAATTACCCTCTATTACAAACTTTGATATTGGGTTTTGAAGCAGGTGCCTTCATTGCGTTAGGTTATTTACTCTTCATTCGTGTGACAGCAACTCTCACAGGAAATGTAGAAGGGTTAAGCAGCTTGATTGGTGCCTCTGTTTTTCCAATTGGTCTTGTCCTTACCTTGCTAGCTGGTGGAGAGCTTTTAACTGGGAATATGATGGCAGTTCCGATAGCTAAGATGGCAAATAAGATTAGCACGAGGCAGGTTATTTATAATTGGTTCCTTGTTACGGTTAGTAACTTTGTCGGGGCCATTTTTGTGGCTTACTTTTTTGGACATTTGGTTGGACTCACGGAAACAGGACCATTTTTGGAAAGAACCATTAGTATCGCTGACCATAAATTGGAAGCCACTTTCCTCCAAGCCTTCATTTCGGGGATAGGCTGTAATTGGCTTGTGGCTGCGGCTGTATGGCTTTCATATGGTGCCAATGATATGGTCGGAAAAATTACCGGTATTTGGTTTCCAACGATGGCTTTTGTCGCGATTGGTTTTCAACACGTGGTAGCTAATATGTTTGTGATTCCTGCGGCGATATTTGCGGGCCATTTTACTTGGTTAGCCTATGTAGAGAATTTTATCCCTGTTTTTCTTGGAAATGCGGTGGGCGGATCGGTATTTATTGCTATGGCATATTGGCATGCCTATAAGAAAAATGAACTTACTTTAACTGAACCAAGAGTGATTCATCCTATAGTGAAAAGTAATATAAGATAAACCGCCGATATGCAGAAAAAATATTTTATTTAGTTAATAAGCTCCTATTTATAAGGGGCTTTTTTTACATTTAGGCTGTGTTAAAGGTTACTTTTAATTTTGGTACCTGTTGATTGGCGTGGAAGGCGCGAAGACTC
>NZ_JBALSN010000206.1:0-15461 GCF_036966985.1 Neobacillus drentensis | reverse complement strand
ACAAGTTTAACACAGCCTACATTTAAAAACACTTATCAATCATATTGACATGTTATCGCGAATAAAATCGGAGAATGAATGGACTTCATTTGGAAGCCCAAGATCATGCATGAAAATATAGGATAAGAGGTTGGGGAAATGAAAAAACGCTCGTGGTTAATTACAGTTTTAGTCAGTTGTAGTTTGTTAGGATTGGCCGGTTGTACAGAAACATCCGAGAAAGAAAAGGCGGTGGAAGAAAAAGTTACGGCACCAAAGCAAAATCCGGTTCAAACACAGCAAGAAGAATCTCAAAAGGAAGAAGAACCCAAACCGATTACGGTCAATGTGATTGACCCCAATACGAAATCGATTATCAAAAGCTTTCTGCCAGTTGACCTGGGATTTGGAACTAATAACGATGCATATAAACAGGAACTAGAGAAGTGGGCAAAGGACTTGGCAAGAGGAACGAAAACTACCCCTGGCTATGACCAACGAATGGTCCTCGATAAGATCGACACAAACGGTCAAATCATAAAAGGGAAACCAAGAATTATTTTAGAAGAATCCGAGTTGGTTGAAAAGGTGTTAACTGCATCAGCTGCGGGAGGCGATGTGGAACTGCCTCTTTATGTGACCGAGAGCGGGTATAAGCCGGAAGATGTGAAGCAATTAGGCGAAGTGGTGGTTGCAACCTATACCACCAGATTTAACAGTGGGGTAGTGGGCCGATCAAAAAATATCAAACTGTCAGCAGATGCGATCGATAATGTCATTGTTGGAGCCGGCGATATTTTCTCCTTTAACACAACAGTTGGGCCAAGTGATGCCGCGCACGGATATCAAAAAGCAAAGGAAATCGTGAATAAACAACTAGTCGACGGAATTGGTGGTGGGATTTGCCAGACTTCCTCCACTTTATTTAATTCAGTGGACCAATTAGGTGTTAGTTATATTGAAAAACATCATCATTCCTTGTCAGTTGGTTATGTCCCTGTGGGCAGAGATGCCACCGTCTCCTATGGCGGACCAGACTTCAAATTTCAAAACACTACAGGCGCACCATTTCTCATCAAATCCATCTACAAAAAAGGCTCATTAACCATTGAAGTAAGAACATCAGCAGCTTTCCAAGCTCTGATTGTGAAACATTAACATGGTGCCTGACACCAAGTGCAGTTTACTACAAGTAAAGAGGGGGGGCTTGAATTATGGGGTTGTTTTCGAAGCGAGAGTTTACGATTGCTGATGAGGGTATTGATTTGGTTGACAAGATAACCTTGGGTGGAGTAGAGCATTCTGTTCTGATCCAGGGCAATGATGTAACAAAGCCCTTGTTGTTATTTATTCATGGCGGCCCCTGTATGCCGGTCCCGGGCGTTGTTTCAAGAGGTCAGGATTATGCTGTTTCAATTTCTACAAAGGAGCTTGTTAAACATTTCGTGGTGGTGTTTTGGGACCAACGAGGAGCAGGGAAAACCTATCATAAAAATACACCCAAAGAGTCCTTTCGAGTCGAGCAATATATTCATGATTGCCATGACTTAATCGACAACTTAAGAAGTCGTTTTAAGAAAGATAAGGTTTATTTAGCGGGTCACTCTTGGGGGACGATTATCGGTTTATCGATCGCATCCAGATACCCAGAAAAACTTCACGCTTATTTCGGCATATCGCAAATAATCAATTGGCAGGAAAATGATCAGATTTGCTTTGACTGGCTAAGAGCTAAAGCCGAGGAAGCCAATGATCGGAAAACACTTAAGAAATTAGAAGAACTAGGCCGCCCGCCCTATCTGTTATTGAAACAATGGACCGATTTCCGCAGGCCCCTGATAAAATATAATTCGTTGGTTTATGAAAGTGAAACAGTGAAACATCCAGGAATGCTTGGCAGTTTAAAGCTTTTCTTAAATAGCTCAGAATACTCCATGAAAGATATCTTCCATACACTCTATAGCTCTTACAATTTAACCTATACCCAAGCATTAGTGGAGGATTTTGCACAGGTTGATTTTAAAAAAACAAAAAGGTTAGAGGTCCCTCTGGCCTTTTTACACGGGGCAAAAGATGTTCATGTTGACGGAAGACCTGTTGAGCAATATTATAACGAAATCGATGCTCCACTTGGTAAAGAATTGGTTTGGTATGATAATTCTGGGCATATGTTTCACCCAGACGATACAGAGAAAATCGAAAAGTTTGTCATCGATTACGCAAATAAACTATCAGAAATGGTGGTCGTTTAACGTTTACTATATGATTTAAAAAGCCCGCTTTTTTGTCTTCAACGATGAGGTTGAAGAATCATAGCGGGCTTTTTCTATTTATTAACTAGAGATATGCATATTGCTTCCATTGAAAACAAAAAATACCATAGTTCATTTATAAAAAAGTAGGAGGATTTTCATGCATGGATTGGTTTAAGAAAACATTTATATCGTTAACTCTCGTTATGTTAATAGGAGGAGTAGGAAATCTTAGTGTTGCGGCTAGGGACCTTAAGGACTCAGAACACCTAGATCAGACAATATACAAATCCCAGTCTGTAGAGGCAAGCAGACAAAAATCAACGGAAACAAAAGGTCAAGGGTTATCGGAAAGCTATCATGGTCACAAATCCAATCGTCCGGAAACGAAAAATCCTAAAAAGAAAAAAGCTCCTGCTTCGAATAATCGTTTCATTCCGATTCAATTATTAGGAATTAATGACTTGCACGGGCAATTAAATGTTACCCGGAATGTTAATGGAAAACCAGCGGGCCGGGTAGATTATTTAGCCGCTTATTTAAAACAGCGTGAAGCAGAAAACAAAAATACGCTGTTGATTCAAAATGGAGACATGGTTGGAGCCAGCCCGCCAGTGTCTGCCCTATTACAGGATGAACCGACGATTGAAATCTTGAACAAACTTGGGTTTGATATGGGAACTGTTGGTAATCATGAATTTGATGAAGGGGTAAACGAACTGCTCCGCCTGATTAAGGGTGGATCACATCCGAAAACAGGCAATTTTGCTGGCTCAAATTTTCCATGGATTGTAGCGAATGTAATCGATGAAAAAACAGGAAAAACGATCCTGCCTCCATACCAAGTTATCAAAGTAAATGGAATGCCGATTGGCTTTATCGGTGTTGTGACAACCGAGACGCCGACAGTAGTTGTCCCAAGTGGGGTAGCCGGATTAAAGTTTATCGATGAAGTAGAAGCCATTAACAAGAATGTAGCAGAATTGAAAAAACAAGGGGTAAAGTCGATCGTTGTTTTAGCCCATAACCCAGGTACATCAGGTCCAAATGGGGAAAACCCAACAGGGCAGCTGGTCGATATTGCCAATCGTGTCGACGATGAAGTGGATATCATTTTTGGCGGCCATAATCACGCTCATATGAACGCAACGATCGATAATAAGCTAGTGGTCCAATCCTATTCCTATGGGACCGCCTTTTCAGATGTGGATATTGAGATTGATCCAAAAACAAAGGAGATTGTCTCAAAAACAGCAGAGATTGTAACCACCTTCCAAGAGGGGATGAAGCCAGATCCAGAGATTAAACAAATGATTGAAGGCTATGAAGCAAAAGTGGAACCCATCGTCAATCGGGTGGTGGGCTCTACAGCTGAAAGTTTGACCGCTAAACAAAATGAGAATGGAGAGTCCGTCCTTGGGGATTTCATTGCAGATGCACAAAGGAATGCGCTAAAAACGGAATTCTCATTAATGAATCCGGGCGGAATTCGAGCAGACATCGATCCTGGTGAGATTACTTGGGGAGAAGTTTACACCGTTCAGCCCTTTAATAATGATCTGGTCAAAATGACGATGACAGGGCAGCAGATTCGTGACTTGCTTAACCAGCAATGGAGTGCAACCAAGACGAACATGCTGCAAATCTCTGGTTTAACGTATTCTTGGGATGCAAATAAACCAATAGGACAAAGGATAGTGAGTATTAAGTTGCCAGATGGCACAGAGATCGATGCAAATAAATCTTATTCAGTGACAGCGAATATTTTCCTTTCTGGCGGCGGTGATGGATTTACCGTATTCACCCAAGCCCAAAACAAAGAAATCGGTCCTAACGACCTGGATGCATTAGTGAACTTTATCTCAGCCCAGCCTAAACCTTTCACTTATCGCATTCAAAATCGTATTCAAAAGGTTCAGTAAAGAGAAATAGGGTGTCAGGCACCAATTGGTGCCTGACACCCTATTTTTGTTTCCCTATTGTAAGGCTTCGATTGCTAACTCTTTGGCGGGAAGGAAGTCTTCGCCGGTGTCGAGGTATCGAATGTTTACTTTATCTCCTTCTTTTAGGTAGATAGCGAGTGGTGCTTTTTCCGAAGAAATGATAAAGTTTTGGCGGTTGTTTAATAAGAATGAGACAATGGTGTAATCTCCGTTTTTCTCCTTATAGACTCTCATCACTGTACCGCCGATTTGTTTTTCTTGTGCTTTTGAGCTTCCGTCTACAGTGCCTTTGCCCCTTTGTAAGGCAGTTTTATATTGCTTTAGTGCCTCATTTGGGGTGCTGGCGTATACAGAAATTTCTGGATTCGCTGCAGAAACGATGAAGTAATTTTGCAGAAAACCATTTGAGTCTAATACAGGTGTTAACCAACTGGCTTCACCATAAAAATTGTAGAGAATCGGCATTTGCCCAAGCCATTTCTTTTCAATAAATTTCTTTTCAATGATTTGTAAGGCCCCTTGTGAATCCATATAAGATTGCTCTGGGTTTCCGGTATAGAATGTTGCTTTTCCTGTCCTTGAGTTGGTCAGCGAGTACCCGAGCATGGAATCGACGCCTTCTTTAGGACTAGTGAAATCTGTAAAATAGTACATCAATCCATTTTCATCAAAGATGGGACTTACATTTGACTCAGTACCTTCATCTGATGGGAGTTTCACGTCAGATTTACCGAAGACACTATTCCAAAATCCATGAACAAGATTCCCGTAATAGCTGTTTTGCAAACTAACTGCTTCAGGCGAAACTGCGCCATCGATAAATTCCGGGACATCTGCCAGTCGATAATCTTTCATCGCTCCATTCTTAGAATCGACGACGACTAGACCCTTAGCAGTAAATCCATTTCGTGCGGAAATAAACTCCCCATAAGTACGGATGTAAAAGGGTTTTCCATTCTCGTCAATTTCTAATTGAACATCGCCAAAGAAAATTTTCTTCGGGTATTTCATACGAATATGCCGCTCAATATTTTTATTAAAAAAAGAGGAAGGGGTAAATATCATTTCTGACTTGATGAATTTAGGATTAGCACTAGAATCCGTTGCACTTAAGGTAAAGTAACCTGGTGTACTGTTTCCTTTCCACCATTTAAAAAACCCGGAAAACTCAACAGGAGCAATATACACATAGTCATCGTTCAGCTTTTGAATTTGCAGGTTCCCGAGCTCATAGTAGCTTGTGTTCGGAACTTGTCCAAACGCTTTTTTCATTTTATTGCGTGCAAACTGCGGTGGAACACTGGCAGGTGTTTCTTTCTCATCAAAAGTTTGAATCTCTACCTTTTCATCCATCTTGGCAACTTCATACTTTTGATCAGCATTAAATATAAAAGCGGTTAAGAAATAAATTCCAAGGCCTAGGCTTGCAAGGAAGAGAATTCCTTTGACTTTTCTTTCTGTGCCATTGGCAAGAACGGCGCCAGCAGCGGTTAGTATGATAGCTAACGGCCATACCGAAGTGAAATTTCTATCAAAATTAGTAAAATAATAGAATACAAACACTGCTATCATGAGAATCAAAACAAGTGCAATGAACACGCCGATTTTGAGTTTTTTCCCCGCTTTTTTACTTTCCTGGTCATGTTTAAAAATAGGTATTAGAACAAGCGCAGCAGCTATCCCAATAATCAATGTAAATAGAAAAATGTTCCCCATAAAAATGCCTCTTTTCAATTTGGTCTTTCTTCATATACGGATACTCAATCAAATTAGTTTCATTTTAAAAAAATAATAGACTTGAAATATAATAGAGACTATACTATTATTAATTACATTGATTCACTACATATTGTTTTTGTTTTTTAAAAACAAACTATATATTGTGTTAGCCTTAAGAAGAGATGCCTATTGTGGCTTAATAGGGAATCTGGTGTAATTCCAGAACTGCCCCCGCAACTGTAAATGCTGACGAAATGAACAAACCACTGTATAAATTGTCTAATCTATTAGGTACTTATATGGGAAGGGTTCAAAGTAGGTAGAAGCATGAGTCAGGAGACCTGTCTTTCTTAAGATGTTTCAACTTCTTCGGGGATTGAGAAGATGAACGGTGGCGACAGGAGGCATTGAAGTTTATTATTTTTTCCTTTTGTAATGTTATCGTTTCATCCGCTCAATTACCGTTGAGCGGATTTTTTTATTATAGGGGGAAATGAAATGATGATTGAGGAACTGCAATCAGAACTAAATTACGTTTTAGAATCTATTGAACAAGTTTCAGGAAAATATCAGATTAATACATTGGAACTTAGAGAACGTCTAAGCCAACTTGATGTAACAGAGCTAGAAGCAAATCAACAAGCTTTAATTTATGCAGTGAATCAAATTGCAATGGACCAGCCGGAATGGACATTCGTTGCAGCCCGTTTATATCTGAATGAACTTTATGGAAAGGCTGCTAAAAGTCGCGGATATGAACGTTCTCTAAAATATGGAGACTTTTATAGCTTAATAAAAGAATTAACAGATATAGGGATCTATTCTAATGATCTTTTAAACGTATATAGTAAGGATGAAATCGACCAGCTAGCAAAAGAGATAAAACCAGAACAAGATTTATTATTTAATTACATAGGGTTATTTTTACTGGCGGATCGCTATCTTGCTCAAGATTATAATCGAAATGTTTATGAACTTCCCCAGGAACGGTTCATGATCATTGCGATGACTATTATGAAGGATGAAAAGCAGTCAAAACGCC
The DNA here is from genome assembly GCF_036966985.1 of Neobacillus drentensis. Taxonomy (GTDB): domain Bacteria; phylum Bacillota; class Bacilli; order Bacillales; family Cytobacillaceae; genus Neobacillus; species Neobacillus drentensis_E. The sequence continues at coordinate 8,526 of NZ_JBALSN010000206.1, read as the reverse complement.
TCCACCTGGTGAAGGAAGCATATTGGGCATTAAGTCATTTATATATGACAGTTGCCACACCGACTCTTGCGAATGCGGGGAAAAGCTTTGGGCAGCTTTCTTCTTGCTTTATTGATACAGTAGATGACTCACTTGATAGCATCTATTTAAACAATTGGGATATTGCCCGGTTAAGTAAAGATGGCGGAGGAATTGGAATCTATTATGGTAAAGTTCGAGCCCTCGGTTCCGATATTAAGAGATTTAAAGGAAACTCATCTGGTGTGGTTCCATGGATAAAATTAGTAAATGATACAGCTGTCAGTGTTGATCAGTTAGGTCAACGTCAAGGGGCTATTGCTATTTATCTTGATTTGTTCCATAAAGATATCATGAATGGGTTTCTTGATTTGAAGACAAATAATGGGGATGAACGCCGTAAAGCCCATGATATTTTCACAGGTGTTTCCATTCCAGACCTCTTTATGAAAAAGTTGGAAGAGAAAGATGAACACGGTAGAAGTATAGGACAATGGCATACATTTTGTCCCCATCAAGTAAAACAAATGATGGGCTGGAAGGATGAACAGGGGAACCTGCTTGGACTTGAAGACTTTTATGATGAAACTGATGTTAAATATTTTACCGAAAAATATGAAGAGGCCGTAGGTAACCCGCTTCTACCTCGCAAAACCTACCGTGCCATGGATATCATGACACGAATCATGGTTGCTCAATTAGAAACAGGAACCCCATACATGTTCTATCGTGATGAAGTTAATAGACAAAATCCAAATAAGCATTTATTGGGTAGAGGCCGTACATCCATTTTCTGCAGTAATCTTTGTACAGAAATTGCTCAAAATATGTCCGCAACGACGGTTGTGAACGAATACCAGAATGATGATGGCCATATCGTGATTGTTCGGAAACCAGGTGATTTCGTAGTTTGCAATTTATCTTCTATTAATCTGGCAAAAGCAGTACCGGCGAATGTCTTAGAACGTCTCATTCGTATACAAGTAAGAATGCTGGATAACGTGATTGATTTAAATACCATACCGGTTGGACAGGCGCAGGTTACGAATAAAAAGTACAGAGCAGTTGGGCTAGGTACGTTTGGCTGGCACCACTTATTAGCACTAAAAGGGATATATTGGGAATCCGAAACCGCTGTTAAGTATGCAGATAGTTTGTATGAGGAAATTGCGTTCCATACCATCTGTTCGTCAATGGAGCTGGCTAAGGAGAAGGGGGCTTATAGCCAGTTTAGTGGTTCTGAATGGCATACTGGGGAGTATTTTGAACGGAAAGGTTACCAATCAAAAAGGTGGAATGATTTAAAGAGAAATATAGCAATTCATGGCATACGAAATGGTTGGTTAATGGCGATTGCACCCAACTCCTCAACGGCGAAGATAGGAGGTTCCACAGATGGAATCGATCCCATCTATTCGGTTGAATATGCAGAGGAAAAGAAGAACTTTAAATTTAAAGTGACCGCACCTGATTTAAATCATAGAACATACGAATATTATCGTCGTTCGAGACATGAATTAGATCAAATTTGGAGCATTAAACAGAATGCCGCACGAGGGCGCCATATTGATCAGGGGATTAGCTTTAACCTCTATGTTAGGCATGATATAAAGGCCAAAGACTTACTAAACCTTCATATGGAAGCTTGGAAGCAAGGTTTAAAGACCTCTTATTATGTTAGAAGCACTTCGCAAACTGAAATTGACGAATGTGAGGCATGCCACAGCTAACAATTTTTTAAAATCGATCGGAGGAAATATTTTTATGGATATTCACATACCACTGCCTAGAATTAAATTGCTAAACCCTGATTTTCCTAATAAATCCACTGGGATTATTAACGGACAATCATCTGGATTGCTCAACTGGAATGATATTGCCTACCCGCAGATTTACGATTTATATCAAACTTTGTTATCAAATTTTTGGAAAGCACAAGAAATTAATATGCAAGATGATATTAAGCAGTGGGATCACCTCAGTGCAACAGAACAAGATGTTTTCCTGCGAATTAATACACAACTTGCTTCATTAGATAGCCTGCAAACACCTACCATGTTTCAAGTGATGGACTATGTGACAGATTCTAGTTTTAAGGCAATATTTGCGGTGATTGCTCAGCAAGAGGCGGTGCATAATGAATCCTATTCCTACATATTAAGTTCTCTCGTACCAATACATGAACAAAAAGAAAGGTTCAATCAAGCAAAAAATGATCCCCTCGTCCGAAAAAGAAACGACCTGATCTTAGATGCATATGAGAGTTTCAGAAAGAATCCAACACCTCAACATTTATTTCAACTTGGAGTGAACTCTATAAATCTTGAGGGTATATATTTTTATGCTGGTTTTGCTTTTTTCTATCATCTTGCCCGCCAGCAAAAAATGCTAAAGACCAGTACGATGATTAGTTATATCCAACGAGATGAAATGCAGCATGCTTATTTTATGGCACAGTTTCTCCGGATTCTCTTAACAGAAAATCCGGAATTGTATTCTGAAGTGAATATGGATTATGTGTATAAAACGGTAGGACAAGCAGTCCGGCTTGAAAAGGAATGGGCCCATGGGATTTTGAAGGATATAGATGGTATTAACTTGAGCGAGTACGAGGAATACACAGAATATCTTGCTAATAAGCGGCTGCGCCAGCTTGGATTACAGAACTTATTTAAAGAGAGAGAAAACCCGATGCCGTGGATCCATGTTTTCAGTGATGAAATGATGAATGAAACAAAATCCGATTTCTTTGAGCAGAAGTCGAGGACCTATGCTAAGGTAACACAATCCAACGGTTTCGATGAATTATGAGAGTTGCAATCGTATATTCTTCTAAAACTGGAAATACAGAAGAAGTTGTTCAATTGATTCAGAAGTTATTTTTAAAAGAAAGGATTGATGTCACTCTTTACCGGATAGAAGAATTACAAATTAAGGACCTAATCAATTACGAGGCTGTTGTGATTGGAACCTATACATGGGGAAATGGGGAAATTCCTCACGAAATGATGGAATTATATCATGCATTTGAAACAATGGATGTGAAGAGGACCCTGACGGGAATCGTAGGCACAGGAGATAGTGGCTATCCGAAGTTTTGCGGCGCTGTTGATGAATTTAGAGATATGCTGTACGTTCACACAAAATTAATTGCCACACTGAAGATTGAGGTAAGCTTACAAATATATGACATTGATCGCTGTCGAAAGTTTGTTAGTATTTTTAGGGATCAGTTAATCAAGAGACAAACTATAAGGTAGTCATTTAAGTTGTTTGATTATAGTGTTAAAGTGAATTTTAAAAACCCTTGTGGCACAAGGGTTTTTTCTATATATATTATTGATAAGAGCGTTCTAATTCTTCAATTAATGTTCCTACATAATTTACAGCTTTGCGGATTGGGTCGGGCTTTGACATATCAATGCCCGCATGTTTCAATAATTCGAGTGGTTTCATTGTTCCACCGGCACGAAGAGCCTCGAGCCATCGATCAACCGCGGGCTGACCTTCCTCCTGAATCAACTGTGCAATCGCAGTCGATGCCGTCAATCCTGCGGAATAGGTATATGGATATAGGCCCATGTAATAGTGCGGCTGACGCATCCACGTCAATCTTGCACCTTCATCGATTTCAACAGTGTCTCCCCAGAATTCGGATAGAACTGCACCCGTTACTTCTGTTAAGGTTTTGGCAGTTAACGCCGCCCCACTTTCGGCAAGGGCGTAGATTCTTCGTTGATATTCTGCTTCCAGCAAGTGTGTGACAAAGTTATGATAATAGGTACCGAGCAGCTGCAGGACAACCCAGCGGCGCATTTGTTTATCCTCCGTTGTGGATAGTAAATGCTGACCTAATAACATTTCATTCATGGTAGAAGGGGCTTCGATAAAATACATCGATGGGCGCACATTCATGATCCGCTGATTTTTATTTGCCAAAAAGAAATGTCCTGCATGGCCAAATTCGTGAGCTAACGTGAAACAGCCACGCATATTATTCTGCCAGGTGATAAGAATGTAGGGGTGTGAACCATAAGGGCTTGAGCAGAAGGCGCCTGTTGATTTTCCCACATTATCAGCAAGGTCAACCCATCGTTCTTTAAAGCCTCTTTCAATGATGTTAGTATACTCAGGTCCCATGACCTTTAGTGAATCCATAATGATTTTGCTTGCTTCTTCATAGGTTGTTTCCGGATTAAACTCAGGGTCCAATGGTGCCTTTAAGTCACAAAATAGCATCTGATTCAGACCTAAAATCCGCTTCTTTAACTGTGCAAATTNNAGATAATATCGATCTGATTGTTGTACATTTCAGGTGTTACCTGGTGCGGTTCAAGGAGCATATGGGTCACAGAATCATACTTTCGTAAACGTGCGAGGGTAACTTGTTTAGTGACCTCTGTGGCATAGGTTGCTGCCATGGTATTGGTATATTGTTTTAGCGTTGCGACGAAAGATTGATAGGCTTTCCTTCGTACATCTGTATCAGGTGAGAATTCATAACGACTTTCAAACAATGCAAACGATACAGGTAATTCGTTTCCATCGCCATCTTTAATTGGTGCGAACTGCATATCCGCTAACTTCGTCATTTGATAGATTTGGTATGGGGAGCTCTGTAGTTCTCCTAGTGCCGCCAATGCTTCTTCTGTTTCTGGTGAAAACGTATGTTTTTTTGTTTGAAGGAGGTCAACTAAGTTTTTCCTAAATGCTGCTAGCTTTGGTTCCTCTTTGAGGTATTGTTCAACTATTCCTTCTTCAAATGCAAGAATTTCAGAGTTAATAAAAGATAAAGCAGCAGTACTTTTTGTCCGTAATGAAGAAAACTTCGCCATATTGGCTTGATTTATAGGATCAGATCCATCCGCAGATTGCTTTAAACTGGCAAACGTCCACGCTTTAATAATCCTCATCGATAATTGTTCTTGTGCACAAAGGCAATCTAATAAAGCTTTAGAACTAATATGTAATGTACCTTTAAATCTATGAAACTGTGCAATCTGATTTTCTATCTCTATTAATTCGGCTTCCCAAGCTTCTTCTGAAACAAATAAATCATCTAGGTTCCAAGTTAAATCCACTGGAACTTCAGCACGAGTCAACCGTCTTTCAACCGTTTTTCCCACCAATAATCGCCTCCTAAAGTCTTTCATGATTCTGAATATAATCTTATAATATTTGGAAATTATGTCAAATTAATGTTGGTGTCAGGCACCATGTGAAAATAGTTCATATTTTAAATATTAAGTTAATTAATTGACCTTGGAATTTTTTCAGTGATATCATGTTAATGAAAGCGTTTTCGGTTAAGGGGGAGAAGTTGAATGGAAGATAAGGTTGTAAATGCAATACAAGATGAGTATCCAGATGATTTTGCCTGGTGTTATGGCTGTGGTCGATTGAACGAAGAGGGACATCATTTTCGGACTGGCTGGCAGGGTGAGCAGACAGTAACAATTTTCACACCAGAAGCAGAGCATCTCGCACTTCCAGGTTTTGTTTATGGCGGCATTGTTGCCTCGTTAATAGATTGTCATGGAACAGGTTCTGCTTCATTGGCGCTTCATCGAAAAAATGGACATGAAGCTGGTGATGGTACGGAGCCCCCAAGGTTCGTAACGGCTTCACTAAATGTGAACTTTCTCAAGCCTACTCCACATGGTATACCTTTAAAAGCAATCGGTAATGTACATGAAATACATCCTAAAAAGTTTAAGGTTGAGACAGAAGTTTATGCGAACGATATTCTCTGTGCTCGTGGAGAGGTCGTTGCTGTTGTCATGCCTAAATCCTTTCTTAAATAGGTATTAAAATATTTAGTTTTTAGCCGATTCCTACTACTGGGAATCGGTTTTTGATTTATCATAGGTAACACGAAAAAAAGTAAGTTTTTCTAACATTTATTAAATCGCTTTTATAGAATTTATGTTAGAAATCATTCCACATATACAGAAAAACTCAAAATGGTGTGCAATACTGACGTTAGAGAAATTTATTATGACCCCATTTATTAATAAATGGGTGATTAGATTTAAAACCGGGGGGTGAGCCGAATGGTTCGTAATATTGCTCAGTTTCTCACAATTTTAGTGATTTATTTAATTGGAACGAGGCTCGTTACTTGGCTGGATCTTCCTGTTCCTGGAAGTATTGTTGGTATGGTTCTCTTATTTATCGCATTACTGTCAGGTGTTTGTAAGCTCCAATGGGTCGAAGCAGCCGCCCATCTGCATATTAAACATATAACACTTTTATTTATTCCATTTATAGTAGGTGTTTGGCATTTTGCAGGGATTTTTAAAGTAGAAGGAATCAAATTAGCCATCATTCTAGCAGCGAGCAGCCTGGTTGTCCTTCTTGTGACAGCTTTTATAGCAGATTATTTAGAAACAAAAAGGAAATGGAGGAAACAAAATGGGAACAATAATCTATAATATATTGTTATGTACCGGCATTACTGTTATAAGTTATGCAGCAGGAAATAAGGTATTTAAAACTTATAAAAAGTCATGGTTAAATCCGTTATATACGGTAACAGTGATCATCATGTGTTTATTGACGCTTTCTCATGTCCAAGTATCCCAATATTCATCTGGAACAGGATTATTCTCACTTTTATTAGGAACTGCCACCGTGTCACTCGCTGTTCCCTTATATAAACATGTGAGAATTATTAAGAAAAATTTCCTAATTATTTTCTGGGCGGTCATGCCAGGCACATTAACAGGTGTAATATCAATCATTCTGTTGACGAAGTCTTTGCACATGAATAGAGAAATAATGTTGTCACTTATTCCAAAATCGGTCACGGCTCCAATTGCTCTGTCTGTATCCCAGTCATTAGGAGGGATTCCGTCTCTGACGATTTTATTTGTCTGTATATCTGCGGTTTTTTCACTAATGATCGGTCCATTTCTTTTAAATTTAACTCGGATTAGAAGTAGAATTGCTAAGGGTTTAGCGTTAGGTACATCTGCTCAAGCAATAGGTGCCAACCGAGCATTTGAATGGGGAGAAATAGAAGGGGTCATGGGGAGCATTGCGATGATTACCTCCGCATTGATCATGTCTGTTATGATTCCCCTATTCTTACAACTTTCCCTTTAAAAAAGTACCTAATTTATCGGAATTTTTATTAAAAGCTTTCCTTTTCAAAAACCATTTTAATGAAAATGTAATATTTCTATCCGAAACCAAAATTACCCATCCTTCGTCAAATTAAATAAGGAGATTTATAAGGAGGCGAACGGGTGGAGCGGATTAGAAAAATAACCGTTACCTTAGTGATCGTTTCGGTCATAGGATGTGGTCTAGTTGTCAGCAGTTTTGGTTCTGTACTTTTTCAGGAGGGGAATCCCATACCATTAATGATTTCGGCTCTAAAGCTTCACTTTTCTGATTCTGAATTTGAACTTTTCGCAAAAACAGAGAAACGAAGCAAATATTTATCGGAAAGTAATGGAAATAGCAATTATAATGTTGTAAAAAATTATATGAAATCTAAAGGGTGGAAGTTTCAAGAACAGATGGGTTCAGGGCTGATATTTACAAAAAATGGTGAAGATGCAATCGTTGTGGTAAAACAATATTCAAGGAATTATTTTATTTGGGAAATTCAACAACGCTTTACAAATGATAAAAGCTATACATTCAAAACCCCTAATCCTTAGATTAGGGGTTTGTGTCTTCCGACTCCATAGAACTATAAAAAGCTTCAATTAGTTCATCAAGCTGCCCGAGTTCCTTTTTCCAAAGTGAAGCAGGGTTTTGCTTTAAAGATAAAAGGGCACTTTGAATAAGATACTTTCTTGGGGATCTTGTATGGATGATTTCTTCTTGTATAAAATCTAACAGTTCATGGTATTTGTTTTGTTCATTTAAATCCTTAATACTCTTAGCTATTGACGCCCTTAATGTTAAAGATAATTTTACCAGCTGGGTCAATATCTCATGATTGTTTTTTGGACAGTCAGGGACCCATTTTTCTAAAGTTTTAGGTTCGATTAATTGCTCCCCTGATTCAGCAACTTCATCAACCATTTTAACCATTCGCGCTACACAGTAGCGGACCACACTGCTTACTTTTTCACCCGATTCATGGGCCAGTCGATTGTATTGAATATTATATTGGATTATCCCTTGAAACATAATCGCACAGTCCAAGAGGAATGGTTTTTTGTCATCGCCGAAGATGTCGACAAAACGATTGTAATACCAACGAAGAGAATTTAAACGGGCCCGTTGGATATATTGTTTGAGATCTGCGTCATTAGATGCTAATACTTCCTCATAAAGGGCAAGTAATTTGTTTTTCCTATTAGAAATCATTTGTAATTCCACTTGCTTAATGAAAATCTCAATACTAGAAGGGTTTTGACCGATTAATAAGTCGTTTCGGTCCTTTTCTAGTTTCTTATAAATTGTTTTATAAATAGCGATTAATAATTCACTTTTAGATGAAAAATAATTATAGAATGTTCCTTTAGAAATCCCGCTATAGTCTAAAAT
>NZ_JBALSN010000205.1:6158-6305 GCF_036966985.1 Neobacillus drentensis | reverse complement strand
TGGTTAAATAGTGATAAGCAACCTGTTTGGGAAGTGGAGTGATCAATATGGCAGAAAAAGAAGATGGGAGAAATTTTGGTAGGGGCTGCCTATGGGGGATTCTTTTATCAATTCCTTTATGGGCAATCGTCTATTTTATACTACGTA
>NZ_JBALSN010000205.1:3578-6077 GCF_036966985.1 Neobacillus drentensis | reverse complement strand
AAATAATAGATTGGCCCCCATTGGGATAAAAAGTCTAATAAGCAAATTTGTCGAAATATTTAGTATATCATTTACATATTTCTGCGTTATTCTCCACCCTTATTTGGGTATCATATAGAAAAGAAACTGAAAGCGTTTACATATACTAAAAAATAGAACCGTGCATCACCAGATTTATCTACAACTAACAATAGGAGTGGATTTCATGGACACGCAAGGGAATCTTTTATTAGGATTATTGTGTGGGACGACTTTAAGTGTTCCATTATGGTTTGCGTTTTTCGGTTGGATTAAATTAGTTATTCAAATGATTCATTAGTAATATAAATATCAATAGAATAAAATGATGTTCAGTTTATACTCAGCCTCTTTGAATACTTTATAATTATCGGTAGTGGCGATTAAATTTAGCTCTTTTAATGCAAAAAATTTTCAATGTCATGATCAATGATTGGGGATTTCCTAGTTATTAATCATATCTACCTTTTCTTGAATAATATCTAGGGCGATGACTCCGTTGTGTTGCGCTAATAGAATAGCATTCTATAGTCCTACATATCCTGTTCCAGCAATTGTTATTTTCAATTGTGTTCATCGCCATATTATTTTTTGATAGCATAGAAAAAAGATACCCTTGCTTTCTTTCTTAGTTGAAATAAAAAATCAGTAGAAAATCTTATATTCTTGTTGATAATCGGTCATTTACCATATTCATAACAGCCGTTTGGATAGCAACCAAATTCATTTTGCTATCTTCCACCCATAGTCCTTTAATCCCAAAGTAAAACTTCGCCTAAGGCTCTGTTCTCAGACGGACGCAGACAGACCAGGAACCATAAGATAAATAATACTTCAATACATTGATGCAGGCAGGTTAATCTTATTTTCCTGACCACCTGTTTTTCTTAAAGAAGTGGCTTAGTCTTCCACTGCTTCTCTTTTATTCCTGCTACATCGCCTAAGATTTCATTTCTGAATGATTCCATTAACCCAGCAATTTGTTCAGCTTCATATTTCCCTTTTAAGGTAATTAATTAAATTGACTCCTGGTAAAAACCATACTTTTCAAAAATAGCAAAGAGACCTTCATACCCATCTGGTTACCAGTTAGAACATCATATACAACAGAACTGCTTTTCACTACTACACCTAATCGATTGCATCCAGATTTGTAGCCATAAAAATATTTGCGTCAAGCTCCTCACCATATTGAATGGCCAATTCAGACTACTTTGTTTAATAAAGAACCTTCTTTTCCATTTTAATATAAGTAGAAAATGTGGTGGTTAAATAAACAATTTGATACTTATTTTCAATAGTTCAAACAAAAAACTTAGTTATAATTTTGAAAATTATTTACCGACCCATCAGAACGAGTTTCAGTAATCATTACTTTGTTATTTTTAATATTCAGTGTTGGTAATGCCCCTAACCTCATCCCCTCAGAAGTTATTTGCACAAAATTACCTTTTGGGTCCTCTAAAAATTGTAAAGCGTAAGTTTGATGACTTTTAATATTTTTGAATCTATCCGCTGCTACACCTTGAATATTACAATTTTTTGACCCATATAAAACAAATCCCGTACCATCAGGTCGTATTTTATTCGCATGCCATCCATTTGCCTCAGCCATTAAACCTGAACCAATAATATCATTTGCTGCGAAAACAAACCCATATTTACTGTTATCTTGTGCCTCCGATCCTGTAATTGTAATCCGATTAGCATTAATAAAATACCCATTTCCCCTTTCAGGATTTATTCTTCCTGAAAACCAAGATTTACAATTTACAAATCGGCTATTAGCTGATAAATTACCAATATAAATCCCATCAAGTCCACTGGCTCCTGTTGAACAATCTGTAAACCAGTTGTCAAAAGCATTAGAATAAATACCTACCCCATCAGTTCTCATTGTTTGAACATTTTTAATTCGGCTTTCTCCTCGCCCCTCAATATATAACCCATCTCCCTTAGTTTCTGATATGTAGACATTTTCAATTAAATGACGAGCATCATGTTCTCCTACCTTACTTGATTCTCTCATTTTTACTGAATCAGATGTGTTAATGAATTCAATTCCTCTTGCTTCTGTAGAAGTTTGATTCTTTCGATTCCCATCAATCATAAAATCTCGTAAATGTACCATTTGAGTAACTTTTGATTTTAATACAATTAAAGCTTTATTGTTATTCTCTTTCATTCTTAACACAGTATCATTTCCAGTTCCAAGCAACTCGACATAAGATGGTATTTTTATTTGTGATAAAATATATTTCCCTTTAGGAATAAAAACAATTCCTTTAGATTTACCCGCTAAATTAATGGCATCTTGAAATGCCTTAGTACTATCAGTATCTCCACTAGGATCTGCTCCTAAATCAATTACATTGATCAGAGAATTTTGTAATAATCCATTTTTATTCTCATTTTCCAACAAATCATTTAATAAAAATCCAAAAATCAATAAAATTAGTAATACATTGCAAATAATTAATG
>NZ_JBALSN010000205.1:0-3564 GCF_036966985.1 Neobacillus drentensis | reverse complement strand
TTCTAACTCTTTCCTACTAAATAAATATCCAGAAAAGTTATTATGAAGATGATTTTAACAAAATTTTAATAATAAGAATAAGTTATATGTAATTATTTAAATAATCTTTTTTCAGGTTAGAAAAGTTATAACACACTAAGAAATTGTATAAAATTCATGATGAATTTTATACAATTTATCACAAGCTATCCGTTGAATAGTATAGACTCTTATCTACGCAGATGTTTCTTTGTATTTTCTTCCTCTTAGTCCAACACCCATCATGGTTTTCCACAACCGGAAAAGGGAAACTCCCTGCATACTCAAATAAAAAGCTTTAGGAATTTTCAATAAACTTGTAATCTGATATAATAACCTCTTTATTTTTGTGAGACGCCTCCAATACAGCTTTGGTCACAGTAATACATAATGGGAGACGTCTTTTTCAACACTCACTGCAATTCGAAGAGCCACTTCATTCACATACTTCAATTTCCAGAAAAATTAACACCATTAACCATCTCATACAGCCAACTCCCGAATATTTCCTCCTTCACCAAAGTAGAACCTATCAGGTTTATATTTAATTGAAGGGGAAGCCAATGGGAGTAGCTGGCTTCCCCTTTATATCGATCAATATTTCCGTAAGATTTAGGACATGATTCCATCAATTTCTTGAAAAAATAGAACGTCAGTAACAATAAACAACAAGGGCCACTTAAACTAATCAAACTGGAAACTTTGTGGATGGTGCCTGTCACCCATTGTTTAGTCAATTACCTTTTCTTTTCAGTAAAGCCTTCCCTGTATTTAAAAGATAATTGATTCCCCATTTTACATCATTCCAGTATAGAGCCACTAACATGGTGATACAAATTACATATCCAATTACTGATCCTATATTGAAATCGATAAAAGTATTATATAAAGCATAGATAGCAGTCACAGCAGTCATTAGATAAAAAGCTTTTAATCTATAGTTCACATAGAAAAACTTATTAGATAATACTGTTCTAAGTGTAAAAAATACAATATAAGAAAGTCCAGTAGAAATAGCAGCACCTTGACTGCCAAATTTAGGAACAAGCAATGTATTTCCGATGATATTTGTAATGCAGGCTCCTACAGCAACTACAACCTGCAATTTGCTTTTTTTTAAGAAAACTAACCCACTAACTGTTGTCTCGGATATAGTGNNATTAAAAATGGCAAAATATAGGCAGCGGCACGATATTTTTCACCGAGCAAAATTGCAAAGATATCTTTTCCCAAAATCAATGTTAAACCAATGAAAAACATAACAATTGTTATAATCTGGTTTCCTTTTTGATAAAAGCTTCTGTCATCTTTATCTTTTGTATAATGCTGAACAGACATAGGTGTCCATAACGTATTGAATGTTGTTTGGACAATTGCAAATATATTTACAAGTGTCATGGTTGAAGAGTAAATTCCAACCTCAGAATAAGTGCGATATATACTCAGGAAAATTCTATCTATAGCCTGAAACAATGTGGTTACTCCCATTGAAATAATAAATGGATAACCATATCTCAATAACGAAATATAGCATTCAGACGAATCAACATTTTTTAAATCCCATAGGCTACGCTGAGCAAACATGCTCCAAATCATACATACAAACCCAGAAGCCATAGTGGCAATAATAAGCATTAAGAGATAATCATGCCCAATAAAATACACTAATGGAAGAGCTACAACAATATATGTAAGTTTATTGAGGATATTTAATTTGGAATAAAGTTTACTCTTATATGCAAGTCTCACCAATAAAAGACTAAATCTATATATTAATTGAATAATTGTATAAATACATAGAAGAGATATTACCAAGGTGTCAAATTCAAACTGAATTACATTAAATGCCGATAAACAAATAAAAACAATGCTTGCCATCAAACTAATAACAACTGGCAACTTAATGCATTTTAAAAGCAGCGCTTTTTTATATCCCTCGGAATCCTTTTCATAGTAATATCTTACTAATGCCTGATCTAAGCCTAAGCATAAAACCATTAGCATAATTCCTGAATACAGTGTAAAGATTGAAAGCTGGCCATATTCTTCAGGATCTACAATCCTAGTAATAATAGGCGTTGTTAACAATCCCAAAAGCATATTGGCAAAGGTTCCACCGCCAATTACAGCAAAATGTTTCAAAAAGTTTTTTTCTCCCATAAATGCGCCTCGTATTATTTAGAAATATTTTTCAAATCGTAGACTATCGGCGGGGTTACATTTGCTTTAATTACTCTAGCAGTCATTCCGGCTGCGATAGAATTCGCAGGAATATCTTTAGTAACAACTGAATTTGCACCAATCATGACATTATCTCCGATTCTTACATCACCAATCACTTTTGCACCAGCGCATAAAGTCACACCATTACCTATTACCGCCACAGCATTACGCGATTTCATAATATTATTACCAATTGTCACACCCTGCATAATCTCACACTGCTCGCCAATAACAGCATTTGCATGGATTACAATAATGCCCCCTCTGTGAGGCAAGCGGAACCCTTTTCCAATTTGAGTACGTGGCGCGATTTCATATCCATATTTAAAGGCAAAATAATTGTATAGTCTTTTAATAATTTTGCCAACAATTCCCTTTTCAGCGTCATATTCATGAGCCAAACGAAACATCACAATAAACTTCCAGGGTCTACTTTCTTCAAATAAAAATTTTTTTATGATCTGCCCTGTACTCAATTCACATCCCAAATTGCGAAAAATATCCGCTTTAATTGTTTCTTTGAGTTCTTGCTTCATATATTCTCACCTATATTGACATGAGAAAAAACTCCTCTAACTCGAAATAATTTCTCATTCCCTTTCCCAATGTACCCCTGTTCTTACTATCTTTGCCGGGCAACCAGCAATAACTGAATTATTCTCATTAAATCCACGTGTAACGCACGCACCATATCCAACAACAGAATTGTCTGGTATAATAGCCCCTTTTAAAATGTTAGCATTGGATGCAATCCAAACATGTTTTCCAATAACTACCGGCCTATTTTCATTTATTTTGTGTGATAAGTCATCCAATGCAAAAATAGGATGTCCATCTGATGTTCTAATATGAACATTCCAGCCTAACATAGCATCTTCATTAATTTGAACACTAGTATCACTTGAAATGCAACAGCCACGATTACTGGAAAAGTTATTCCCAATAACGATTTCCCCTCCGTAAGAAGCAATTAAGCTAATTCCTTCTTTAAAATCAGCTGTTCCCTCAAATATTAGTTTTGACCCATTTGATACTTTTACAAAACTTTTGGAATTATATTCCAATATCCCTTCAGTACCATGGTTAATTCCAATTTTAACCGCACCTGTTTTTGTTGTACCTAAAAAAATAATACTACCTCTATGAATTTCTTTTATTTTTACATCATACCCTACAAATACAGGACATTGGATTCCCTTCTTTACTCCAAAGACAATAAAGTTAAACCATATTGTTTTTGGAACCGATAATGCCAATTTCAAAAATTTATTCATAATAATCTATCCTTTTGTTTGAAATACTCTCACTAATCATTTGTGCTAT
>NZ_JBALSN010000204.1:33286-54066 GCF_036966985.1 Neobacillus drentensis | reverse complement strand
GTCATCTGATAACGATGTTCAATTTTCTCTGCGGCCTCTTTTGAAACTGGCTTTCCTTCCAGATAATCATCGAGTTCATCATATGTAATCCCTAATTCTGTTTCGTCGGCCTGACCAGGTTTTTGGTCGAGAAGGTCTGCAGTTGGTGTTTTTAAATATAAGCGTTCGTCGGCACCAAGTTCTTTTAATAGGACTTTCCCTTGCCGCTTTGATAAGCCGCTCAGCGGAAGAATATCTGCCCCGCCATCACCATACTTCGTATAGAAACCTGTTACTGCTTCCGCTGCATGGTCTGTGCCAATCACAAGCAGACCTTCCATGCCGCCAATTGCATATTGAGCAATCATTCTCATCCTTGCCTTGACATTTCCCTTTTGATAATCACTTAACGGTGCCCCTTGATAGCTGGCATCATATTCTTTTTGGACTTCATCTACTGCAGATTTGATGTTAAAGACTGTCTCACGGTCAGCGCGAATAAAGGCTAATGAGCGTTTAGCGTCTTCCTCATCCTGCTGGACGCCATATGGGAGACGAACAGCGATAAACAAAGCTTCTGTCCCTTCATTACGAAGCTCTTCCACCGCTAGTTGGGCGAGTCGCCCAGCCAGTGATGAATCCTGACCCCCGCTTATTCCCAGCACATAGCCCTTGGCCTTCGTCTTTAACAGGTAATTTTTTAAGAAATCGATCCGTTTCCTAATTTCCTCTTGCGGTTGAATCATCGGACTCACATTTAAATCCTTCATAATCTGTGCTTGTAAACTCATTACTGTACCTCCTGACAAACAATCGATATATTAACTAATGTACCACAAATGTTTAGATTTCACTAAAACGGTGAGAAAATAGTAAAATGGGTAAATTAACAGTGACGACAATTCAGGAGGGATTAGGATGGAAGCAAAAACATGTAATGAGTCTCGGGTGGTAAGAACGAGCAGGATTTTTCCTAACGATGTAAATAACCATAATACTTTGTTTGGCGGGAAGTTAATCAGCGATATCGATATGATCGCCTCCATTTCTGCGGTCAGACATTCAAGAGCGGAGTGTGTAACTGCCTCAATTGATTCGGTTGACTTTCTTAGTCCGATTACACCGAAGGATTCTGTTTGCATTGAAACTTTTGTGTCTTCAACAGGAACCTCGTCGATGGAGATTTTCGTTAAAGTGATTGCGGAGAATCTCATGTCAGGCGATAGGAAAATTGCCGCCACCGCCTTTTTAACCTTTGTCGCACTAGATGACAACGGTAAACCGACAAAGGTTCCAAGTATCATCCCCGAAACGGAAGAAGAAAAAAAGCTGTTTGAAACGGGTAAAGAAAGAGCAGCCAAGCGAAAAGAACACAGATTAAGTAGTAAGGAGCTCGCAAGCGTACTGACAATACATAAACCTTGGGAATGAGCACAAAAAAGGTTCGCGATATTCGCGAACCTTATAATTTCTGGAGATCCCTTCGACTTGGTGCATGCGGTGGCAGCTGGGCCCAGCCTCGATCAACCATAAGATCGAAACCTTTAGCCGAATAAACCATTATATCTATAATGTATTTTTGATAATAGGAAGCCAGATCTGTTCTCATTGATAATGACAATGCATGTCCAATAAGGGTAATGTCAATAGCGTTCAATGAATGGAAAAGTGTGACCACAAGCCTATCTGAAAAAGGAGAAACCGTAGAATCCGTCACTTCTATACTTGTTGAGACATTCCCAAGTAGCTCCTCTCTCATTAGGATATCGTTGAAAGTTTTAATTTGCTTTTCAGATATTTTCTTGCCTTCCTCAATATAATTATGAATCTCCTTGTCTGATACCACTTGAAGTAACCCCATACATAGGAGGATTGAAAAATAATTCCGCTCTGTATTAAAAAAAATCTCTGTAATTTCAGCCACGTTTAACGGCCTTTTCTTCCCGATTCCACTTAAATAAGACAATTTTTCAATGTATTTCACTTCATTTGGATAGGGTATCATCGGCGGGCGGTCATAGATTCCCTTCGAAAGCATAAGATTTGTGGATTCCTGATATAACAATGAAGTTTGCTGGACCATCGTAACAAAGAAATCCATCACATCTTTTCTCGCTACATTTGCCGTTAAAAATCCGGTGTTAATCATACTCATGCGGCTCATCGAATAAATAAAACTGAGGCCAAACATATCATAAAATAATGGCGGGGCAGATAAATTAAGATCCTTTTCAGAAAATCCATCAGGAATTGGAATGCCTTCATCATTCAAAATGGTCGTGATTTTCTGAATATGCCCCTCAGATATTTCATATGCTTGTTCGAGAATTTTTTTAATCTCTTCATCTTGATTGTGATGAAGAAAATAGATAAGCAAGCAAACAGACATATTCTCCTGAATATACGTAGACCATAATCCCCCGATTTCCGCACTAGTTAACCGTATATTGTGTTCCACCCTTAGTTACCCCCTAATTT
This sequence comes from Neobacillus drentensis, assembly GCF_036966985.1. Classification (GTDB taxonomy): domain Bacteria; phylum Bacillota; class Bacilli; order Bacillales; family Cytobacillaceae; genus Neobacillus; species Neobacillus drentensis_E. Next base: position 51,609 of record NZ_JBALSN010000204.1, on the reverse strand, counting down.
CGCCCTTCCAGAATAGAATTCCACCTGAAAACGGCTTTATTCGTTCTGTTAAGACGGAAGAAGGTCCAATGATGATTTATCTACAAGACAGTTTCTAATTTGCTGCTGATCCACTTCTTTCCTTCCAACTCATGACTTCATCTTCTTCATCAATCTCAATCGTCACATCGACGACACCTTTTTCTGCCATGATTTTTTCTTCTAATCGATCTTTAATATCATCAGCTGCAGCTACTGTTAATTTTGGATCCACTTCAATTTCTAATTCAACATGCAGATCCTCACCCTCTTTAATGACAGTGATTCCTTGAATATCCTTAACATCAGGATCCTCCATCACAAGCGTGCCAATTTTGTTTTCCATTTCTTCATCTGCCTGCCCAAGGACCCCTGCAGCATTATCCAAAAAGACTCTGCCTACCACAAAGAACATCATCGCCCCAATCAGCATGGAAGCGAGCCCCTCAATTTGATGGAAATCTGTAAAGCGAGAGATGACGACGGCGATAATGGCTAACAAACCACCTAAGGTGGCAACTAGATCCTCCATAAAAACCAGTTTGGTAGCAGGTTTAGCTTTTCCCAAATTGGCAAAGCTTTTTGTAAACACTTGAAGCCCACTTGCTTCAACCTCAATTTCATGTAAAATCTCTTTCATTGCTTTAAATAAAACAAAGGTCTCGAGAAGGGTTGCAACGGCTAAAACGACCAGGTTAATGATAAAACCGCCAGACTCTGTCGGATGGACGACATGATGGTACCCTTCTTTTATGGTTTCAAATGCCATAATTCCGACGATTAATACGGCACCCAAAAGAACAAGGTTGACTAAGCGGCCAAATCCATTGGGATATTTTTCGGTCGGAGCCTTCTTACTTAAGGCGGAGCCGATAAACACGAAAAACTGATTTGCAGCATCACCAACGCTGTGCATCGTTTCTGCAAACATTGCAACATTGCCTGTAAACATGAAGGCGATTCCTTTGATAATGGAAATAATCGTATTAATGATCGCTGCCAATAAGGCAGATTTATTGCCGCGTTTTAATAATTGTAGAAGTTCGCTCATTATATCCTCTTTTCCTAAATAAACTTTGATTTTCTTAATATTTTCTAAAATAACTTATTTCATTATAACTAACTTTTTACAACAAGGAAGGGAAATTGTTCCAAACAGATGATAAAATGATACCATAAACAACCCATTGGAGGATGAGAAATGACATTAGATGAAATCATGTGGAAACTAGCTGAACTGGGGACCGAACAAACCAAAAAAACATTTATCAATCACGGCGCAAAGGAAGGCACCCTGTTTGGGGTGAAGATAGGTGATTTAAAAAAGTTCGTTAAGTTTGTAAAAAAAGATCACCAGTTAGCTTTGGACTTATACAACACAGGTAACTTTGATGCCATGTATTTAGCAGGTCTTTCTGTGAATCCAAAGTTGATGGAAAAAGAAACACTCCAAGATTGGGTTAAAAAAGCAAACTGGTATATGCTTGCTGAATATACGGTAGCAGGAGTTGCCGCTGAAAGTCTCTATGCCTTTGAGCTAGCAAGAGAATGGATGAAATCCGATGAAGAAATGATTGCTGTCTGCGGTTGGAATACGTATGCCAATTATTTATCAATTACTCCAGATGAACATCTCGACATGGAGGAAATTCGCAGCCTCCTCCAGCAAATTGAAAACTCCATTCATGAAGAAAAAAATCGTGTCCGCTATGTAATGAATGGGTTTGTCATTAGTACAGGTGCCTATGTAACTGCATTGTATAACGAAGCAGTCACAGTCGCAGAAAAGATCGGTAAGGTTCATGTGAATGTCGGTAAAACAGCTTGTAAGGTCCCAATCGCCACTGACTACATAAAAAAAATCGAACTCCGCAATAAAATTGGAGTCAAAAGAAAAACATGTATTTGTTAAAAAATCAGGGCCCTATTATTCATAGGGCCCTCAATAATTACAGATTCTTCAGCACCAAAAATAAGCGGTTATTTCTGTTTTCTTGTTCTTCCTTTGTAGCCAAATCGTACTTTTTAAGCAAATGAAATACCTCATTTAAGAGGTTCTGTGTATGTTCTTTTTCAAAGAACTGATTAAATAATGGCTTCATCTCTTCCGGAAGAAAGGACGCTTGTGATTCATACTTACTTTTTACATCTTCCTGGCTATGGTTAAGTTTACATTCGCTCATGTGATTTCCCCCTTATCCTTCATACCTCTAGTATAGACAAAAAAGCCCTTAACATGGGCTTTTTTATTTATACTTCTTACTCTCAGTTACTTCTAAAACATCCAATAGGAAAACAAAGACGGGAATCCCAACAATCAAACCCCACACACCAAAAAAGTGCTCAGAGAAGATCAATACAAGGAATGTATAGAAAACTGGGAGATTTGTTTTTGAGCTCATTAAATTTGGATTTAAAATATAGGCTTCGATGCCATGAATAATCATAATTGCAATGCCAACGTAAAGAACGGTGGCCATACCGCCAATACTATAAGCAATGATGGTAAGTGGAATCAATGAAATAATGACACCTGCAACTGGGATCAATCCCAATACAAAAATCATAATCGATAGTCCGCCGAGCTGTGGAAAGTCCAGTATCCATAAGGAGATGGTGGTTAAAATACAGTTCACAACAGCAATGATTAGTTGGGCCTCAATCACCTTACCAAATGTTCCCACAAACTTTCGAGCAAAAAATTCCACTTCAGTGTAAATAGGTGCAACTTTACTAGTTCTAAATTTCTTCGTGAATTCAATCAAACGCGGTTTTTCTAATAAGAAGAACAAGCTCATTAACAGAGCTAATAAAATTTGCAAACCAATTTTACTAATATCCGTAAAGTACTTAAATACAAAGGTAACGCCTTGCTCTAAGTAACTTGAGATTTTAATTTCTTCCATTCGACTGACAATATAATTCAGCACCAAGTTATCGTGTTTTGCTGTATAAAAAGCAGTCAACTGCTTGATTAATGCTGTGATTTCACCTGCAATCATAGGCAGGTACATAACCAAGCCATAAGAAAGCAAGCCAACAATACTTGCATACGAAATAACCACAATCAACTTTCGGTTAACCGGTATTTTTCCTTCAATAAAATGCACTAACCGATCCATTAAAAAAGTAAAAATGAACGTTAGCAAAATTAAATTGATCATTGACTTCATGGCATAAATTAAGATAGCAATTAAGACAAAAATAGATATTCTCTTGAAACCTGTACTCTGCAATAGTTTATTGATCATAGGCTATTATCGATCCCCATTATATTCGCTATATTTACCTGAAAATTTTTATAACAATATATTGATTATACCAAATCTACAGATATATTGTCTGTTTTAAAATTGGATTGGCTCAGTTGTTTTTTCAATTGGTTTTCCTTCATACCCATGTTTCCTTAAATAGTCTAGAAGCTTAGGCAAATGGGCAAGTGTTTCCTTTCGCTCATGTAAAAGGATGACAAGCGGACCATTATGGTGTTTCTTCTGTTTTATTTGATCAATAACACTATTTACATAGCGCTTATCCTTATAATACCAATCCTTACTATCAATATTCCAATCCCACATAATATAGCCGTTTTCCTTCACAGCCTTTTTATACTCGTTTGTCATGTTTGGGGCACTGCCATACGGGGTTCTCATGATAAAAGAATTGACACCTGATACCTTCATTAAGGTGTCCCGGTTTTGGTTTAGTTCATTGAGTACTGTTTTTTTAGATTTATAAAATTTCTTTTGACTGTGAGATACACTATGTAAACCAACTGTTTCGCCTGATTTGACCATTAATTTGACCGCTTCAGGATATCTCTTAATATTCCCATCAATCATAAAGAAAGTAGCTTTAAATTGATACTTTTCCAGTTGCTTGATAATCTGATTGGAAAAGGGTGCAGGACCATCATCAAATGTTAAGGCAATAGCCGGTTCATGTATCCTTTTAACGATTTTCCGTCCGCTCATACGAATGAATATGGTAGGTAATATCGCATAGATAAGGAACAAAATGAATAAAAGCATAAAACTCACAATCATTATTTTAATCACTCAAAAACATTTCCTTTCCATCTTTCCTTAGGTAGGAACAACTCCACTTCTGTCCCCACTCCCTCCGTACTTTTTACGATGATTTCGCCTTGGTGCTGTTTCATGATATTTTTTGCAATCGACAACCCCAGACCTGTCCCGCCTGTCTCCCTGCTTCGGGCCTTGTCCACCCGGTAAAAACGTTCAAAAACATTTTCTATTTCACACTCAGGTATGCCGATTCCGTAATCCTTTACGGTAATGATTGTCCATTGTTCCTTTTCCTTTAAATACACATCAATTTTATCTTTACTGTATTTGATGGCATTATCGATTAAGATAATAATTGCCTGTTTTAATTTAACTTCATCGGCTACAACGGAGATGTCTGGTGCTTGATAATGAAGGTTGATTTCTCTTTTATAGGCACTTTTAAGCTGCTTAAAAATAAGCTCACACAAGGCTACTACATTAATTGATTTTGCTTCTAAACGATTTCCTGATTCTGTATCAGCTAAATCCAGAAACCGTTCTGTCATCTTTTGAATTCTTGTTGCTTCTAAGTGAATCGATTCAATCGCATCATGGGCAACCTCTTCATTTTGTAATCCACGTCTAAGAAGGAGGTCTGCATAGCTTTTGATTACCGTGAGTGGGGTTTTTAATTCATGCGAGGCGTCAGAGATAAATTGCCTCTGTTTTTCGAGATTTTCCTCTAATCTGCCAATCATCCGATTAAACGTTACCGCCAATTTTTGCAATTCATCCTTTGTCTCATGTTGGATGATGATTTTTTTCGGAATCCCACTTTTTTCAATATCCTCCATGGTGTTAATCATATTAGAAATCGGCCTCATAATTAGATTGGATAACCATCTGCCGCCCAACAGCGATAATACCGCTCCGAGTATCGTACAAAAAGTAAGAATAGATAGTAATAAGTCTTTTCCAGTTTCCAATCCTACTAATTTCTCCCCGAACTCCAGTGTTCCAACAACCTGTCCATGTGCATGAATCGGCACTCTGACAATTGCAAATTGTTCTTCTTGATGATTAAGTCGAATGGTACGCCTTTCAGTACCCTTTTCGCTGGTGAATTTCGGTTTTATTTTAGCAGCCAGTTGCTGATCGTTTGTTACTTGATTAATAATTTTTGCATCCGGTTGAACGATCCTTATAAAAGATTGATTCGTTAGGTAGGGGGTTAATTTTTCTTTAATAACAGACTTGGAATCTTCCTTGTTTATTTCATTTATCAAGTAATCAGCCTTTTGAAACAGTTCACCATCTTCCATATTGACAGTAATCTTCATAAATGAAAAAAAGACAACCGCATTCACAGCAAGTAACACACAGATTATCCAAGCCGTTGTAATTAGGTTAATTTTTGTGGTAATCTTCATTTCGTTTAATTCTCCCTTACGGTATAACCGATTCCTCTCACCGTTTGAATAATCGTCGGGTCAGAAAAACCTTCTTCAATCTTCTTACGTAAATGTCTGATAAACACATCAATGACATTTGTTTCTCCTTCATATTCATAGCCCCATACATGTAGAAGGATGCTTTCCCGCGTGACAATTCTATTTTTTTGCGATAGCAAATACACGAGTAAATCGAATTCCTTTGGAGTTAACGTGATCGAAGTCTCACCCCTTTTGACCTCTCTCGTATCAATATTCACGGTTAAATCCCTTATTTCTAAAAGGGAATCATCGGTATGTGAAGCCTTTATTGCAATGGAACTTTGACGAAGACATGAGCGAATTCTTGCTAATAATTCCTCAATCTCAAATGGCTTTGTAATATAATCGTTGGCCCCTTGATCGAGTCCTGCTACCTTATCGATTGTCATATTACGGGCGGTTAATAAAATAACAGGTATTAGGTTATTCTCTTTTCGGATTCTTCTTAACACCTCAATACCATTGATTTCGGGTAACATAACATCCAATAAAATTAAATCCAATTTTTCACTTAAAGCTGCCTGCAAACCTGATTTCCCGTCATAAGCTACCATTACTTCGTATCCCTCATAGTCGAGTTCAATCTTTAATATCTTCGCAATCTGTTTTTCATCCTCAACAACCAAAATTCGCGGTTTCATCGTCATCCCTCCTTTTTCATTCATTAGATTTAGCAGCAAATTGAAATTTTTATATAACGATCTATAGCTTTCTAGGAACTATCTCATTCAATTTAGCACGTTTTTTGCTTAGTTTTCTTTTTTTCATTGAATTTTAATCTTTCATTCTAACGCTAGGTTCGTGTCATGTTACCAGTTTAACGACAAAAACTCCTTCTATTTTGTGGAAGGAGTTTTTTATAAGATTTTGGTGTCAGGCACTATTGAATTTGATTATTTGCTTTTTCTGCTATTAGTTCCTGAAGTGTATGTTTGCGAATAGCTAAGACGAGATCGGCTAGGAAATACAATCCTATGGCTGACCAGATCCATGCCCAATATGGTTCAACAGCACCATACGTTGAGACAATTGCAGGATGGATCCATTTAATACATAGGAGCGACAGGACCATCCAGGATAAAGAAAAGGGTAGACAAATATGACCATGAAGCTGCATGGGTGTGTCGGTGTAATCCCACCACTTCCGGTTAAAAAGCTTTTGCAGAAGCGCACCTGTTACATATTCCACCAAAGTTGGGATGAAGAAGCAAAGAAAAATAATTACTCCCCCATTTGTTTCTGGTGAAATCAAATAGACCAAAAGCACCGGGGTAATGCCGTACATCGGTTTAAATGGCCCAAATAGAAAATTAAGCTTAAAGAATTCCCGTTTTGTCAAAAAGTTATAGCTGTTTTCAAGGAGCCAGCCTAAAAACGAATAAACCGTGAAATAAAAAATCAGCGCGGCAGCTTCTTCAAGATTGAGAAGATCTGGATTTTGAAACTCAATTCCATTCAGCAAATTAATAATCATGGCTGAACCACCTTTCATGGATAAGAATTTCCCACTTTAGGTTTAACAGCCATGCTTCCAAATATACAAAAAAATTCCTGTTTTATACTTTTCAAACTTGTGAAGGTGCTCATTTACAAAGCAGCAGATTTTTCCTCCTGTTTTGAACGAAATTTTAACACCGAGGCAAATATCACGACCATGCTTCCGGCCGCAATCCACGTTAAAACTGATGTTGGATGATTCCAGCTGAAATTCTTGCCAAAAAAGAACAAGTCTCTGAGTCCTTCGACTAAAAACCGAATCGGCAGCCAAGGATTGATCCAATCGCGGTAAAAGGGTGACATGAACTCAGGTGCCATCGCCAATAGGGGCGCTCCAAAGAATAGCATGATCACAAAAATGGGAACTCCCTTGATTCCAGTCCAGGAAAGCACAGCTGAAATCATTAAGAAAAAGCTGTAACACGACAGGGATAAGAACAGTGCTATATCTCCAAATTGAGAAATATGAACTCCGATTGCATCAGCCATCCAGGTTAATCCAAATCCTGCTACAAGGGCAATCACTGCTCCCATCAACACTTGAGCGAATAGTGCACTAAACTTTTCCTTTCGAGTTGCAAACGTTACTTTAGACAAGGTTAAAAAAATGATCACCGCTCCAGCAATACTTGCCATCCAAAGCGGCTGGAATAAGGAAATCGGAGCATTTCCATTCATGCTATTCGTACCGGTTTCATTAACATTACTTACTTTTTTGGTGATCGGTGACACAAAGGCCGCAGCCTGTTTCGTAGTCACCGTCCCCCCTTGTTTTTCAAATGCTGTTAATAGTTGGGTCCGGAAATTCGTATTCATTTGGTCGACAATTCCATTAAGGACAGTACCTGCCATTGTCGAACCAGCCGTGTTTATCCCTTGATTCACTACTATTTCAATTTCAGGTGAAATTGGTTGAGTGCCGCGAAGCGAAGCTTGCTTCCTGGAGAAATCCTTCGGAATGACTAACGCCGCATAATAATCACGGTTGTCCAACCCCTTTATTGCTTCCTGATAACTTGAGGCGGAGATAAATTTAACGGCAGGCTCTTCACCTGAAGTAGATTGGGCTGTTTTCTGAATCATGCCTGCAATTGTTTTCCCCATATTCACTTTTCCCTGGTTCGGAATATCCACCCCTTGGTCTTCATTAACAAACACAATTGGTAAATTCTTTGGAGTAGGTTGGACGGATGGAATGAGCGTTAATCCAAAAACAAGTACCACAACTAAGACAATGATCGGTGATAAAAAAGCCAATTTACTTTTGAATAATTTCATGGAATCCTCCTCTTATTTTCCTAAAATAACTAAACACGATGTTGATTAATGCTCATGGTGTATATTATAATTCGTTTATTATTAAAGGCAATCAACAATAAAAAGCTATCTGTCTATTACTTAACACAAATGAATGAAACGTTTATTTTTTCTAAAAAATTTTTTTCGGAGGAATAGGAATGTCGGAAAAACCAACTGATAAACGAATTGTACGGACCAAGCGATTGATTCGCGATGCTCTTACAGAGTTAATGGAGGAAAAGGGGTTTGAAGGTATTACCGTCCGAGATTTAACACAAAAAGCAGAGATTAATCGGGGAACATTTTATCTACATTACCATGATAAATATGATTTATTGGAGCAGAGCGAAGCGGAGATCTTAATCGAAATTCAAAAAATCGCACAAGAAATAAACCCACTTGATTTCATGAACTTTAATAGGGCAGATGAGCCCTTTCCTTTCATTATTACTTTATTTGAACTTTTCCAAGAAAATTCAAGTTTCATGAAAGTATTACTGGGTCCAAACGGAGACGCATCATTCCAAGGAAAATTGAAAGATTTCATTAAACAGACCTTTTATCAAAATATCATATCAAAAATAAACACAGATACTTTGCTTGTCCCGGTGGACTATCTTTTTGCTTATGTCAGTTCCGCCCACCTCGGTGTGATTCAGCATTGGTTAGAAAGCGGGATGGAAAAATCTCCACGCGAAATAGCAATGATCCTATCGCGAATCACATTTTTAGGACCTAGGAATGCTCTTGGTTTTAAACAAAATTAGATTGCCCTTTGAACGTGAATCCTTTTTTAAAAGTAAATCAACACATTGTTGCTTTTTGTTTATTGCATATATCCACCTGCGTTGTAAAATGAAATCATAACAGCCATCCTAGGAGGCATGATTGATGAATTCAACCATTAATGTAGAAGACGTCAGTAAAAGTTTTGGAAAAAAAACCGTCTTAAATGAGGTCAACTTAACGATCGAAAAAGGGCAATTATTCGGATTGATTGGACCTTCTGGTGCCGGAAAGACCACCCTTGTCAAAATGATTGTTGGCATGGAAAAAGCGGATAAAGGTTCCATTCATGTGTTAAATAAAAAAATGCCAAACCTTTCCTTACTTCAAGACATTGGCTATATGGCCCAAGCAGATGCCTTGTATAGTGAGTTAACGGGCGAAGAAAATCTAAAGTTTTTCGCTTCCCTATTTGGGTTGAATAAAGAAGCACAGAAAAAACGGTTATTGTATGTCGCCAACTTAGTCAACCTCACCGATGATCTAAACAAACGGGTCGCGGCGTATTCTGGGGGGATGAAACGGCGCTTATCCTTGGCAATCGCATTAATTCAAGACCCGCAAATCTTAATCCTTGATGAGCCAACCGTCGGCATTGACCCCGAATTAAAATTGTCGATTTGGAAAGAATTCCTGCGCTTGAAAAATGAAGAGCAAAAAACCATCATAGTCACCACCCATGTCATGGATGAAGCTGTGAAATGCGATTATGTTGCCATGGTTCGCGATGGAAGGATTTTAACAAGCGGCACGCCTAATGAATTAAAGGCATTATACGGAACCGACGATTTCGATGAGGTATTCTTGAAAGCTGGGGTGAAACAATCATGAGAGTTTTCGCGTTAGTTAAACGAATCTTCCGGCAGATGTTTCGAGATAAACGCACCTTAGCGCTGTTATTTGTGGCACCACTGCTTATCCTGACCCTGATGTACTTTTTATTTAACGGCAGTTCCGTGGAACCGAAATTAGGTGTCACGGGTGTGGATGATAATCTTGTGAGCGTTTTGAAAAAGGCAGACATTCAAGTGAAACAGTACGAAAACGTTAATTCTGAAACGGTGGTTGATGAAGATCTTGATGGGTTATTGGAACAAAAGAATGGAAGAATAAAATTAACATTGCAAAATAACGATCCATCAAAAGCGAAAGGCTTGCAGATGAAAGTCAGCCAAGCGGTCGCGGCCCAAAGTCAAGCTAAGCTAATTCAGCAAAATCCGGCTGCCGCAGGTCTGGCCCAGCAAAGCATCGATATAGATTATGTGTATGGAGATGCTGACACCGTCTTTTTTGATGTATTAAGCCCGATATTAGTTGGCTTCTTCGTTTTCTTTTTCGTCTTTATTATTTCAGGAATTGGATTATTGCGTGAACGGACAACAGGGACTTTGGAACGGTTGATGTCGACGCCGATTCGGAGATGGGAAATCGTTACAGCGTACTTGATAGGCTATGGTATTTTTGCAGTCATCCAAACCATGATCGTGGTATTCTATTCTATTAATGTATTAGATATCGTTCTGGTAGGGTCGATTGGGAATGTGCTTCTCATCAATTTAATTCTCGCGTTAGTAGCTCTCTCCCTTGGAATTCTATTATCGACATTTGCAGCTTCAGAGTTTCAGATGATTCAATTTATCCCAATCGCCGTCATTCCGCAAATCTTTTTCGCAGGAATTTTCCCGCTGGAAGGGATGGCCGATTGGTTACAGGCGGTCGCAAAGATTATTCCGATGTACTATGCGGGGGACGCTCTAAAAGGTGTGATGTATAAAGGGTTAGGTTTTAGTGAGATTAGCGGCGACCTCTTGTCCTTACTTATCTTCGCAGCGATTTTCATTGTGTTGAATATCTTCTCATTGAAAAAGTATCGTAAACTATAAAGTGGAAGCGCCCGTTTAGCAGCGTATGGACTGGAGCGCTTTGACTGAGATAAAGGAAACACGGAGAGCGAAGTACACTAGCTGCTGGGTGCTGGAACTAGACTGTTTGCTAAGTTCAATTCTTATAAAAATAGGGGAGAGATGATCAATGAATCATCTCTCCCCTGTTTATTCTTATCGGATTGTTTTTAATGCTCCGCTCCATTGGTTAACTTCATCAAGCATAGCATTTACATTTGTAAGGTGTAATTCTGCTGGTTTGAAAACACTGCCGTTTTCAAAGTCTGTGAATAATGATAAGGTTGGATGTGTACGAACATCCGCTACTTTTAACTCACCTAGGATTCCGCGTAAATGTTCAGCGGCACGTGCTCCGCCTGTTGAACCATAGCTTACGATCCCTGCAGCTTTGTTATTCCATGCTTCACGTGCAAAATCAAGTGCATTTTTTAAAGCACCTGTGATGCTGTGATTGTATTCTTGTACGATGAAAACAAAGCCATCTAAGCTAGCCAGTTTAGTATTCCATTCTGCGATTCCTGGTTCTGAACCGTCTGTTGTACCTAAGAATGGTAAATTAAAGTCCGCGATATCAACGATTTCATAGTTTGCATCGCCGCGCTTGTCAGCAATTCCTTTCACCCATTCTCCAACTTGTGGGCTTACACGTCCTTGACGTGTGCTTCCTAAAATAATCCCAATGTTTAATTTTGTCATTGTTTTTTCCTCCTTCGTTGATTCACCAAATAGCCTACCTAGAAAACCCAACTTCAACACCACCTATAAAAATTTTTTTATATAAAAATTACGTAGTGTTCATGAAAAAACAAAACGTTTCTTTGCAGGATTTCTTCCTACAAACATACTTACCAAGATATCATCAATTAAAATATTAATAAATCAAACATTATTAATTAATATATCTCTAATTCAAAGTAATTTTATAATATTTATGTTTTCTTGTCAATCGATTTAACTTTAGATTATACAAAGTTATTATTAGTTATTCTAAAAAAAAATAAAAAACAAAAAAACCACTTAGCACAATGGCTAAGTGGTTTTGGGTGTCAGGCACCAACATCATATTTACGATCGTCCTGTACAAAGAGGATGCCTAGTTCGTGGTGGTCGCCTTCGTATAGTGCGCGTTGGACGAAACGGATTTCTCCATTTGTATCGAGGACCTCTAGTTTGCAGTGGGCGCGATTTTTTTGCAGTGCTTCGTAAAACACCTTTTCATCACGAACCAAGACGCCATTCGCTTTCGTGATCACTTCACCCACTTTCAAATCCATTTTACTTGCAGGTGACTCGGGAATAACCCCGATAATCATCAGGCCTTGATTCTTTTTGGAAAAATAAAACGGGAGATTATCATCTTTCATGCCAGCGAGTAAAATAATAAACTCACGGCCGAGAACGGCCAGAGCAGCAGTTACAATCGAACTAAGCGGGAACCAATAGCCTAGAGCAGAAAGAAGTGTAACAAACACTCCAAGGACGATTACACGACGGCCATGAAGCTGGATCGCTACTTTGGGCAGCATTCCTTTGACTTGCTGATGAAAACCAATGGCAAACGGCACAAAGATCAGCGAGTACTCTTTAGCTCCTAAATGGAAAACGGGCCACCAGTCAAATGGAAGCTGTAACGCATTGCCTGGTATGAGTAAAAAGATCGGCAGCATCCAGAGACGCTTTCCTTCATGTAAACCTACATTTTGACCGCGTTTACTTTTAGCGAGTTTAGGGGAGGTTCCATAACTGCCATTTTTAAAGATGAGCATCCCTTCTGCAATGAGCATCAACCCCAACAAAACGACAATAGAAGGATAGATCTTGTCACTCAATGCCTCAAACGACTTCGAGAAAAGCGGGATTGACCATTTATTTTCCGCGATCAATATGATCGAGAAAAAGGCTGCCCCCATCGTATAAGCGGGCGAGATCCAGCGAACATTTGTCGTTAGTGACCACAAAAATGTAAATCCAGCAATAAGCAGGATGGTTGCGAATGGAACCGTGATCCCTGCTGAAATAACAATTACAGAAAGTACAAGTCCGATCAAAATGCCGGGCGGAAATAACTGTCGAAGTTCAAAATAGGCATCATGTGCCCGAATATGGAAATTTTTCCTTTCACGTTTCACCCTCATTACACCTAAAATCCCTGCCAGGAAAACGAGATAGTATAAAACAGGATGAAGAAATAACTTGCCTGTCCCTTTAAGAAGTTCTACAAGCCATATTTGCACCAATTCCTGCCACCTGCCTCTATTAAAAATTTCTAGTAGTCTATTATGGAAAAGTCTCCTAAAGAGTATTTTACCAAATTGCCGCCATAAAACATATTGCTAGTTTTTAGAAAATGGTAAAAATATTGTATCACTTAAGACCAAAAGAAAAACAGAGGCATAAGCCCCTGCTTTACTCTTTGGTTATTAATCTCAATGCGGTTTGTAACTGCAAATCGTTTTTCTCTTTTTTCATTTCGACAATGGCTGCTTCTTCAAGTTTGGCTGCAGTCTCCGGACCAATTTTTCCAGTTGGCTCCAGGTTTGCTTGGAGCTGGAATCCTTTAACGGCCATAGTCGTTTCCTTACTAAAATAACCATCCGTCCGGCCTGGTGCAAATCCTAAGCCAGCTAACACTTCTTGGGCGTTCTTCACTTGCTCATTGTTCATATCCTCTTCCAATGTCTCTTCGACTTGAATCGGATGGGTGGCGAAGATTGCTGGTTGTTTAATGGCCACATCTGGCTCAATCCCTTTTTTATGAATCCAATTTCCATCTGGGGTCAGCCATTTAAATAACGTCAGCTTGATGTTGCTTCCATCCCCCATCGGGACAGCCTGCTGAACAGTGCCTTTTCCGAAGGTAGTTTCTCCAACGAGTTGATAACCATCCGCTTCTTGAAGTGAACCGGCGAGAATTTCTGATGCGGAGGCACTGCCTTTGTTGACAAGGACAACTACGGGATAATCCTTTTTCTCCGAAAGATTGGAGAAGTATCGTTTTTTCTCACCATTCCGCTGCTCGATTTGGACATATGGCTTATTTTCTGGGACAAATTCCTTTAAGATCTCACCAACACTGTCGAGTAGACCGCCAGGGTTTCCACGCACATCAATAATCAACCCTTTAATATGATCGTTTTCTAAGGCAGATAATTCTTTTTCAAAATCAGCAGCTGTATCCTCTGAAAAAGAACTTAGTTCGATATAGCCAATTTTTTTGCCATCATGTTCCTTAATAGAAGCATGGACCGTTTCAAGAGGGATTTCATCGCGGGTGACGTCAATCGCCAGCGGATCTTTTAACCCTTTTCTCGCAATTAATAATTGAACCTTTGTCCCTTTTTCCCCGCGAATCTTTAGTGTTGCCTTATTCAAGTCCAGCCCTTCTACACTTTTCCCATCAACCTTTAGAATTTGATCATTTGGCTTAATGCCTGCTTTTTCAGCAGGAGAACCTTTAAACGGGGAGACGATTACAATTTTCCCATCGACCATGCCGACTTCAGCCCCAATTCCTTCGAATGAGGATTCCAAAGTTTGAGTAAATTGTTTGGCGGTTTCCTTGTCCATATAGACAGAGTACGGATCTTTTAGAACAGATAACATCCCTTGAATCGCGCCTTCTACCAACTTTTCCTGATCTACCTTTTCAACGTATCTGCTTAAAATAAGATCATAGGCATTCTCTACTTTTTCTAGATCTACAGCCTTTTCCGCCGAACTGAATCCATTATTATCTGAGGGTTTCACCAGTTCGAGTTTATTACTCCCATTTTTATGATCTAATAGCTGCATGCCTGCATATGTGCCCCCCGCCCCAGTCAGGAGCGAACCCGTCATCAAAAGGGCAATCCATCTACGATTCATCTAAGGTCCTCCTTAAGTTAAAAATGCCTGTCCTTTCTATTTTTCTAAAAAGGCACCAAATTCCTGCCCGATTATTAACATATATGTAAAGAGTGGACGAGTTATGATGATTGATAGGTATAAAAAAAGAAGAAGCAAAAAGCTTCTCCAATTATTATGGTAGTGGAACTATGCCGACTGGATTGATGGCATAACGCTTATCCTGTGTCCATGGCCCTTTATGAAGTTCAAAATGCAAATGCTGTCCTCTTGAGGCACCAGTATTCCCCATCAGACCAATCTTTTGACCTTTTTTCACGCTTGCCCCGCTGCCAACATAACGTTGGGTCATATGAGCATAAACAGTTGTATACACTTGTCCATTAATCGAGTGAGAAACAAAAATACAATTTCCATACGTGCTAGAATAATAGGATCTAATCACCACGCCATTGGCCGCCGCAACGATTGGCACCTTATTTCCGTTGGCAATATCGACACCATAGTGATTCCCATCACCACGACCGCCAAAACCAGAACTAAGATATCCCGCTGCCGGCTGGGTCCAAGATCCGCTCGTAACATTAGGTGTAGTATCAGATTTAGGACCACTATCATTTCCATTGTTTGAGTTTGTGGTTCTACTTCTTTTCGCTTCTTCCACTGCACTAGCTTGTGCTTCTTTTTCCATTTGAATGGCCTTTTGAATCGCCGCCTCTTGAGCAGCAAGAATTTGCTCCTCTTCTTGCAACTCCATCATACCTTCATGGACTTCTTCTTCCTGGTCTTTAAGGCTAGCTAACATTTTATCTTTTTCTTTCTTTTGTACATTCAATTGCTGATTCATAGTTTTTAAGTCTGCTAGCATCTTTTCAAGGCTAGCAAGATCTTTTTCTACTTTTGCCTGCTTCTGTGCCAGTTCCTGTTTATCGGCCTCATGCTGCTTAATAATATCTTGGTCAGCCTGTACGATCGTGGCAACTGCATTGGCCCGGTCAATGAAATCGCTAAAACTGGTTGATCCCATTAACACATCTAAATAATTGACCATGCCGCCATTTTCCTGGTAACTGCGGGCCCGGTCCTTCAAAAGCACATTTCGCTTATTAATTCGCTCTTTGATCACCTGTGTTTCAGCTTGAAGTTTCGTAACCTCTGCTTTTGTATCTTTTAT
The DNA here is from genome assembly GCF_036966985.1 of Neobacillus drentensis. GTDB lineage: Bacteria > Bacillota > Bacilli > Bacillales > Cytobacillaceae > Neobacillus > Neobacillus drentensis_E. The sequence continues at coordinate 35,585 of NZ_JBALSN010000204.1, read as the reverse complement.
CTTTTTGGATTTGTCGTCTATTTTTGTGGTTGTATCTTCAATCGCAAAGTCAAGGCGTTTCATTTCACTTTTTACGTCAGCCTGCTGACTTTTTAAGGTGTTGATCTTATCATTTGCTTGATTGATACCTGATTGTAAATTAGAACGTTTCTCATGGATTTTATTTTGTTCACCTTTTAGACTAGATATTGATGCAGCTTCTGTTTTAACAGAAACTCCGCCAAGTATTGTTCCTAGTCCGACCGCTAGTGCAACGGCACTGGTGATGACTAATTTCTTCATTTCCGATTTCTCCTCCTATCTCTCTATGTACAGGTAAATCAATGTTTACCTGTTTGTGACGAATGCTGTTGTACGTAACATTCTGAAGGACTCACGCGTCTATCCTAGTTATAGGTCGGATAACAGTAAATCAGGAAGGACACGGGTACGATCCTTCCTGATCTGGATTATACTTTTAAGAATTTCCGAACCGACATTAAGCTTCCCCAAACTCCAATAAGTGCACCCATTAGAATAAGAATGCCGGAAACCTGATACATGAATGGATCAAATGGAAGTACTTTAATGAAAGTTCCTTCAAGCCGAGGACCAATATAATCATAAGCACGATAGTAGGCAATGGAAATCAGGATAATTGGCAAAATTGATCCAATTACACCCAGCCATAGACCTTCTAAGAAAAACGGCCACCGGATAAACGTATTTGTGGCACCTACTAACCTCATAATCTTAATTTCTCTACGTCTAGCAATAATTGTAATTTTAATTGTATTCGAGATTAAGAAAATAGCCGTAAAGAATAGGCCGATAATTAATACAATACCGACGTTGCGGCTTGCTTTAATGAACTTAAATAATTTCTCTACCTTGCCCTGGCCATATTTGACCTTGGCAACATAAGTGGATTTTTCGATTTGTTTAGCTACTAGCATCGTATCTGTCGGTTTTTTCGTTTTGACAATATAAACATCATTTAAAGGATTATCTTGTTCAAAAAGTTTAAAGGACTTTCCTTCTTCCCCAAGACTATCTACTAAATTGTCTAGTTCCTGCTGTTTTGAGGAAAATGTGACACTTTTTACCTCCGGAATACTTTCAATCTCAGTTTTAAGCTTTTGCTGATCTTGTGCGTTGGCAGCTACATCAATGTGAACGCGAATTGAAACATCGTCTTCAATTGTTTCTGCTACACGGTTAAGATTCATCATTATTACGAAAAAGACACCAACTAAAATCAAGGTAACGGTAACAGCACTTACCGATGCAAAAGTCATCCAGCCATTTCTGCTGATATTCTTTAAGCTATCTCGGGAGTGGCGGCCAATGGTTCTAATTTTCATAACCGTATTCACCTCTTTCATCATCACGCACGATTTTACCGCCTTCAATGGCAATCACGCGATGCTGTAATGTATTAACAATCTCTCGGTTATGGGTTGCCATAACGATCGTCGTCCCTCTTGAATTAATCTCTTCAAATATTTTCATAATTTCCCAAGAAGTTTCAGGATCAAGGTTTCCGGTAGGCTCATCCGCAATGACGACTTTCGGCGAATTGACGATCGAGCGGGCAATGGAAACACGCTGCTGCTCTCCGCCTGAAAGCTCGGACGGCAGCATTTTTATCTTATGCTTTAAGTTAACTAGATCAAGAACTTCCATCACTCGTTTTTTTATAACTTTCGGTTGAGCTTCGATAACCTCTAAGGCAAAGGCTACATTTTCATAAACAGTTAATCTCGGAAGCAGCTTAAAATCCTGAAAGACAACACCAAGATTCCGTCTGAATATAGGAACCTTTTTCATTTTTAATTTGGCTAAGTTTACACCATTCATAGTGATTGTCCCAGAAGTCGGAACTTCCTCACGATACATCATTTTAATAAATGTCGATTTTCCGGCACCACTTGGTCCAACGACATAGACAAATTCGCCCTGGTTGATCCGGACGTCAATCCCATTAATGGCCGAAACTCCATTTGGGTACTTTTTATAAACATCTTGTAGTTCTATCATTTTTTATCACCTTTATTTAAAGATATCTCGAATTTTATTCGACAAATATCTTTTTTTATTTGCAAAATGGACTAGGATAAACAAAAAAAATATGTGCATAATTTCGCATAATCCTATTATAACATCATAAATTGTTAAAAAAAGCGGTAAAAATATTACAGTTTCTTTTCAAAGAATTACAAAACCCGACAAATTTTTCATTTCGGAGGAAGAACAAAAAGCGCAAGCGCCCGTTTAGCGGCGTATGGACTGGAGCGTTCCAACCGAGATAAAGGAAACA
>NZ_JBALSN010000204.1:12221-33264 GCF_036966985.1 Neobacillus drentensis | reverse complement strand
ATTATTTTATAATTTCCTATACAATAAAAAACGCCCTGTTTTTCCAAACAGAACGCTTCCTGGGTCTTTTATTTTATTTTTTGGCTGCAAGCCACTCTGCAACTTGGTTTGCATCATCGCCAGTTACAACGTTGGCAGGCATTTGCCCTTTACCATTTTTAAGGATATTCAATATTTCATCCTTTGAGTATTTAGAGCCAACCTTGGTTAGATTTGGACCCATACCACCTGTCAGATCTCCGCCATGACAGCTGGAGCATTTTTGATCAAAAATCTTCGCCGCCGTATCACTGCTTGCTGTTTCCGTTCCTTTGTCAGTTCCTGTGTCTTTACTTGTGTCATTATCCCCGCCTCCGCAGGCAGCAAGACCCATTACTAATGCAGTTCCCATCAACATTGTAAGCCACTTCTTTTTCACGTTGTTACCCCCTTCAGAAAATATTACCATCAATGCCCTATTATACCAATCCTATGCCCGTTTGAAACCCTCACCTAACACTTCAGCTGCATCCATAACAACGACAAATGCTGATGGGTCAAGGGCTTTAACCAATTGTTTCAATTTCGTGAACTCTGATTGATCTACAACGCACATAAGAACTGGCCGTTCATGGTCAGTAAATCCACCATATGCTGATAGTTTTGTCACACCACGGTCTATTTTATTCAAAATTCCGGCACGAACTTCTTCTTGTTTACCAGTAATGATCATTGCCATTTTTGATCGGCCGAAACCAACCTGAATCAGGTCGATTGTTTTGCTTGTTACATAAAGAGCAATCAATGCATACAAACCTTTTTCAATATCAAATACAATCGCAGCAGCAAGCACGATTAAACCATCGATTATGACGACGCATCGTCCCAGCGAAAAACCTGTATATTTATGAATAATTTGGGCTGCCAGGTCCGTCCCGCCCGTCGATGCTCTCCCTCTAAAGACTATGCCCAGACCAAGTCCTACGCCAATTCCCCCAAACAGAGCCCCAAGGAGGGCGTCATTTGTCCAAGGATCTAAATTCCTTGTAAAAAAAACTACTAATGGTAAAAAAATCGTTCCCGCAAGGGTTTTCACACCAAACTGCTTTCCTAATAAAACTACACCAGCTACAAATAAGGGTATATTGAAAGCCCATTGAACATAGGCTGGTTCCCACCCTAACACTGATTTTAAAATCGTACTAATACCACTTACTCCACCTGAGGCCACTTGGTTCGGAAGTAAGAAAACATTAAAGGTTAAAGCAATGATTGCAGCACCAATTAATACAAAAAGATAATCGATTGCTATTCTCGTTTTAGGATAGGTTAGTGTTAAATTACTTAAGATATTCATAAAGCTATTCTCCTCAAAATTTTAAATACTTTCTATTAGCCGAAAGTGAGTATAGCATGGGTAAATATTGGTGTAAATGGCAGTAAGTTGACGTGGTAAAGGATTAAAATTTCTTTTTAGCATTTGCCAGTTAAGTGGTTTTTATAAGGAATGATCTCATTGAGAAGTTAGCGGTTGTTTTGCTAAAAAAATATCAATTAATGTTATAATTTGTTGAATAGGAGGTGAACATAATGGAGCAATTGTTAAAGCAAATGATGGATCAAATGAATCAACAGTTCGATAAGATTGATAAACGGTTTGAACAAATTGATCACCGGTTTGATAAAATCGAAATTAGACTTGTTACTATGGATCAGCGGTTTGATGCTATGGATAAACAATTTATTGGTGTAAATCAACGATTAGATAAAGTGGAGGAAAGTATTCAATCACTCGAGCAAACAGTTAGAAATAATGCAACGGAATTTAGAAGTTACTTTAGGCATATCGATAACAAATTGGAAAATCATGATAAGATGTTTGAAATGCTCTCTGCGGAAGTATAACTTCAAAATTTAGAGTAATATACTTGTCCTCAAAGTAACGACCACACACTCCTCACCTAGATCGGCAAAAAGTTCCCAAAAGATAAGCCTTTGCCGAATAAATCGGCAAAGGCTATAAATATGTCTAATTTATGAAATTCTCGACCTAAGGTACGCATTAATAAACTGGTCTAAATCCCCGTCCATAACAGCCTGAACGTTCCCGCTTTCTGTGCTAGTCCTGTGATCTTTCACCATCGAATAGGGATGGAAAACGTAAGAACGGATTTGACTTCCCCAGCCGATTTCCTTCTGCTCGCCGCGAATTTCTAGAAGTTCTTGTTCCTGACGCTCAATTTCAAGTTGATACAGTTTGGCTTTTAGCATTTTCAGGGCTGCCTCGCGGTTTTTAATTTGCGAACGTTCTGCTTGACATGTAACAACTACACCAGTAGGCAAGTGGGTAATTCGGATGGCCGAATCGGTAGTGTTAATATGCTGTCCGCCCGCACCTGTTGCACGATAGGTATCAATTTTTAAATCCTCTGTCCGGACTTCTATTTGAATGTCATCATTGAGTTCGGGCATGACTTCACAGGAAACGAAAGAAGTATGACGACGGCCTGAGGAATCAAATGGGGAAATCCGAACCAGACGGTGAACCCCTTTTTCCGCTTTTAAGTAGCCATAGGCATTATGGCCCTTAATCGCTAGTGTAACACTCTTTATCCCCGCTTCATCACCAGGTAAGTAATCGAGGGTCTCAACCTTAAAGCCCTTTTTCTCTGCCCAGCGGGTATACATCCGCAGCAGCATCGATCCCCAGTCCTGTGATTCTGTTCCGCCCGCACCCGGGTGAAGCTCCAGAATTGCATTATTTTTATCATACTCCTCACTTAGGAGAAGCTGAAGTTCAAATTGACTCAAACGCGCTGTTAACTGCTGAAGTTCCTCTTCCAACTCTGCACGTAATTCTTCATCATTTTCTTCTTTTACAAGTTCATAGGTTAATTCCAAATTTTCAAAGCTGCTATTCAAATCATAAAATTCATTGACCTGATCCTTCAATCCATTTGCTTCACTAATGACGGTCTGCGCTGCTTGCTGATCGTTCCAAAAATCAGGATGAAGCATTTCATCGTCTAATTCAGCAATTCTTGCTTCCTTATTCTCAAGGTCAAAGAGACCCCCTAAAGTCCGCTAATTTCTTAGCTGTTTTTTCAAGTTCATTACGAATTTCTGCTAATTCCATTATCTTCACCTCTATAAAAATTACCTATATCGCATTTTATTCCGAAATCAATGTTCAGTTCCTTAACCATTATAGCGTGATAAGCGACTAAATTTCAAAGTTTGGATTAAAAAAGGGCAATCCTTTCCAAAATGAAAACGCCTGCCCGCCTATTTCTGGGCTATTAGGGCTTTGGCAATAAAAACGAAGCGATTGTCTATGTCGATATGCATTTGCATTTGTGGAGGAAGATTGATGGGGTTGGGGGATTGGTTAAAAACCATAAATTAATAGAGAGGAACTAGCTAAGAAGCTTGTAGTTTTTTTATGGTGGGTCTGAAATAAGACACAGGTCCATGATCATTACGATATTTCCATTAATCATATATAAAAAGGGGGCACCAAAAAGTCGACTAAATGACTTATTGGTGCCCCTTAGGCTATTTCCCTGATTTTATATTAATGCACAGTTCGTGACTCTTCATAACTACCTTTTGAGTGACAGCCCGCACACTTCGCATGCACCTCTTTATGGGCGGTGTCCTTGGAGTCGCAGGTAGTGCAGGATGTATTTTTATCTTTTATCGCTTGAACGACTACAGGATTAGTACTCTTGTGACAGGTATTACAAGTGATCGGATTACCATTTGCATCACTTCTGCCGTCACGGGCATGTTCACGGGTAAGTGATTTTGCATGGCTTCCCGTACAGTCTGGTTCATTTGCTTTATGAAGCTCCGGTATGTCGTGGTTATTCAGGAGTCTCGTCGGTGCCGCTTGGTATCCTACATAACCTTTTACCTGGGATCCAGGCTGGTGGCAGAGAATACAATCATTCATTTCACGATTTTCCGTTACCCTGATTGGCATTTTTGAATCAACATTGGTTGTCTGATATTTAATTGTAGGTGTTGATCCATGTGGTGCATAAGCGAACTGTCCATCCGGATTATCATGACACTGACTGCATCCCGCTGGAACAGAAATATAATTATGACAATTATCACATCGACTGTTGGAATGTGTTCCTTTGAAATATAGTTTCTTACTATGGACATTTTCCAAATCGCCGTTGCTGCCTGTAAAGCTATTTGATGGATGGCAGGCAGTACAGCTGGAAATATTTGAATCCTTCATGTCAGGGTAAGTATTGGTGTAAAATTTCCACTCTTTACTTATTGAAATACCTGAAATGTCGGAAGCAGCAATATAAACTGTATGGTAAGCCTCATTTTCCAATGACTCTGAACACACCCGCTCTTTTATGGAGTATCACCAATGTTAGTTGTGTCGACATCAGTTCCAGTTTCATCTGAAAGAGTAGTACTAGAATCTGTAGTTGTTTGACCACTATCAGTAGTTGTTGAACTATTTTCTGTTGTAGTTGAACTATTTTCATTTGTAGTTGAACTATTGTCATCCGTGGTGACATCAGTTGGATTTTCTGTTGGACCACTGGTATCTGTTGTTGTATCACTTGTAGTTTCAGTCGAACTAGGTGCTGTTGGTAAAATTTCTGTTACCGGTTCTGGTTCAGAAATTGGAACGTATTTTGGTCCATGTGCAGCACTTAATATTCTGTCTCTAGCCAACCCACCTGTACCATGGCATAGGGAACATGCCGCTGTTTGACTTGGGTGATATTCTGGACTTAATGCCTTTGCCGTTACACCATAAAGTGAAGTAGAACCATTGTGGCACTGCAGACAAAAACGTCTCTCTGTATTAACATCCCAGCCTTTAATATCACCAGTAAACGAGAATGAAGTTGACGCTTGATTATCATGGCCAAACTTGCTTCTCAACAAGAAGGAATTGTTAGAACCATGGGTTTCGTGACATTCAGCACAAGGTATGAAGCCATTCAATTTACTTCCGTCAGCTGCTGTAATCGAGTGTTGTGATGTATCTTTATCTTTATAGAATTTTTTTATATTCGTATGACAGGACAGACATAATGAATAATCTTCCATGTCCCCACTAGATGTTAATGATTTATTATATTTAAGAAACTCATAATATCCTTGCTTAAAGGTTTCTCTATCGAAAATACTCTTATTCGTGTTTGAAACTGTATCCAATGCCATATTATCTTCATGACAGGTTGCACAATCTGTTTTTAAGCTATCTACATTTAATGTTGTTAATCCTCTTTGATTTAAATCAGCAGTCTTATGCTTATATACATAGTGGTCTTGTAATAAGTTAGGATTTTTCACAGTCCAATCTAAATGTGGATTATGACATGTCGTACAGGACTCTTGTTGTTTTGCATCTAATCCAGCAGTGTGATGATTCTTACTATCACTATTATCAATAAGTGGTGCATTCGTGGTTCCATCATGACAAGCCAAACAATAGTTTTTGGTTGAATCATCACCAGGTTCTAATTCGAGTTTATCAGTTGAACCTTTATGTGAGCTATGACATGTGGCGCACATATTAGTATTGTTTGAATAATGCCCATGTGGATTGCTACTTGTCTTATGGGTCTCATCATCATAGTCATCCCAATTTACTGCACTTGTTCTTGTTGTAAACTTAAATGATTTTGCATAGACCTTGTTAAGAGTTACATCTCCTATAGCACTGGGAACTAGCTTAGCAGTAAAAGACTTATATAAAGAGAATTTATCGTCTGGTGTAAAAGTAATACTGTAAGCATGAATGCCTGGCACTTCAAGATCTTTCAGTGTTGAGGTTCCTTTAATTTCAGTGTCTCCTTGCATCACCTTGACTGCTTTGTCTTGATCAATTTGAGCAATAGGATTCTCGTCCACAATAGTAAACTTTATTTTGGCGTTTTTAGGAGTACTTGTTAAATCATCCCCATAGAGGACTACATTATTTGGAAGAACAATCCCCGTACCGGAAATATAAAACTTTACTTTATCCGATTCTATAACATCAGCAGCTGTATCTTTAATTACTACTTTAATTTGATGCTCTCCGTCACTTAATCTTTTAGAGAATGTCCATGTTTTTTCTGTTGTATTGATACTCCATTCGGCAGGATTGTCATCCGAGTTGGATATCTTGCTATCTGGGTCACCGACTTCGTACGCCGTTAATAGTAGATTTTTAGCCCGAACATTATCATAACTACCTTTAACAATAACTTTCGTATCAATCAGTAATGCTTCAGAATCTGTTGTGCTATCTGGTGTGGTAATACTAATTAATGGTGGATCTGCAGCAAAAACTATCTTACTTGTGCTGCTGAATAAGGTTAGCAATAAAAAAAGTAGTAACAGACCACTGAGAAATACTTTATTATGACTCAACATAGGATTCATTCAATTCAACTCTTTTTCTGTAAATTTAATTATGTTTATTAAAGTATTATTTTTTATATAGGAGTTACAAATCAATTATAGCAGTGATTTCGGAGGAAAATAGGGCGGAATTGGAGCAATTCATTGTCTGTTTTGTGTCTTTAATATTGACAATTTTGTGTCAATTAGTAGATAATAATAGAAAAGCAAGGTAACATCAATTGCTACCTTGCTCTCTCTAAAATGACATTTCAATTCTTCAAAAGCTAACAAGTAGTGGCGCTATTTGTTGGCTTTTTTTATTTTGAACTATTCTCTAGTTCCTGGTTGGCCCGGCTTTAATGGAGCTTCACCGTCATCTATGCCAACTCCAGCATCATTGACACCTGTATGACTGCCGTAAATAGCACTAGTAGGACCATCAAGACGGTCGTTGTTTACGTTATTAATGAACTGACCGCCAGAACCGTGACAAGCGTAACATACTGACATACCAGTGTAACGTTTTAAAGCAGAAGAAGGGTTTGGATCAACGTAATAACTTAAATTTCCTGCGTGATCGCCTTCGTAATAAGATTCATCGTTAGAGTCCTTCATGATTGTAGCATCTGTACCGTGACCGTAGTGGCAACGTACGCAAGTAAGATTATCTTTGCCAGTTGTGTGGCGGTGTGCTTGAGTATAAGTACCAGTTTTAATAGTACGTGTATTAGACAAATAGTCAGTGTGACAAGCTGAACAATATTTACTCATTTCTGTACCACTATCATATACATAGTTTGCATAAGTACTATCAAATAAAGATCTAATATTAGTAGTAGTTTCAACATCAATACCTAAAGAGATTGTTGCTTTAGTAACTGCATCAACATCTGCAGAAGTACCAACTGCAAAACCATCTCTCCAGACGATTTTTAGGGTTGGTGGAGCACCAGTTAAGACAGTATTAGCTGCCTCACGGCTAGAACCTCTTAACCATAGAGAGAAGTCTTTAGAATATGATTTCCCAGTCCATCTGTATGTTTGGATGACCTTTTGACCTAATACAACACCTTCGCGACTATACATGTAACCTTCTTTTGTTTTATCTGTAGAAATGTCACCAGCTGCTACAGTTTTCTTTGCAACAATATATGGTGTAGTCATTGATGATGGTAAAGTAGCTGAATCTAAATCAATGATAGTAAGATCTTTGAATAATTTACCATTTTTTCCATCTGGTGTAGATGTGCTATAAGCAACTCCACCCCATCCTAGTGGGTCCATATTCAAGTTGTTTTCCATTGTAGAACCTGAACCGTGTGGTGCGTGGCAGCTAGCACAGTTGAATTCGTTACCCCAGATTGTATTACTTCCTGATGCTTTGGTGTTTCCTCCAGGAGCAGCACTTACATTAATGGAACCGTCAGATTGGTGAAGGGAACCATTGTGTGTAGTATCTTGTTTAACGTTAAATGTACCAGCGATTTCTTTTGTTGTTTCTTCAGTAGTTGAAGCAAATGCGTTGTATGCACCAGTTGTACCATCATGACAAGCAGAACATGTGCTGTATACGCCGTCTTTGAACAATAATGCTTCACCTTCAGCAGCTGTGTGAGTTTGGTGACAAGCAGCACAAGAGTTTGTGTTGTTTTGATAGAAACCGTGTTTATTGCCGCCTTTACTTGCAGCTCCAGGTACACCAGTATGATTGGCGTTAACTAGACCTGAACCATCAACGTCTAAAAGACTATTTGGGTCATTAGCAATTGATGCTAAGCTTGGATTCTCATGAGTCCAATTTACTGCATATTTTGTCTCAGTCTCAGTTGTTCCATCCATAAGAACAAATTTGTAAATTACTTTCTGCTCAAAATTAACACCAGCAGAACCATCAGCTGAATAAGGAATATTGATCGTTTTGTACTCAGCAGCTGCACCTGTTGGTTCTGGGTATGAAGGTACATCGCTTAGTACAGCAGATGTATAAACTTCTGCATACTCCCCGTCTTGATTCTCATATACCTTTACGCTAAAGTCTTTCGTAGAATCATGACTAGTATTAATAAACTTAAAGTCATATCCTGTGCCGTTTGCAGTTAAACCGCCCCAGAACGCGCCTCTTGCAAATACAGAGGTGCTAAGTATTCCCACTAGAATAATCGTTAAGACTAGTGAGAAGCTAAGTTTCATCTTACTCATTCCAAAAAACCTCCCATTTTTTCTTTCTCTCTTTCTCTCTTTTTCTCTTTTTATCTTTTTCTAATTTGTAATACTAATCTCTCCCTCTATTAAGGCATCACCTCCTTTAATGTTAAAAAGTTATTAGTAATAAAGACCAACCCTTGCATTTACAGTATCGGTGATAAACACTTCTCCCTTATCATCTACAAATAATCCGTTAGGAAGATAAAATTGCTCTTTTTCGCTGCCAATTCCACCAATTTGAAAAACTTGTTTTCCTTCTTTATCGTATCCATAAAGATAATGAGTCATATTATCGACCATTAATAAAGTTCCATTAGCCTGAACTCCAATTCCTCTTGGATTAACGAATTTGGAACTGCCTTTACCATCTGCTGAACCGTTAATAACCCGCTTATACTTTCCGTTTTGATCATAAACTACTAGACGTTGATTACCTGTATCGGAAACATAGATATTATTATCATCGTCAACGGTAACTGCGTTTGGCGCATTGAGAGCATCTTTTTTCCCTGTTGCGGTATTAATTTCAAGTAATTTTTCCCCTTTAAGATCAAAGACATTTACTTTGTTTTTCGGAATATCTGTTACATATAGTTTGTTATTGTAAATCCGTAAACCGCCGGGACCTTTTAATGCATCCTTTTTATTGGCAACTTCAAAGTATTTAATGAATTTTCCCTTTGAAGTAAAAATGGAGATTTTGCCAATGTATAGGTCAGCGACATAAATGTTACCATCTTTATCACCAGCAATTCCGTAAGGAAATTTAAATTGACCTTTATCGGAGCCTTCCTTACCAAATTTGAAGATAGGCGTTCCTGAAGTATCGAAAGCTTGAACTTGCTTGTGGTTTGTATCTGTTACATAGACATATTGTCCAACTTTCGTAACATCCATTGGTTTTTCAAGCGGGTCATTCATGTCCCCTTGAATGTAATAACTCAAGGTTGGAGGGCCACCAGCATCCACTTTACTAGCCACTTTTATAGCATTATCCTGAAGATTGAAAAAGTAAATCACGGCGAATAAAACGACACTAAGTGCGACAATGGTTCCCATCCATATATACGTTGTCTTTTTTTTCACGGATCCCATCTCCTTCCTTATTTCTTTTTAGTCTTTAGACGTTCTAATGCTTCTAGTGCTGGCTTAAATGTTGGATCATAAGAAAGAGATTCTTTATAAATATCTTCTGCCTCTTTAAGTTTTCCTTGGTCCTCTGCCACTAAACCAGTTTCATAGATTACATCTGTATTTCCTGGTTTATAACGATTGGCTATTTCCAGTGCTTCAGTTGCTTTATCATACATTTTTAATTTACGGTAGCTTCTTGCTTTTAATAAAAGACTTTTATAATCCTGCGGAGCAAGTTTAGATGCCTTAGAAGCCATTTGCAGTGCATCGTCAGTGCGTTTTTGCTTGTCATAAACAATAGCCAAATTCAAGTAGGCAGCATAATAATCTTTATCCAAGCTTTTCGCTGTCTGATATTCTTTTATAGCTTTGTCATCGTCACCCTTTAAAAAGTAACTATAACCTAATTGAACTCTTAAACTTGCATCATTAGGTTTCTGTTCAACAAGTGCTTTGTTATATTCTATCTGCTTGACGATTTCATCATCATTTTTATTCCACAGGTATTTAGCACTTACATAATATCCTGCAGAGAGACAAATCGCTAAGGTCACAACAAGAATAATTAGCGATTGCCACCATGTAAATCGGTCTTTCTTGACCTTTTTAATATTTTCTGTTCTGGATTGTTCCTGGGCATCAGGCTTAACTTGACTTTCCATATTAGCCCTCCTAATCTGATTAATTACTAATCTTCTTTATGGCATGATGTACATTTAGGTTTATTATGACAGGTATAACAAAAATCAGTTGGTCTTGTTGCATTTTGAATATTAACTGGATGTCTTTCTTTAAAATTCTTGTCAGCATGCATTGCTGGATGACAGCTATTACACGTAACATTATTCGTTTTATTAAATCCAGTCTTTTGTTTATCATGGCAGGCAAGACATGCTTCCATACTCACCTTAGCTTTAGCACCATGAAGATTGACAAAACCTTTAACGTGACTTTTTGGTTTCGTCGTATGACAATCTTTACAAAACGTATTTTCCTTCGCATAATCTTGAGCTGAGATCTGGGTTATTTTCGAATCTGTATTACTTAAAAATTGTTGTGAAGCAGGGATTTCTACAAAACCCTTTATTTCAGTTTCGGACATAAATGAATGACATTTATTACAACTTTTTAAGTCTTTCTTAGCTAACTCTCCGTGACTACCAGTTTTAAAATCCGACTCTTTGTGGGATTTCGGTAACACACCAGTGGTATGACATGTTTTACACTCGGTAGATACGTCACGTACTTCATGACATTCCACACAAGTTTCCATTTTAGTCTTAGTAAACTTCAAATCACTCATCATTGATTTTCCGAGTGAGTCATCCCATTTTCCATAGTCTGTTTTGAAGGTTACTTGACGTTCTGCTATTTTCCCATGTGCTACGCCACTATGACACTGAGTACATTTAACATCTTTTGCTAAATGCTTATCATGGGGAATAATGATATCCCCAGAAGGAGTTACTTCTCGTTTGTCCATATTGTGACATGATTCGCAAGCAGAATTCGGTATTTCTTTTGGCATTTGAATCGGTGCTGAATAGGTGTTCATAGTTTTTTTATAAAGCTCGACAACCCCATTAGCTTTATTTTTTGCTAAATTCTTTGCCCCAGGCTGGATATGACAGCTAACACAATCCACTTCACTATGCGTGGAAGCTTTCCACGTATAGTACTCGGGTTTCATCTCATGACATGATGAGCAGTACCCTGAGCTAGAGGTAGCCTTTAGCCCAGAGAACCCAAGTGCAAGGAAGATTACTATAAAAAACAGTGCAAGAGTCATAAACTTAATTAATTTATACCGATAACGAGGAGGGGCCGACCGCATTTCCTTTTCCTCTTCCATAAAGCGTCCCTCCAGATTTTGATTAGTTATTTCTTATCATCTTTAAAGCCAGTTCTATGGCAGTATTGGCAATAAACATCTGTTGGTGCTTTTGCATTGGTTGAGTCTGCTTTTGGTTTATCACGGTCATGACAGACGAAACATTCTGCTTTCTGATCACTGGTTTTCGCTTTGGATGCATGGGAAGTCAACCATTGATTACTTTCACCATGTCCATCCGGACGATCTGAGTGACAGGCACTACAGAATTTGTTTGTACGTGCTTGTTCTTTTGCAAGTGTAACGTTTGGTGTGTACTTAACTTTTGAATTACCCATTTTAAGAAGTGAGACGATATCTTCTTTTGGAATTTCCCTTACCCATTTTGAATCTTGGTGACAATTCATACATTTATCTAGCTGTTGAACAGCTGTACCGCCGTGATTATTGCCCCAATCTACATTTTTATGTGTTTTAGGAATTTCCGTTTGTTTGTGGCAAGTTTCACATTCCATCGAAACCTTAATATCTTTTTTCTGCTTTCCGATTGCTTGTAAAATAATATCTTGTGTCTTTGCATCATGTGTTGCAGCTAATGCTTCCGTTGTTTCGCCTTCAGGAGTTGATTCTGCTGCAGTTTCTTTTGTTGCTTCTTTATCTTTTTCTTCGAGCTTTTTCTCTACTTCTTCAGGATTAACCGGAACGTTATAAGCTGGATCTTTCCAAGGCTTTTCCCCGTTATTTACTTTGTCATGGCAGTCAATACAAGTCCCCATATTCGGTCTCAAGTATTTCTTTTCCATTAATTTTTCAGCACTTTCTTTCGTCCATTCGCCGCGTACTTCTTCAACGTTGATTCCACGGGTTGCCATCTTCGCGTGAACCACACCGGCATGACAAGTAATACAAGGGATATCTTTTTCGATATGACCTTTGTGGTTTACTTTTAGGTCTCCGGATGCTGTGACTAGGCGGTTCTTCGAGTGACATTGTAAACAGTTTTGATTTGAAACGGCTTCTTCTTCGGTTTGCACTATTTGTTCAGGTACACCCGTAACATGGTAGTATACTTCTTTCATAGACTTCATTTTATGAGTAATCATGTTGGTGAAACCTGGCTTGATATGACACTGTACACATGAAATTTGATTGTGGGCACTTGCAGTAAACGTTGAATATTCAGGTGCCATTTCGTGACAACTTGCGCAAAATGTAGGTGAGTTAGTCATGGTTAGAACTCCATACCCTCCACCAAATACAACGATACATCCTACAAGTGAAACAAATAATAATTTCCATCTGTTCACTGGGTTGCTCCAATCAATTCCTCGAAACTTTCGCCATAATCCACGAATTAGGCCAGCCTTTTTTCTATCTTCTCTACTTTCGGGATCTTTATCTTTATTTTTTTTCCCCCAAATGGCCACTTAACTCACCCTTCCCATTTTGGATTCTCTCTCTATTTATTTTCCATTTTAACCTCTCTAAGGGTAGTATCTAACATTGTAAGAGTATATTCCAATGTACAATTTGTGAATAATTTTTCAAACAAACTAAATGAGTATTTACCACTAAAAACAACACATAAATGTTGTTATCTCGATGATATTTAATACTATATCAATGTTGTTTACTCTGCATGCAATTGTATATTTATTCGCTTTACGGACTTTTTATACAATTCTCACCCTTAATTATAATTTGAATTTCTAGTTGAAATACATTCTCAAAACCACTTCATAAGTCTGACATATTTGACGAAAAATCGAACTTATCGAAACCCAAGCTGAAGTGTTTGACTTGGAAGGAAATATAATAGATGATTGTCCGAATCTTGTATCCTTCTATCATTGTTGTCACTGTATTGTGGAAATGGTAAGATAAAAAAGGAAAATAGCGAATATTCATGAATGGATTTTTTTAAAAATAGTGTATTAGTCTCGATAAAAAGGAGCGTTCATCAGATATGGGGATTTTAGATAAAGTGTTTGACTTGAACAAGCGTGAGCTAAAGCGCCTAGACAAGCTTGCGGTGAAAATTGACGCACTGGCTGCGGAAACAGAAAGGTTGACCGATGAGCAGCTACGCGAGAAAACGGAAGAGTTCAAGTCCCGCTATCAAAACGGGGAATCATTAGATGATCTCCTGGTTGAAGCATTTGCCGTTGTCCGTGAAGGTGCCAAGCGTGTACTCGGTTTATATCCGTACCATGTTCAGTTAATGGGGGGGATTTCTCTTCATGAAGGGAACATATCGGAGATGAAAACAGGGGAAGGTAAAACGTTAACTGCGACCATGCCAGTTTATTTGAACGCACTTTCTGGTCGAGGGGTTCACGTTGTTACGGTCAACGAATACTTAGCAAGTCGTGACGCCGCCGAAATGGGTGAATTGTATCAATTCCTTGGTTTAACGGTTGGCTTAAATTTAAATAGTATGGATAAGGAAGAAAAACAAGCAGCCTATGCCGCTGATATTACGTATGGAACGAATAACGAATTTGGTTTCGATTACTTGCGTGATAACATGGTCCTTTATAAGGAACAAAAAGTACAGCGGCCACTTTTCTTTGGAGTGATTGACGAGGTTGACTCGATTTTAATTGATGAAGCACGTACACCGTTAATTATTTCAGGGTCAGCACAAAAATCGGCTGTCCTCTATATTCAGGCCAATGGCTTTGTTAAGATGCTTTCAAAAGAAATAGATTATACGTACGATGAAAAAACGAAGGGCGTAATGTTGACCGAAGAAGGAATTAGTAAAGCTGAGAAAGCTTTTGGCATTGATAACCTTTTCGACATGTCCCACGTAACCTTAAACCATCATATTAACCAAGCATTAAAAGCAAATGTCAGCATGCATCTTGACGTTGACTACGTGGTCCAAGACGGCGAAATTGTCATTGTTGACCAGTTCACCGGGCGTTTAATGAAAGGCCGTCGATATAGCGAAGGCTTGCACCAAGCTATTGAGGCGAAAGAAGGCCTCGAAGTTCAAAACGAAAGTATGACCATGGCAACGATTACGTTCCAAAACTACTTCCGGATGTACGAAAAATTAGCAGGGATGACCGGTACCGCAAAAACGGAAGAAGAAGAATTCCGTAACATTTATAACATGAATGTTATTGTTATTCCTACGAATCGCCCTATTGCCCGTGATGACCGTCCAGATTTAATTTACTCTTCTATGAACGGTAAATTCCGTGCCGTTGTTGAAGATATCGCGGTGCGTCACCAGCAAGGACAGCCTGTACTTGTTGGTACGGTGGCGATTGAAACGTCTGAGCTTATCTCCAATTATTTAGTAAAAAAAGGGATTCGCCATAATGTGTTGAACGCGAAAAACCATGAACGTGAAGCTGAGATTATTGCCGAAGCTGGACACAAAGGGGCCGTCACCATCG
Source organism: Neobacillus drentensis (assembly GCF_036966985.1). Classification (GTDB taxonomy): domain Bacteria; phylum Bacillota; class Bacilli; order Bacillales; family Cytobacillaceae; genus Neobacillus; species Neobacillus drentensis_E. The sequence continues at coordinate 18,333 of NZ_JBALSN010000204.1, read as the reverse complement.
CAACGAACATGGCTGGACGTGGGACGGACATTAAGCTCGGTGAAGGGGTATTAGAACTAGGGGGACTTGCCGTCATCGGAACGGAGCGCCATGAAAGCCGACGGATTGATAATCAGCTTCGTGGACGTTCTGGACGTCAAGGGGACCCGGGTATTACTCAGTTTTATTTATCCATGGAAGATGAACTGATGCGCCGCTTTGGCTCAGATAATATGAAAGCAATGATGGAACGACTTGGCATGGATGATACACAGCCAATCCAGAGTAAAATGGTATCAAGGGCGGTTGAATCGGCACAAAAACGTGTTGAGGGCAACAACTTTGATGCTCGTAAACAACTCTTGCAATATGATGATGTTCTTCGTCAGCAGCGTGAAATTATCTACACCCAGCGTGATGAAGTACTAGAATCTGAAAATCTCCGTGACATCGTTCAAAAGATGATTTTAAATTCCATCGAGCGAAATGTCGATGCTCATGCATCACGGCATGAGGATGAAGAAGAATGGAATCTTGAAGCCATCATCGATTTTGTGAATGCCTCCCTTCTCCATGAAGGTGACATCACAGTGGATGACTTGAAAGGAAAAGAACCGGACGAAATCCGCGATACGATTTTTGCAAAAGTGAAGGAACGTTACGATGAAAAAGAAGAGATTCTCTTCCCTGAGCAGATGCGTGAATTTGAAAAGGTTGTAACGCTGCGTGCGGTGGATTCCAAATGGATTGATCATATTGATGCAATGGATCAGCTTCGTCAAGGAATTCATTTACGTGCCTATGGTCAGATTGATCCGCTTCGTGAGTACCAGCATGAAGGATTTGCGATGTTTGAAGCGATGGTTCAATCGATTGAGGATGAAGCGGCCATGTACATCATGAAGGCTGAAATCCGCAACAATCTTGAGCGCCAAGAAGTAGCCAAAGGTCAAGCGGTGAACCCAAAAGAAGACGGTGAAGCCGTTAAGAAAAAGCCAAAAGTAAAGCAACTTGATGTTGGCCGTAATGATCCATGTATTTGTGGCAGCGGCAAGAAATACAAGAACTGCTGCGGGGCAGGAAAATAGGATTTTGTTTTGATAGGCCGGCGATCATATATCGCTGGCTTTTTTTGTTTTTGATTGTAAGAATTGTAGGCAAGTTGGTGGAATTGTAGATAAGTTGCGGGTATTTGTGGATATATTCTGAAAATTGTGGATATCATTCACGGGATTGTGAGTAAATTTCAGTAATTCTCGGTTATCCACATGGGGATAACTTTCAATAGGAACTTTTATAAAGAAAAAACAAGTAAGTAGCTAGTAAATTAGAATAATGAAATTTTATGCACAAGCAAAAAAACGCCGCTCTGTTTAAGAGCAGCGTTCTTCTTTATATATGTTTAGTGTGCCTCGATTAAACCATATCGGCCATCACGGCGCTTATAAACAACGTTTGTTCGATGTGTGTCTGCATTAGTAAATACATAGAAACTATGGCCTAACATATTCATCTGCAAAATAGCTTCTTCACTATCCATTGGCTTAAGGTCGAAGCGCTTTGTACGAACTAATTCTAATTCATCCTCATCTAAATCATGTACTTCCGTGTTTTCAGTTGTTGCAAATGTAATTGGAAAGTCGCCTTTTTCGCGGAATTTGCGGTTTACCTTTGTTTTGTGCTTGCGAATTTGGCGCTCTAATTTGTCAGTTATCAAGTCAATCCCAGCATACATATCAAGATTTGTTTCTTCAGCACGAAGAACAAGTTGTGGCAGCGGGATTGTTACCTCTACTTTAGAAGTTTTATCTTGATTGAATCTTAGATTCACATTTACCTTTGCATCAGGTGCTTCTGTAAAATAGCGTTCCAATTTTGCGATCTTCTTTTCTACATACTCTCTAATTGCTGGAGTTACCTCAATGTTTTCACCACGAACGTTATAATTCATTTGTGGATTCCTCCTTTAGTTAAGGCTATGTATTAACATTTCTATTTTACCCTATGATTATCCTGCTAAATCAGAACAAAAATTTTGTCGATTTATTGACAAAAACAAAGGGAATATAGTGACAAGGTTTTACATGACCTTTGACATCAACAGGTGATTATCACTAAAATGAATGGTTATTCAATATTATTGTAATCTTTATTGGGACAACTATCCAGCAGAATGCTCCAAGAATAGTGTAAATGGATGCTATAACTGAATGGAGGATTTCGTTATGGAGCAAGAGGAAAGAAAATTACTAGCCTGGCATGAGACCTTGGAATTGCACGAGATGGTTGCCTTTCAATCTGTGGGTCTAATGAAACTGAAAATGTCGATTAAGAAAATTACTGATCCTGAACTCAAGGAACTTTACAGAAAATGTATACATGATCTTGAAGGCAACCTAAAAGCTTTACTTAAGTTTTATACATCTGCCGCAGGCATTCAAGGTAGGGAAGATGAGGATGTGCGTGAGGATACAGGCTTTTATGCTGGAGATTTGCTAGGGTTATCCAAAGCATTGGTGCGGAATTTGTCTGTAGCTATTACAGAAACAGCCACTCCTTCGTTACGAAAAACGTTTACCAATCAACTGTTAGGAGCAATTCATGGCCATGAAAGGATTTTTAATTACATGCATAAGCACGGCTATTATCCGGCCTATGATTTAGGTCAATTGCTTGGTCATGATATTGAAACGGCACAAAAGGCATTAAAGATGGGTTTTTAATAGAATCAAAGGAAGGTTCAGGTGGTTCAGGATTGCATGAACTAACGTGCAAGTGTTAGGGATTGTACTCTAGACGCACCTGCCTCCTTCAATAGTTTGGCAGCATGCCTTAGTGTGGAACCGGTTGTGTAAATATCATCGATTAGGACCACTTTTTTCCCCATTACATTGACATCCGGATGAACCTGAAAGACTTGCGGAAGATGGATTCGCTCCGACCGAGATTTTTTCGATTGCTTTTCTGAGTGGACCCGGCTGAGGAGACGTGCAGGGGAAAAGCCCGCTTCGATGAGAAGTGCCTCTGCTTGATTAAATCCCCGCTCATATTGCCGTTTGTCACTTAATGGGATAGGCACCAGCAGGTCTGGGGATAATCCACCTATTTTCCCCTTGAAAAGTTCTGAAAATATCTTTGCCAATACATAATCACCGCGAAATTTAAAGGTTGCAATTACTTCTTTTAAAAAATCATTATAGAGGAAAAAGGAATGGTTTTTCTCAAGGCTTCCTTGCCATTTAGGGTCTTCCTCCCAACGGAAGCAATCATGGCATATATCCCCATTGCGAAATTGATCATTTACTTTGGAAAAAGGCCGGCTGCATATTCGGCATTGGTCACCGTGAATTTGTTCTAGTTTTCTTTCACAGACAGGGCAAATGTGATGTTCCTTATCAATAGAGAAAATAGCCTGCCAGCCGATGCTTGGCACGATCACTTCATGGCAGATTAGACAGCGGTTTTGATGAAATAAGTTCATTATTAAAACTCCTTTTTACTTGTCGAGTAACTCCCTTTTGATCCCTTCCCGGTTCATCGAGAGGATTTGCTTTCTTGCCCTTATCATCTCTTCGGTTTTTCCATAATGAAAATAGGTCACTACCCCCTCTGGATAATCCTTGCTTCTCCCCGCCCTTCCAGCAATTTGGACAAGGGCACTTTCTGAAAAAACAGTCTCTTCAGCCCCTACCACGGCGACGTCAATGTTGGGGAAGGTTACCCCTCGTTCAAGAATGGTTGTCGTCAAAAGCAGTGGTATTTCTTTGGAACGCATTCTTTGCACCTTTTCTTTGCGGTCAGGGTCTTCGGCATGGACTGCTTCTACGGTTGTAGCCAATTGGCGTAAGATAGGGAGAGCTTTTTCCATTAAAGGGATATGTGGAAAAAACACTAATGCTTGTTTGTTTGCATGAATCCGATTGGTAATCCAGCGGAGGACATTGGGCGGGAGCTTATTTTTTTGCAGCTGCTTTTGCCAATTACCGCACCATTCAAACTTAGGGACCGGGAGCGGATGGCGATGGAAACGTGCTGGGATCGTGGTAAATGCTCTTTTTCCTGTCCGGCATTCCCTTTGCCATTTTTGATTGGGTGTAGCAGTCAGGTAAATCATGGAGGAGGACGCCTTTCGAGCCTGGATAGCGGCATACTGAAGCGATTCCTCGACTGTATACGGAAAAGCATCGACCTCGTCTAATATAATTGCATCAAAGGCCTGGTAAAAGCGGAGAAGCTGGTGGGTGGTTGCGATGGTAAGCGGAGCATAAACATGTCGGTCCTCACTTCCACCGTAAAGGGAGGCAACTTTTATTTCTGGAAAGGCGGCTTTCAGCCTGGGTGTGAGTTCTAAGACGACATCAGTCCGTGGCGTGGCAATGCAGATTCTTTTTTTAGCAGCAAGTGCCGTTTCAATTCCAGCGAAAAGGACCTCAGTTTTCCCTGCTCCGCATACGGCCCAGACTAAGTGTTCTTGATTTTGCTGAATAGCGCTGGTTACATGGTCCGATGCCACCTGTTGCCCCTTAGAGAGCGTCCCCTGCCAGTGTTTGATGGTTGCTGGAAGTTCGGTGTCAGGCACCGGACCATTCCAGCCGATGAGCGCAGTGCAGGCACTGATCCTTCCCATCATGATGCAATGGCGGCAATAGAGGCAGATTTCTCTACATCTTGAGCATTGGTAGGATGCAAACCAGTGCGGCTCCTTGTTGCCGCATCGGGCACAAACTGGCTTTTTCCCTTCATAGTAGATTCCTTTTCGATAGGTGATATAGCCATTTTCATAGTGGGTTTGGATTTCAGTGAAGGGTATTGGGATATCATCTGGGAGAAGCTGTTTGCCAGTGAGGAGCTGCTGCAGGTAAGGATTGTAGGAGAAGGTTGGATTGAACGGCGCCTGAGGGATGCTGGGCAGTTTAGAGATCGGCAATGAGTCTTCTTTTGTGGTGATTGGAATTAGTAGGTTGTTTTTTATGATAAATCGCACTGGGTCACCTTCTCTGGATTGAGATAATAGAGTCGATCTTTTGTTTTACCTGTTGTTGGAAGGTTTAATCGGTGGAGTAACTTTTGAGTGGTATCAGGGCTCGAGAGAAGTAGAAAATTTCTCAATTCTAGATTAGTAATCGTTGGCTTATATAGGTAGTAATAATGACTAAGTGTTTTTAGAATGGCATCTTTTGAGGAAGTCTGACATGCTGGGCAGCTCCATTTACCTCTTTTGTAATTCATCGGAATATAGTTGCATTGCTCATTAGGACAGCAAACACCGCTCCGAATATCTTTTTCTGTTAGATTGTATTCTTTTAAGATGTTAATAGGCTTTGGGCTAGTTTGATTTAAGAGTAAGTTACCTATTTTAATCATTGACTCATGATCAATCCTTTCATGATTATATCGTTGTTCCATGCTATCAATTTTATTAAAGAAGTCTCTTCCTTTGCATATTTTGGAAAAATCTGTTTTATCTCCGGAATTAGTTTTTAGGATAGTACTAGTGCTTTTGAAAAAAATTAAGTTATCAACCGGGAGTAGATTGCAATGGTTTTTGATCAACCAATTGCGCAGGAGGGACTGAAGTCGTTGACATTGAACACGCGGGTCCTCAAAGGATTCTTCGGTTCCATCTTCATTTGTTCGGATAAGTTGTTTGAAAGTATTATCAAATGTCAATTTACCCAGGATGTTTTTGGCTTCGATGATAAGGATGCATTTTTGGGAGAATAGAAGGGTGTCGATTTGGAAGTGGATGCTGTTGTATTGGAGTTGGAGGTCATGGAAGATGAGGTATTTATCTTGTGGAAGTTCTTTAACGTAGTTTGCTAAAGCAATTTCTCCCCAGTATCCAGCCCATCGTTTGGCTAGTTCTTTTTCAATTTCTGGATATTTTCTGTGGCCGATAATGAGACGTAATTTTAGGATTTCTGTTAAAAGTAGTCTTTGGGGTGGGGTTAAACCTTTCATGATCAAGTTAATCGTCAACTCCCTTATCTTTTTTGAGAAATTTCTACAAAGTTTGTATGATCTCCTGCTCAATCGTGGAAATTTTTTATGGATATGTGTCAGTTTGATGTCTTTGCTATTGTTGCTAGCAGGATTCCGCCAAGCTGGTACGGATTTCCGCCAACATTCGGAG
>NZ_JBALSN010000204.1:11985-12156 GCF_036966985.1 Neobacillus drentensis | reverse complement strand
CTGAGGATGGTTTCCGCCAATTCCACTGCCTTTTCCGCCGAAACCCCTTTTGATTCCGCCAACCCCCTTTTAATTACCTTTTTTAGAAGATCTCGCCCGTATACAGTGGTCGATTTTGCTCTCTCTCTCTCGACCAGAGGATTCCGTCAACTTGAAACGGAATTCCGCCAA
>NZ_JBALSN010000204.1:6611-11765 GCF_036966985.1 Neobacillus drentensis | reverse complement strand
AACCCCTTTTGATTCCGCGAACACCCAACCACCCCCAAGAATAAAAAACCATTCCGGCCCAAAGGACGGAATGGCAACTCACTTGTTTACCTATCTAATTTTTTCATCCAGCCCAGACCCATGGCTCCTTCGCCGAGATGGGTACCGATGACGGCGCCGAAGTAACTGATTGTAAATTCGACGTTAGGATAAAGGGCTGCTAGCTCGTCGCGCCACTCCCTGGCTTCCTCCTCACGATTTGCGTGGATAATGGCAGCTTGATAGCTGTTTCCGCTAGAGGCATCCTCATCAAGAAGGTCAACGATTCGTTTCATTGCTTTCTTCCGAGTGCGGATTTTTTCAAATGGAACAATGACTTTGTTTTCGAAATGGAGCAGTGGTTTCACCTGAAGGAGGCTGCCGAAAAAGGCTTGAGCACTTGAGAGGCGTCCCCCTCGTTGCAGGTGAGCTAAATCGTCCACCATGAAATAGGCCCGGGCCGTCATTTTTAATGCTTCTAAATGAGCCATAATGGTTCCAGAATCCTCACCCTCAGATGCCAATTTTGCTGCCTCAATAGCGTAAAAACCTTGCACCATGCAGCTGATTTCTGAATCAAAGGGGTGCACCTCAATGCCCTCAACCATCGAACTAGCAGTGACCGCACCTTGAAACGTACCGCTGATTCCACTGGAAAGATGGATGCTAATGACTGCATCATGCTCCTTCGCAAGGCTCTCAAAAAGCTCAACAAACTGGCCGATGGGTGGCTGGGAAGTGGTTGGCAGCTCTTTCGTCTTAACCTCTTCGTAAAACTGACTCCATGTAATATCCACTTCTTCGTGGTAAACCTCGTTTCCAAAGATGACATGTAACGGGATCATATGTATATTCCATTTATCACGTAGATCCTTTGGGATGTACGCAGTACTATCCGTGACGACAGCTGTCTTCATAACAAAATACCATCCTTATCTTTTTACCTACTATATGGTATTTTATCTGAAACTCAGCTAAATTGCATTAATTGGTCAAACAAAAAGAGCATACTTTTAAAAAGCAAAAGCATGCTCTTAAATACCCGATTACTTTACTTCAACCCAGCCATTTTTAATGGCGACAACAACGGCTTGGGTACGGTCATTGACGTTCATCTTTTGTAAAATGTTGGAGACGTGATTTTTAACTGTTTTTTCGCTGATAAATAAAGCTTCGCCAATACCACGGTTGCTTTTTCCATCGGCAAGCATTTGAAGAACTTCGCATTCGCGGCGTGTCAATAAATGCAAAGGTCGGCGAATTTCCATTGTTTGCAGGTAAGCCCCGCCACTGCGAGCAACGCCCGCTGCCAGTTTGCGGTACTCATTTACTAAATTATGAGTAACCTTTGGATGCAAATATGATCCGCCGTCAGCGACAACTTTGACTGCTTCTATTAAGGCATCCGCATCCATTTCTTTTAATAAGTAACCAATGGCACCGGTTTGTAAGGCATGGGTCACATAGTTTTCATCATCGTGAATGGATAAGATAATAATCTTCGTGTCAGGATATTTGTCGACTAATTCCCGCGTAGCCTCGACCCCGTTCACTTGTGGCATATTGATATCCATGATCACCACATCGGGTTGAAATTCTTCTACTAATCTTAAAGCTTCGCATCCATCATCACCTTCAGCGACAACTTGGAACGATTTTTCAAACTCTAGTATTCTTTTAACACCTTCTCTAAATAGTTGGTGATCGTCTATAATGACAATTTTCGTAGTCAATTGTAACGCCTCCTAATCCTTCTAATTTCGAAATTTTCTCCATTGACGGTAGGTTCATAGTTTTCTAGTTAATTAGTGGTACTCGAATCAGTACAGCGGTCCCTTTGCCAATTTTTGAGTCAAAGGTCAGTTCACCTTCAAGCAGGTCAACACGCTCACGCATTCCGATCATGCCAAATGACTCAGGTTTCTTTTCTGCGATATCAAAACCAATACCATTGTCCTTAATTAAGACGGTAACTGATGCATTGGTTATTTCTAACCGTACTTTGATTTCACAGGCATTGGCATGTTTTAATGCATTTTGCACTGATTCCTGTATCATCCGGAAGAGCGCGACTTCATACTTAGTGGGAAGTCTGCGCTCTAGTCCGATATTCACAAAATCAATTTTCGATTGGTTATGATATTCTTCGATTGTTCGCAGGTATTTTCTGAGGGTAGGGACAAGACCTAAATCATCTAATGCCATCGGACGAAGGTCATAAATAATTCGTCGGACTTCATACAGTGCCGAACGGACCATTTTTTTAAAGCTGCTGACTTCAGAAAAAGCCTCATCCGCGCCCTTTTCCCTATAGACACGTTCAATTAAATCAGAACGCATAATGACATTAGCAAGCATTTGAGCGGGGCCATCGTGGATATCCCGCGAAAGCCGCTTGCGCTCCTCTTCTTGTGCTTCAATGATTTTTAATCCAAAATCCTGTTTGGCTTTTGCATGTTCGAGTACTTTGCCAACCTGCTTTAGATCACTGGTCAAGTAATTCATCACAACAGAAATTTGCGATATCAGTTGGTCGGCACGATCAATCGTTTCGTCCAACCCTACCAGACGATTTTCAAGGTCTGCTCTTTTATCCAAAAGCTGCTTCTTGTATTGCCAATTAATAGAAAGATCCATTTGCAACTGATGGGCCTTTTCATAGGCATCACGGACCTCTTCTTCCGAGTAATTTTTAAAATTCATACTAACTTCTGACAGCATGCTCCGTGCATCAAGGACTTGCTTTTCAAGTAGCTCGCCTTCAGTAGTGAGTTTTACCATCATCTGCTTAATATTGTCTAATTCATTAATCATGTTTTCATAATCTTGACGGCATTGCTCACCTATCTGGAAGATGTCACTTTTTGAGCAAGTAACGGTTTCAATCATTTCTTCACGAATTTCATCAATTGATTTCATATTGATTTGCTTAATCTTCATACACATTCCTCCGATAAGAAAAGCAATAAGCGTTTGAACGCTATGGCTAACAATATTCTAATTTCAAACAAATGATTTCATTATCTTTGGATTTTACCTAAATGTCTTGTAACATATTTTACATTGGATTGATTCAATTTGCTAATCTTATCATACACGTTACCATTAATTTAAGTAAAAAGTAGTAGTATAATAGGAATGCCACTATCTGCCCATAAAACAGGTTTCCACTACTTTTATCTGTTTTATTATAACATGGATATTTTACTGCCATATTAAAGTTATATTACACCATTATGAAATTTAGAAAGGAGTGCGCTGAATGTTGCCTCGATATCATACCGTAAAACAAGCTGGTGAACATGAAATTATTATACAAAAATCACGATTTATTGCCCATGTCCAAAGAACGGAAACTGAATTGAAAGCTCAAGAATTCATCCAAGCTTTGAAAAAAAAATATTGGGATGCTACTCATAATTGTTCAGCCTATCTCATTGGTGAGAATGATCAAATTCAAAAAGCCAATGATGACGGAGAACCAAGTGGTACAGCAGGAGTACCTATTCTTGAGGTTTTGAAAAAAAGAAAATTGAAGGATACCACAGTTGTCGTTACCCGTTACTTTGGAGGAATAAAATTAGGGGCCGGCGGTCTTATCCGCGCTTATGGGAAATCCGCATCAGAAGGCCTGGATGCAGTCGGAATCGTTGAAAGAAAGTTGATGCAGATCTTCCATATTACAATCGATTATTCTTGGCTTGGAAAGATTGAAAACGAATTAAGATCATCCATTTATATTCTTAAAAATATTCACTACCAAGAAAATGTCGAATTTGAAGTATTTGTGGAAGAAGAGAAACAACAAGCATTTATAGAATGGATGATTGAATTAACCAATGGACAGGCCGAAATGACAAAAGGAGAAATGACCTATCTAGAAACTGATATTTAGGCATTTCTCGTCTTTCACTTTGTCCAAAGGCAGGAAATTTCAATTTACAAAAAATTTCATTTTACCAATCTCCATAAATATTATAAAATAGAGTAGATTTTCAACAAAAGTTGACATTTTTCTACTTTACTACTAGGAGGCAATCTATGTCTATCAATAGACAGGTTTATAAAAATAAGAAAAAAGGTAAGAAAAAGCGAAAACGAATTTTGCTATGGATCATCATGCCGATTCTATTATTGATTATCGGAGCAACGGCATACGGCGGATTTTTATATAACAAGGCTGAATCTGTCATGAATAAATCCTACAAGCCGATTGAGCGCGAAACAAAAACAACAAAAACCAATGTTAAACTTGAAAATACATCGATTTTGTTTATAGGTGTCGATGATAGTGAAAAACGGAAGTCAAGTGGCAGTTCTCGTTCCGATGCGTTGATGCTGGCTACTTTTAATAAAGAAGAAAAATCTATTAAACTATTAAGTATTCCACGTGATTCCTATGTTCATATTCCTGAGAAGGATATTTATACAAAAATTACTCACGCCCACGCGTACGGCGGCGTGAAACTTACGCTTGAAACAGTAGAAGAATTACTAGACGTTCCTGTCGATTATTATGTGAAAATGAACTTTAACGCGTTTATTGATGTGATTAATGCCCTTGATGGTGTCAAAGTAGACGTCCCATTCACCTTCTCTGAACAAGATTCCGAGGACCATGCCAAAGCCATTACCTTGGAAAAAGGCTTACAAGAACTAGATGGTGAAGAAGCTCTTGCATTTGCACGGACCAGAAAAATTGATAGTGATATTCAAAGAGGATTGCGCCAGCAGCAAATCTTTAAGGCCATTCTCGCAAAAGGTTCATCCGTTAAATCCATTACTAATTACACCGATGTCATGGAAGCGGTGGGAAAAAACATGTCAACAGACTTAACGTTTGATCAAATGAAATCATTTATTAGCTATGTCCAGGCTGGATCTGGAATTGATGTTGAATCGATGTCACTAAAAGGAGACGACTCCTATATTGACGGTGTTTATTATTATCAACTTGACGAAGCTGCTTTAGAAGAAACAAAATCTAAACTGAAGGCACATCTTAACTCAACAACAACAGCAAGTACAACAGAAACAGAATAAACCAAAGAACCCGAATCACAATAGATACGGGTTCTTTTTTTGTATAGTTGTAATAAAGGTCATTTGTTATTTGGGCACCTGTTGATTGGAGCG
>NZ_JBALSN010000204.1:0-6524 GCF_036966985.1 Neobacillus drentensis | reverse complement strand
AGTTTAACACAGCCATTTGCATAAATTTCAAGTAAAAGAAAACAATAAAAGGGTAATCCACTGTTGTGATTCACCCTTTTAATAGTAACTATTATATTATCTGTTTTTGTTCAAAATTCCCATAATGCGTAAAAGCGGCCGATAATTTTTATTGATTAATCCAATCGTTTCAACAAAGAGCTCAATCGCCAAAACGATTATGGTCATGATTAAGATCGAACCCCATACGGTTGTAATCGTAAAAATAAAGGCTGCAAGACCAAACATGGCACTCATTGCATAAATTAACAGAACCGTTTCACGATGTGTAAAACCTAGTTCTAGTAAGCAATGGTGTAAATGGGATTTATCTGGAGCTGATAATGATTTCTTATTATAAATACGGCGGATGATAGCAAAGAATGTATCCGAAATGGGAACACCTAAAATAATAATCGGAACAACAAACGAGATTAAGGTTACATTTTTAAAACCGAGCAAGGAAAGAACCGAGATCATATAACCAAGAAAAAGCGCACCGGAATCACCCATAAAAATTTTAGCTGGATGAAAATTATAGATCAAAAATCCTAACGTGCTGGCGAGAAGGATTGTCCCCATTGCGACTACATATCCATTCCCCATCACAATCGCCATCCCGGAAATAGTGATAAAGGCAATGGAGGAAACACCTGCGGCCAAGCCATCCAGACCGTCAATCAAATTAATAGCATTCGTAACGCCCACAATCCAGATGACCGTAATTGGAATACTGAAAATCCCAAATTCTAAATAGCCGTTAAACGGTAAGTTAATAAATTCTACTTCCACCCCGCCCCACATGACAACGATCAGAGCGGAAAGGATTTGTAAGGCAAATTTTATCTTGGCTGACAATTCATAGATATCATCTAACATACCAGTAAGTAATATAATAACGCCCCCAGCAATAATAGCTGCATGGTAGGGACTATATGGTTGGAGAATTAATAGACCGAAAAGGAAACTGATATAAATCGCTAACCCGCCTAAACGCGGCATAATTTTAGAATGTACTTTACGCTGATTAGGACTGTCCGTTGCTCCTAATTTAAAAGCCAATTTTTTGACAATTGGAGTAATTAAAATGGAGCATAAAAAACATAATATTAAGGTCAGATATAACATGAAGACCCTCCCTATTAGTATAATGCCCCATTAATAAATTTTAGAAACAGGCACATATTTCTAAGTACACTACAACGAACATATTATAGCACACCCAATTTTACTTTGGTATAAATTAATAAATTATCAGAATATTCAATCTTAACATCACGATGCTAGTAATTAGCTTCTTTCACCATGTAAGACGATTGGTTGCTCCAAAAGGTTACAAGTATTTTAACCAAAATAGCCAGTAGCCTATTTGTGCAATTTTAATTTAAAGATTTGTATGATAAAACGTGGTATGGCCAACATTCGTCTCCATCTAGTTGGCTGGCTAATCAAGCGATAAAACCATTCAAGATTCAATTTTTGCCAAATACGCGGTGCACGCTGGACCTCACCGGCAAGCACATCGATACTGCCCCCTACCCCCATAAAAAGCCCATGGGAAAACTGGTCGAGATGTTTAGCGATCCATTGTTCCTGTCTAGGAAATCCCAATGCCACAAATACGATATCAGGGTTAGCTGCTTTAATTTCAGCAGTCACCTGACTTTTCTCCCAATCAAAAAATCCATGATGACGTCCGACGATTTGAATGTCAGGATAGGTATTGTGAATATTGTCCACCGCTTTTTGATTGGTTTCTTCGCGTCCGCCTAAAAGATAAATTTTTAACTTTTTCTTATTTCCAATTTCAAGAAGGCGGACTGTTAGATCATAACCAGCCACTCTTTCCATGATAGGAGTACTTAATATTTTCGATGCCAGAATAATTCCATATCCGTCTGGAACAACCATGTCGGCCGATTGGACAATTTTTTTATAATCGGAATGTTCATGTGCATACATGACAATCTCCGGGTTAGCAGTGACAATAAAGGATTTACGCTTATTATTTATTCTTGATAAGAGATCCTCGACTACTTGATCAAAGCGTTTGTTCACAAAATCTATTCCTAAAATGGTAACCAAGTTTGTTTTCATCCTAAATACCCTTTGCAGCTAAGCCTTTTTGTTTTTGCATGACCTGTTCACGGAACTTTTTCTGCTGTTCCGGAGTCATTGACTTATATTCTTTTAGGAATTTTTCATATTCAGGAATGACTTCTTTAACCGGTCCAAATTTTTTAATTTCACCATATTCTAACCAGACAGCTTTTTCACAGAACTCTTTAATTTGACCCATCGAATGACTGACAAAGAAAATGGTTTTCCCTTTTTCTTTAAACTCAAACATTTTGTTCTTTGATTTTTGCGCAAAAACCTGGTCACCTACAGATAGCGCTTCGTCGACAATTAGAATATCTGGATTTACAGTGACCGAAATCGCAAAACCAAGCCGAGACTTCATCCCGCTGGAATATTTTTTTACTGGTTGGTCAATAAATTTTCCGATATCGGCAAATTCAATGATTTCAGGTTCCATCTCTTTAATTTCTTTCTTTTTAAAACCGAGCATTAAGCATTTTAACTCAATATTCTCTCGGCCTGTCAATTGATTATTCAGACCTGAGGAGATTGCGATAATTGAGGTGGTTCCAATCGTGGTAACTTCACCTGAAGTGGGCGGGATCACGCCTGCTATAATGTTAGACAGCGTCGATTTTCCGGAACCATTGACACCGACAAGTCCGATGACATCCCCTTTCTGGGCAGTAAAGGATATATCTTGGAGCGCATAAAAATCCTCGCCATACCCACCTGGTAAAACGACATCTAGAAGCTTTTCTTTTGGTGATCGATGCATTTTATATTTTTTAAAGACATTCTTTACTATCACCGTTTCACTCACGAAAAATCAACTCCAATTTACAAGTAATCAACAAAACGGTTTCTAAATTTCAAATGAAGGACAGAACCGATGAAAAACAACACGACTACAGTAATCCAAAAATACAATGTTAATTGTGGGTATTCAGCTGGATACCAGGTCGTTCCTAGCAAAGCCGCTCTATACCCTTCAACAATGTAATACAAAGGATTTAATTTTAATACAAAAACAAAGTCGATTCCATTGATCATTAAATGATCTGTTTGCCATAAGAGTGGTGTTAAATATAATAACATTTTTAATACGGATTGAACGACCTGCTGGACGTCCCTGACAATGGTTGACAGTGTGGAAGTAACCAGGGCAAGGGCAAGCAAGAATAATAACGTAGCAATCATAAAATAAGGCAGCTGTATAAAATAGATGCTTAGTTTAAATTCAGTAAATTGTAAAAAGACAGTGACAACGGCCACTAATATGAGATGGGTATAAAAATTCGCCATGATGACAAAAGAAGGAATTGCGCTCATCGGGAAACTCATTTTTGCGATTAATTGGATTCTCGAATAAATCGATCGTGATGAAGCAGAAATCGCGGGATTGACGAAAAACCAGACAATCATTCCTGTGACCATCCAAATAAAAAACGGAACATCTATACCATTATCCAGCGGAACCTCTCGGCCTTTCCGAATTCCGGCCCCAAATACAAACCAATAAATGGTCAGCTGAATCATTGGATTCAGTATTTCCCAAAATCTGCCGAGATAATTATTCGTATTCGCACTTTTCAGTTCAAAGGCAGATAACCTCAGGATCAAGTAAAAGGAACTGATTTGCTCCTTTACAATAGTAATCATCGATTTCATGAAAATTGTCCTTCCTATCGCTAATAATAACCTTGTTCATTATACATTAATTTCTCCAAAGGGACATAATAAAAACAAAGCTTCGACATGAAATATCGAAGCTTGTCACATTTATTAAATTAATACCCAGTACTCTTTGCTTTAAACCACTCTTCAGTAAATATGTACTGTACAAGGTTTTGACTTGAACAGCCCTTAGAGTATTGATTCCATTTTTCAGAATAATATTCAACTTGGCTTATATCAAAACGATTGTTTTGAATCAGTTCAATAATCGATTCCGTATCTTTCACTAAAGGTCCTGGCAGGTGCTCTTCGAATCCTTCCATGACTCCACGCTGTTGTTTGTATTCATCTAAATCATAGGCGAAAAAGATCATTGGTTTATGTAAAAGTGAAAAATCGTATGGAATCGACGAATAATCAGTAATCAAATAATCGGCGGCAACTAGCAGCTCATTAATATCATATTGGCTTGAGGAAAGGTCGACAACGAAATCTGACGATCTTGTTGCAGCAAAATCCTCCTTGTGAACAATGGCTGGATGTAACCTGAGAATTAACCGATAGTCTTGTCCCAGCTCACGGGCCATTTTTTCAACTTCTAAGACAAGGTTAAAATGTTCTAACTCATGGTCTCGATAGGTTGGGGCATAGAGAATAATTTTTTTATCTCTCAAGCTCGGATGTTGATGTAGTAAGGTATCAATTGCTTTTTGTTTCGCCTCTTTATTATAGAAGAAATCAGTTCTCGGAACGCCTGTCGGCAGGATATTCTCCTTTTTTAAATGAAAGGACTTCATGAAAATCTCTGTCATCACATCCGAACCGACCACCACTCGGTCAAATTTACTATATACCTGTAAAAAGCGTTCTCTTGCTCGATCCGTTCGCGATTTGATTGATTCATCTTCAAGACCGAACTTTTTCATTGCTCCCGAGGCATGCCATAACTGTATACACTTGACTTCCTTTTTAAAGGACACGGCAGCTAGGAAGCCAAAGTAGTTATCGATAAAAATACGGCGGGAAGTAGCTAAATGAAACACAGCTTGCATCCAGTTGATGAGATGTTTAGCCTCAAAGAGAATGGTCGTGGCCTCTTGAACATCCTTAAACTTAGGGAACGCCTTTTGTTCACAAAGAAACACCATGTCAGTCGGAATGTGCTGCCGAAGAATTTCTTTGTACACATACTGGGTGTTATCGCCAAAACTGACTACAAACGTGGTTTTGTTTCTCAGCGGCCACAGACTAAAGATGGAAAACAGACACTTAAAGACGAGTAAATAAAAACAAATGGCTAGTTCCCTAACCATTTGTGACAGCATTTAAATCTTCTTTTATTTGTGAAGTAGAGATCCCAATGGTTCTTGGCAGGTAGACCACTTCGCAATATTCTTTTAGAAAGTCAAATTTGCCTTTCCAATCATCACCCATCACAAAAACATCAATATCATGTTTAATTACATCTTGAATTTTTTGGTCCCATGTATTTTCCGGAATCACTTCATCCACAAAGCGGATGGATTCTAAAATTAACTTTCTGTTTTCAAAGCTGTGGTAGGCTTGTTTGTTTTTCCCTTTGTTAAATTCATCTGTGGAAAGACCAACCACTAAATAATCACCTAAGTCTTTGGCACGGCTAAGTAAATTTATATGTCCAAAATGTAGTAAATCAAATGTTCCATATGTTAAAACCTTTTTCATAAGAGTAATTCCTCCTGCTATTTAGTATTCGGAAAAAGCGGTAATATTTATTCAATATCATAAATTATATTTCATTTTTAATGTAGTTGACTTCACCAAACCATTATAAGACTATCAAACTTAAAATTCAAATAAGAACTGAATAATTTCCAACAAAATACCATCAAAAAGACTAACGTCTTTTAAAAAGCTGACTTGATAAACAAGTCAGCCTCAAAAATTATTTTAGTTCTCGATTAATGTACATTGTACTTACCCAGCCTTTTTTATCGTTCGCTAATTGGACATTGTACCACTTTTTTGTTTTATCCATGACGATATTCCCTTTGGAATCCAAGACCAAATGGACATAAGTGTTTAAAGTAAGTTTAGCGATTTCCTTCTTATTGGTTGAGGGCTCCGGTCGAACATTGACAGAATCCGTGTCTGTAACCCTTCCCAAGTTAAGAACGGAGAAATATTTATTGTACGTTGAGAAAGCAATTTTAAGCGAATAAACTTTGTTTTTAACATTGACCTTGAGCATATAATCATTTGATTTCTCAAGCAAGGTAAACGTTGAACCTTTTTTAATCACGCTCGATAAATCTTTTGCTGCTTTCGCTTGTATTCCTGCTGGAAATGTATCCTTGCCAACTGGGATTCCCGGTATGGCCGGAACTTTTGTCTGAATAGCAGCCTTCTCATAATATTTTTGATCGAAGGCCATGATCTTTTGCATATGTTTAGCAATCCCGTCTGCCCAGTAAGGGTCACTTGCATACCAATAGTTCATGCCAATACTTTTACTATCGATCCTTTTTTGTTTAGAATCCTTTGTGAGTTGACCAAGGAAGGCTCCTTCAAAATGTGTCCCATTCGGATTTAGGTAATCAGCTTTCATTTTTTGGGCAACATAATTGATACACGCCTCAACGTTTGCGAAACGGTAGGCCCCAACAAATGGGGCGGAATCATAGGCACCATAACCAAATAAGTTGTTTTTACCTAAAGATATATTAGAAGTTCCAAAGCCACTTTCGTGAATGGCATGAGCAGCCAGG
>NZ_JBALSN010000203.1:2036-4365 GCF_036966985.1 Neobacillus drentensis | reverse complement strand
TACTTCAAGGATAATGGGTTTTCCTTTTCGTTTTAACTTTTCTAAGAGCTTATGGCCAAGTCCCTGTCCACGGGCATTTTTTGAAACAAATAGATAATCAATGAACACAAAATTATCCAATTCCACATACATCAAAACATGGTTTGGCCCCTCATCTTTATGATAGATGTTTGAACGTTCTTTCAGTAAGGTTTCCATGTGAGCCCTGGATTTCATTTCTTCAACAGGAAAATACTGATTCAACTTTTCATACCAATGCATGGTAATACTCCTTTAGGTGCTACTTATTTTTTCATTAAAACTCAGGTAATTGATCAAGATTATTTTCTTTGATGCCGTCTGGTTCACTGCGGATAATGTCTCGACCATATTTGTGGAAGACATCGACATGAGCTATCTTTCCAGCTTTTGCATCATTCAAAGCCGAAATATAATCCAACTCGCGTCCCGCACTTGTTTTAAAAGCAATAATATCGCCATCATTGTTTTTCCTAACCGACACGAATTCTTCTTTACCATCAGGGTTACTGTTCCCTGCTTCCCTTTGAGCTTGCTGCTGACTATTCTGTTTGTACTCTTCATAAATTTTTTCATAATTTTTTTGTTGGATGAGGATTTTAACCAATTCATTTCCTACTAGTCCGGTAGCACCTAGTATTAGAGCTGTTTTTCTTTTGTTTTCCATATCAACTCTCCTTTTGATCCAACCAGCTTCTTTATTAAGATTATTACACAATCCCTAGGAATAATGAAGAATATTAATCCTCGTAAGTATAATTTTACCTTTTTGTATAAATATAAAAGTAAGTTTTAAAACTCATTTGAAGGTGGATTTTTGTTCAATTATTTTCAGATTGGACATACTTAAGAATGTGAATTTTTATAAAGGAGGAACATATATGCCAAACGAATTCCAATTTAGTAATTTTATTAATGAGGTTTCGCTGCAAACAAAAATGGAAAATGTGTGGAGTAATACATGTGGGTCATGGCAGAATTGCAATGAAGACACCATCCAATCTTTCTTAGCTCAGTGCCTTGATTATAATATTGATCCACAATACTGTATGAGTTGGGTCGAGCAGCATAAGGATGTAATACCCGATTGGACGAATGTATCGGAAACCTCGCTAGGATGGATAAACGCACATACTTCAACAGGTTCGGCGATCTCGATTTCAGAGCAGGATTTTAGTTGAATTTTTGGGGAGGGCTACTAATCCCTCCCTTTTTATTTTCCCTAAACATTACAATGTACTCAGTGAATTCTATGGATTAACTCTACTAATCTTTCTAAACCAACAATGAGCCTTGGGGAAGGTCTGCAGTAGAGCTCTTCCTCAAGAATTAGAATTCGATCATCACTTTCATATCCTAGTTTTTCAAATCCATCCCGCTTCTTAACAATGCTTTTGTGGATTTTTTCTTTTCTCACTCCTACCCAAGCAAGACAAATGAAATCGGGTTTACGGCTTAATACATCCTTCCATTCCGCTTGAACGCTTGCTAAATCCACATCCTGAAAGATATTCACAGCCCCAGCAGCCTCAGAAATCTCCGTGAGCCAGTTTATTTTTCCTGGTGTAAAAATTGGCTTTGGCCACCATTCCCAGTACAAATTTGGCTTGTAATAGTGATTTGCACCTCTCTGTTTAACTTTTTCAAGGCGATAACGAAATTGCTTGACTGCCTCTACTCCACGTTGATGCTCACCGAGTGCTTCAGCCGTTATCATTAAATCATTTTCAATGTCTGTTAGTGATTGCGGATTTAACACAAGGTGTGGAATTCCTCGTATCTGTAAAGCTTCCACATTTTTCTCCATCCCTGGAACACTTAAAGATGCAAGGACCAAATCTGGCTGTAATTCCTCAACCAAATCCATATTAATTGACAAATCGGGACCTAATTTAGGCAGACTCACAATTGTAGTAGGCCAATCGGAAAAGTCGTCGACTCCTACTAATAAGTGTGTTAAACCAAGATATTCAATAATTTCCGTATTACTTGGGCATAAGGAAATGACTCGCATCTTATAACATCTCTCCTCCCTATTTAGCGATAAATCATAAAACGCATGGGTATCAATTACTATCCATACGTCTTTGACCAAATTTATTTCCGTTCCCCTTCGACCGCTTCCACCAATTGAAATAAAAAGCGATAAATGAGTTGAAACGCCTCACCTATGGTTAACTCTTCCCTGAATTCTTCGACATAATTTAAGGCGAAATTCAAATTCCATAAGCCATCATCTTGACTAAACATTAAATCAAATTTCGCTTCATCCCCGTTTAAAAGGCTATTCAAATTTTCCTTTAATGTTTTT
>NZ_JBALSN010000203.1:1296-1925 GCF_036966985.1 Neobacillus drentensis | reverse complement strand
ACTCATTTTTATGCTTTTTTAAGTAATCAAGGGGTTCATTTAAGAATGCTGATGATTCATTCTTCAGCATGTTTTCAGTTTCTTTATCACATCGCTCTATGTAGGCGTCAGCGAACCGAATACTCGCATCCTGCTCGGAAAATTGTAGATCACCAGCTAGTTGGTTTTTTTCAGCATACTCCTTTTCCTCTTTAAAAAGTGTGATCACCCCTGTCTTTTGATTGGATTGCTTTTCATCTATGTATTGTTGGATATGGTCTTTTATCATCAAAAATGCTCCTCCTAATTTTCACAGTTTCTTGTACTCCTTATTCTACTATAAATCGAAAAGAAACAAAAAAATAGAGGTGACTTTATAGTCACCCCCATCATTTAAGTTTAATTCTCCGCTAATTTCGCTTTTACCTTATGAGTAGAAGGCTTTACATCTCCTGGGTCTTCCGCTTGCTTCGCCCGTTTAATAAATAACGCAAGCACCAAGGCAAGACCGGCGATAAAGACGGTAACAAAGAATGCATCATTAATACCTTCTAACATGGCTTTCATTTGAATATCATGCTGCATTTTTAATTGCATCGCTTCCGTTATTTTTACTGACGGATTTGCTGGTACAGCCTTTTTAGCTGCTG
>NZ_JBALSN010000203.1:904-1234 GCF_036966985.1 Neobacillus drentensis | reverse complement strand
CAATCGCACCAGATACCTGCGACATCGTATTGTTCATCGCCGTACCGTGTGGATAAAAGCGTGCTGGTAATTGGTTCAAGCCGTTTGTCGTTACTGGCATATTCACCATGGACATCCCGAACATGCGGATTGTATATAAAATAATTAAATGAGTATAAGTTGTTTCAAGTGTTAATTTGCTAAACATATAACTAGTGACCACTGTAATCCCTAAACCAATAATGGCTAACGTACGTCCGCCAAATTTATCGAATAATTTCCCTGTTATTGGCATCATAATTGCCATTGAAATCGCACCTGGCAGTAACAATAAGCCAGCATCTAAAGGAG
>NZ_JBALSN010000203.1:0-840 GCF_036966985.1 Neobacillus drentensis | reverse complement strand
ATAGCCGATGATAAAGCAAACATTGGGTATTTATAAATCCGGAAGTTAAGCAGAGGTCGTTCTTGACTTAATTGACGAAGGATAAATATTACTAAACAAATAACCCCGATCGCGAGTGTACCGTAAACCTCGGGACTATCCCATCCCTTTGTACCTGCTTTACTAAAACCATAAAGAATTCCGCCGAATCCGATACTTGATAACACCACAGCTAAGAAGTCCAAGCGGATATCTACTTTCTCCTTTTTATCTTTAAGTAAGAAAGCGCCAAGTAAAACAACGACAATTGCGATTGGTGTGACAAAATGGAAGAGCATTCTCCAGTCATAGTGTTCAATAATCCAGCCCGATAAAGTTGGTCCAATGGCTGGGGCAAACATTAATACTAAACCAAAAACCCCCATCGCCATTCCACGTTTTTCGACTGGAAAACTGGTTAGCATAACATTCATTAACAACGGCATCATGATCGCTGACCCTGAAGCCTGAACCATCCGCCCCGTTAATAACAATGGAAAGGCATGTGCAAATCCTGCTAAAATGGTTCCTATCGTAAACAAAATCATTGCAGCTAAGAATAACTGACGAACAGAAAATTTTTGAATTAAATAGGCTGATAAAGGAATGAGAATTCCGTTCACTAACATAAAACCAGTTGTCAGCCATTGAACCGTAGCTGCTTCAATCTCTAAATCCTTCATGATTGACGGCAATGCTATATTAAGTAAAGTGTTATTTAAGAAAGCAATAAAAGCGCCGACCATTAAGACGGCAAGGATTCCGTATGGTGGTTTGCTAGTCTTTTTTATCGTTTGATCCATTAAATTTCCCCCTATAATA
>NZ_JBALSN010000202.1:0-17970 GCF_036966985.1 Neobacillus drentensis | reverse complement strand
AAAAAAACTAAAAATTTTTTATATATTTTTGACGATTAATGATATATATATTGAAGAATGGTGTCGAAATATGACGAATTATAGTTTTTGATGAAGTAATGTATCGGTTATTGTCAGAAAAGATAAAAAAGTTTTATGAGGAATATTGATTAAATACACTTATAATTGGTCTTTGAGATACATATTTTCATTGAGGATGAGGAGAGCCATGACAGTGAATACGTTTTTTCCGANNTTCATGAAGGAAATTTTTTTCAAAGTCATCAGCTTTTTGGCGCTCATATCTTTAAGAATTCCGATAAAATTTATACACGATTTTGCGTATGGGCCCCTAATGCTTCGGAAGTTAGGCTTACGGGGGATTTTAATAACTGGAATGGTGAAGGGTATGAATTGCAAAGGGTTAACGATGAAGGAGTATGGATTCTGATTGTAAACAGGGATCTAACAGGTAAGCTTTATAAGTATGAAATTTTCTCACAAACTGGTGAGAAGTTGTTAAAATCAGATCCATTTGCTTTTTATTCTGAAATAAGACCCAATACTGCTTCGATTGTTTACTCGTTAGAAAATTATAAGTGGCAGGACAATCAATGGATGACTCGAAGAGGAAAAAAGCCCCTTCTTTCAGAGCCAGCCGTGATTTATGAAGTGCATCTAGGGTCCTGGAAAAAGAAAGAAGATGGGGAGTACCTTACCTATTTAGAACTGGCAGCAGAACTTATTCCATATGTATTGGAGCATGGTTTTACCCATATTGAGATATTACCGCTTGTTGAGCACCCGCTGGACGCGTCGTGGGGCTATCAAGGAATTGGTTACTTTTCGGTAACATCCAGGTATGGGACGCCGGATGAATTTAGAGAATTTGTTGATCAAATGCATCAACATGGGATTGGAGTCATTCTTGATTGGGTTCCTGGTCATTATTGCAAGGATGCGCATGGACTTTACCGTTTCGATGGGACCCACATTTATTCCTACTCCACCGAAAGTGATCGAGAAAATGCTATATGGGGAACAGCAAACTTTGACCTTGGAAAAGGTGAGGTACAAAGTTTCCTTATCTCCAATGCCCTATTTTGGATTGATTATTTCCATATTGATGGTTTTCGTATGGATGCAGTAGCAAATATCATATACTGGCCAAACGCCACTAATGACAGACGAGAGAATCCATTTGGCATTAACTTCTTGAAAAAATTAAATAATCAAGTTCATGAGCATGATCCACAGTTTGTAATGATTGGGGAGGACTCAACCGAATACCCAAATGTTACAACCCCAGTTAGTTATGGTGGACTTGGCTTTGATTATAAATGGAATATGGGCTGGATGAATGACATGTTGGAGTACATGGAAACACCACCGTTTCTTCGGTCTCATGTTCACTCAAAGGTAACGTTTTCATTTTTATATGCCTTTTTAGAAAACTTTATGCTTCCGTTTTCTCACGATGAAGTGGTTCACGGCAAAAAGTCATTATTAGATAAGATGCCAGGTGATTATTGGGAAAAATTTGCACAGCTAAGGCTTTTGTTAGGTTATATGTTTGCCCATCCAGGAAAAAAACTTCTGTTTATGGGCTTTGAATTAGGACAGTTTGCTGAATGGAAGGATAAAGAGCAGCTTGACTGGAACTTATTGGACTATGAAATGCACCAAAAATTGAATGCCTATGTTAAGTTCCTAACGAAAGTATATAAACGATCCAAGGCTCTTTACGAACTTGATTATTTGCAAGATGGATTCCAATGGATAGATGCAAATAACAGTGAACAATCTATTTTTTCATTTATAAGAAAAGGGAAAAAGGAAGATGAAACTTTAGTTGTTATATGTAATTTTACAGGCGTTAGTTACCCTGTCTATAAAATTGGTGTTCCTAAAAGTGGTGAATACCGCGAAATCTTCAATAGTGATCATGAAGAATACGGCGGTGCTGGATTGGTTAATAAAAAAACAATCATTGCAGCAGAAGAGCCATACCATGGCCAGCCGCATTCAATCAATTTAACAATTCCTGCGTTTGGATTTCAAATCATCAGACCAGTTAAAAAGCGAAAGGAGCGAAAAGGTAATGGCAAAGAAAAAGTGCGTAGCCATGTTATTAGCAGGAGGAAAAGGGAGTAGGCTTAATTCGCTGACAAAGGAACTAGCGAAACCTGCCGTTCCTTTTGGAGGGAAGTATCGTATTATTGATTTCCCATTAAGTAATTGTGCCAATTCTAACATTGATACAGTCGGGGTTTTAACACAATACCAACCATTATTATTAAATTCCTATATTGGGATTGGCAGTGCTTGGGACCTTGATCGAAAGGATGGCGGCGTAACTGTACTCCCTCCATATGCCGAATCTTCTGAGGTAAAGTGGTATACTGGGACGGCCAGTGCCATTTATCAAAACCTAAATTACCTTAAACAATACCAGCCAGAGTATGTGTTAATTCTCTCAGGTGACCATATTTACAAAATGAACTATGAAAGTATGCTGGAGTACCATATTGAAAAAAGAGCAGATGTAACAATTTCCTTAATAGAAGTTCCATGGAATGAAGCCAGCCGTTTTGGGATCATGGATACGGATGAGGATTTAAGAATTACCGATTTTGATGAAAAGCCAGACAATCCGAAGAATAATCTTGCTTCAATGGGCATTTATATTTTTAGCTGGAATATACTTAAAGAATATTTAGAAATGGACGAACGAAATCCTGATTCAAGTCATGACTTTGGTAAAGATGTAATCCCGATGCTTTTAGAAGAAAATAAGAAGTTATTTGCCTATCCGTTTAAAGGATATTGGAAAGATGTCGGTACAGTTAAAAGCCTTTGGGAAGCAAACATGGATTTGTTAAGTGAAGATTGTGATTTAGATTTATTTGATCACGGTTGGAGGATTTATTCTGTCAATCCAAACCAGCCGCCGCAATATATATCTTCAGATGCAATTGTAAAAGAGTCACTTATTAATGAAGGGTGTACGATTGAAGGAGAAGTTGACAAATCTGTTCTCTTTCAAGGTGTGACGGTCGGTAAAGGGACAATTATTAAAGAGTCTGTCATTATGCCTGATGCGATCATTGGCAGTAATTGTTTGATTGAGAAAGCGATAGTTCAAGAAGATGTAAAGGTTCCAGATGGGACCGTTATTCGCTCGTTTGATGATGAGATTATTTTAGTTACTAATGAAATGTTAAGCGGGCTTTATCCTGCTTTTTAATAAAATCCAGGAGGGACTTTGATTGAAAAGAAAGCTTTTAGGTGTAATTGACGCCACAACATATCATGACGATTTAGAGGATTTATTAACGCATCGCTCACTCGCTGCTCTGCCTTTTGCGGGGCGTTACCGGATTATTGATTTTGTGTTATCAAATATGGTGAATTCAGGTATTCGTAGTGTGGCAATATTTCCAAAAATGCAGTACCGTTCACTTATGGATCATTTAGGTTCCGGTAAGAATTGGGATTTAAACAGAAAACGGGATGGTCTTTTCTTTTTCCCTTCTCCAATCGTTGATTTTGATGGAAATAAAATCGGCTCGTTTGAAAATTTTGCAGCAAATTTAGACTTCTTTTATCGCAGTACGCAAGAGTATGCAATCATTGCTAATTGTTATACCGTGTTCAACATGAACTTTAGACCAATCCTAGATTGGCATAGTCGTTCTGGCTGTGACATCACCGAAATCCATCACAAAGATGGAGGTTCCATGGAGATGTACTTAATTAAAACATCTCTCCTAATTAAGTTAATTGAAACACGAAATGAAACAGGGTATACATGTATGAAGGATGTGGTTAATGACCTTCAGGATCATTACTCTGTTTGTCACTATGAATATGACGGTTATGCCGTGATGATAGATTCAATCGAAAACTATTTTTCTACAAGCATGAATTTATTACAGTCCGAAGTGTGGCAAAAGCTATTTCCAAAAGATCAGCCAATCTTTACTAAAGTTAAGGATGAGCCACCAACGAAGCATGTAAAGGGGTCTGAAGTAAAAAATTCAATGATTGCCAATGGCTGTGTAATCAACGGTTCGGTAGAAAATAGTATTATTTCTCGAGGAGTAAAGATTGGCAAAGGTGCCGTTATTAAGAACTGCATCATCATGCAAAAGTGCCAAATCGAAGAGAACTGTTATCTTGATTCCGTAATTTTAGACAAAGACGTTAAAGTAGAGGCCGGAACGCATTTGTCTGGCACAGCACAATCACCATTTGTGATTCGTAAAGGGACCCAACAAGGAGCGTTGATGAACTCGTGAAAGTATTATTTGCAGTTTCGGAATGTGGACCATTTGCAAAATCGGGAGGATTAGCCGATGTTGCAGGTTCCCTTCCAAAAGAATTAAAGAGTTTAGGAACTGATGTTAGAGTCATTCTTCCAAAATACGGAACCATTGCAGATGAATTTAAGAGTGAAATGAAACAAGTGAAAGAGTTCACCGTTTCTGTAGGATGGAGAAATCAATTTTGTGGGATAGAGGAACTTACCTATCAAGGAGTAACCTTCTATTTTGTCGATAATGAATATTATTTCAAACGAGAAGGTTTATATGGTTATTTTGATGATGGGGAAAGATTTGCTTATTTTAATAGAGCAGTTTTAGAAACAATCGCGGAGCTTAATTTTTATCCCGATGTGCTTCATTGTCATGATTGGCATACGGCAATGATTCCTTTCCTTTTACGGACAGAATATCATAAACGAAAAGGATATGGTCACATACGAACGGTGTTTACCATTCATAACCTGCAATTCCAAGGGATATTTCCGAAAGAGGTATTAGGAGATTTGTTAGGAATGGATTATAATTCCTTTCATTCCGGTCACTTAGAGTTTTTCGGAAATATTAATTATATGAAGGGTGCACTTGTCGCAGCGGACAAAATTACGACAGTAAGCCCAACCTATAAAGAGGAAATTCAAACACCCGCTTATGGTGAAAAATTAGATGGTTTATTAAGAGCAAGAAAAGAGGATTTGCTTGGAATTCTAAACGGGATTGATGAAGATTTCTATAATCCTGCAAGAGATCCATTAATTTATCAAACTTATACGGTTAATAATCATCAGAAAAAGGCAATAAATAAAAGTGAGATTCAAAATCACTTTGGATTGCCACAGTCGTCACGTACACCTTTATTAGTAATGATTACAAGACTGACAAGGCAAAAAGGCCTTGATTTAGTTAAGTGTGTCCTTCGTGAAATTTTGCAGGAGGACGTCCAGGTAATTATCTTGGGTACAGGGGATTATGAATACGAAGAACATTTAAGACAGGCGGCACGAATCTATCCAGAAAAATTAAAAGTTCATACAGGTTTTAGTGAAGGGCTTGCCCATAAACTTTATGCAGCTGCGGATTTGTTTCTAATGCCTTCCCAATTTGAACCTTGCGGGCTTGGACAATTGATCGCTATGAAATATGGAGCTATCCCGATAGTTAGGGAAACAGGCGGTTTAAATGATACAATAAACTCTTGGAACGAATTCACAGGAAAAGGAAACGGATTTTCCTTCTCCAATTTTAATGCCCACGATATGCTCTATACCATTAAACGAGCTCTAAGTGTTTACCATGATTCAAATTCGTGGAACTCCATTGTAAAACAAGCAATGGAAATGGATTATAGCTGGGCACAGTCAGCGTATAGCTATAATCAATTATATGCAGAGATCGTTGCAAGGAGTGAAACACATGTTTTCTAATACGGTCGAATTTAAAGAAACCTTTCTAAAAAGGATTGAGATGGTATGTGGAAAGAGTTTCTCAGATAGCTCCGCCAGAGACCATTATCAAACACTTGGTACGATGATTGGTGAATTTGTTAGTGGTGATTGGATTACTACAAACGAGAAACATCTAGCAGCAAAGGGAAAGCAGGTTTATTATCTCTCCATTGAATATTTATTGGGGAAATTACTTAGACAAAATCTAATCAATCTCGGTGTGGAAGAAACCGTTCAAGTTGGGTTGAAGGAATTAGGTATAGATTTAAGTGAGCTAGAGGAATTTGAGGCAGATGCAGGCTTAGGAAACGGCGGCTTAGGAAGATTAGCCGCCTGTTTTCTAGATTCATTAGCTTCTCTAAGCCTACCTGGCCATGGTCATGGAATTCGTTATAAACATGGTTTATTTGAACAAAAGATTGTTGATGGCTATCAAGTTGAATTGCCGGAACAATGGTTAAAAAATGGCAATGTCTGGGAGATACGTAAAACCGATAGTTCAATTAAAATTCCTTTTTGGGGTAAAGTAGAAGCAAAGATGGAAAATGGCCGTCTGGTTTTCCAGCATCTTAATACTGAAACGGTTACGGCTGTGCCTCACGATATGCCTGTCATTGGGTATCAATCAAAAACAATTAATACATTAAGACTCTGGAATGCCGAACCATCCCAATTTCCCTTACATAAGGATATCTTAAAATATAAGCGGGAAACGGAAATGATCTCGGAGTTTTTATATCCAGATGATACCCATGATGAAGGAAAGATTTTACGATTGAAACAGCAATACTTTTTGGTATCTGCCAGTATCCAATCTATTTTAAAGACCTATCGAAAGCAACACAGCAGCTTGAAACAACTTCATGAACATATCTGTATTCATATCAATGATACACACCCTGTATTAGCCATTCCAGAACTAATGAGGATTCTGCTTGATGAAGAAGGATATGATTGGGAACAGGCATGGAATATTACGAAACAAACCATTTCCTACACGAATCATACGACATTGTCTGAGGCTTTAGAGAAGTGGCCGATACATATTTTCCAACCGCTGCTCCCAAGGATTTATATGATTGTAGAAGAAATCAATGAAAGATTTTGCAAGGATTTGTGGGAACAAACTCCTGGGGACTGGGAGCGGATTAGGGAACTCGCCATTATAGCCGACAATTATGTAAAAATGGCTCATTTAGCCATTGTTGGAAGTTTTAGTGTTAATGGTGTGGCAAAACTGCATACAGAAATTTTAAAAAAGCGTGAGATGAATCAATTTTACCAACTGTTTCCTGAGAAATTTAACAATAAGACAAACGGAATTGCCTATCGGCGCTGGCTGTTAAAAGCAAATCCAAAGTTATCTTCATTCATTACAGAAACCATCGGTTCCGATTGGACCTATCAAGCAACAGAACTTTCCCAACTTCTAAATTATCAAAATGACCCTTCGTTTTTGGAACAACTGTTAAAAATAAAAAATGAAAACAAACAAACTCTTGCGAAAGTTATTCTCGAGAAAACGGGAACTGCGGTGGATACTAATGCTATTTTTGATGTACAAGTAAAGCGTCTGCATGCGTATAAGCGGCAGCTTTTAAATGTTTTACATATTATGCATCTGTATAACCGACTCAAAGAAGATTCAAGTTACCCTGTTGTTCCTAGAGTGTTTATTTTTGGTGCCAAAGCATCGCCAGGCTATTATTATGCGAAGAAAATCATCAAATTAATAAATTCTGTTGCGGAAAAGGTAAACAATGACCCAGTAATCGGCGATAAAATGAAAGTGATCTTTCTAGAAAATTATCGTGTTTCGCTTGCGGAAAAAATCTTCCCTGCAGCAGATGTGAGTGAACAAATCTCTACTGCAAGTAAGGAAGCCTCCGGGACAGGAAATATGAAATTTATGATAAATGGAGCATTAACGGTAGGAACTTTAGATGGTGCCAATATTGAAATTCGTGAATTAGTCGGTAATGACAATATATTTACGTTTGGATTAACGGCTGACGAGGTTCTACACTACTATCAGTACGGCGGCTATCAATCCGATGAATATTACCACCATGATTATCGGATTCGCCAAGCAGTAGATCAACTTATTAATGGATTTTTTCCTGGGGCCTATAATGAATTTGAACCAATATTTGATTCGCTCCTTCAGGAAAATGATCAATATTTTGTCTTAAAGGATTTTGCATCCTATGCGGATATACAACGTTCAATTGGTGAAACATTTACTGATCGATTACGTTGGCAGCAAATGAGCTTAAGAAATATCGCCCAAGCTGGTTACTTTTCAAGCGACCGCACCATTAAGGAATACGCTGATGATATATGGGGGATTAAGCCTCTGCATTAAAAAAAAGCTTCTGCCATCGCAGAAGCCTTTTTTTATAGATAGTGCCCAATAAATATTCCAATCGCTAATAAAAATCCAAATATGGTATTTGTTTGTGCAGTAGCTTTCATGGCTGGTGCCATTTTAATTGGAATCGAGTTTTCAATAAAGCCTTTAGTTGCCTTAATCGCCTTTGGAGCACTAAGGATCACAAGTGCTGTCCAAATTGGCAAAACACCCATAATGATAAGTCCCAAGACCCAAAGAAATGAAAAAGTGAACATTCCTGTTAATAAGTAAATGGCTCGTTTTTTCCCTAAAAGAATGGCTATTGTTTTACGCCCGTTTTCTTTGTCGCCATCAAGATCCCGGATGTTATTAGATAACATAATCATCCCAACCAATATCATACTTGGAACAGAGACGAGAATACTTGTGGTGCTGACTGTTCCCGTTTGGATAAAGAAAGAGATTAAAATAATCAGCATTCCCATAAAGAAACCGGAAAGTATTTCCCCAAACGGTGTATAAGCAATCGGGAAAGGACCTCCAGTGTAAAAATACCCCACGGCCATACAGATTAATCCCACAGCCGCTAACCACCAGCTGCTATTGGCACAAATGTAGATCCCTAATAATAAGGCAATTCCATAAAAGACAAATGCCAGATTCAGAACTGTTTTTGGTTTGATCCCGTCACGAACAATGGTGCCGCCAATCCCAACGGATTGAGCAGTATCCAGCCCGCGCTTGAAATCGAAATATTCATTAAACATATTGGTTGCAGCTTGAATCAATAAACTTGCAATAAGCATGGCAAAAAATAAACCAAAATGAATGTTCCCATGCTTTAGAGATAGGGCTGTACCAAGCAGAACAGGTACAAATGCAGCAGTTAATGTATGGGGACGTGTCATTTGCCACCATACTTGAAAGCCGCGGTTTGATTCAACTACAGGTTCAGAATTCTTCGGTAGAGTTGGTTGCATATTCTTCTCTCCCTTTTCTAGTTTCTTTCTCTATATAAAAGGTTAGGTTCGATGTAAAAATGGGCCGTGCCCAAAACTAAGTGTATGTAATTCAAGGAATGGTGTCAATTAATTTTTCCTATCAAATCTAGAAGATTATACCTGTTTGATTATTATTGGATGGTTGGTGGGAAAATGATAAAAATGAAAAAATCAATGTGAGAGCTGATTTTATCAATTAGGTGAAATCTTAAGATATAATAGGGAATGGAGCAGGTTTGCTAGTGACAAGTATTACTGACTTCTTTACAATGAAGGTAGTATGCTAAAAATTGCTTTAATATGAATGGATAACAGTCATTTCGGCTGTTTTGGAGGGATTTGTTTGATTACCATTCAAGAATTGGAAATAATGGAACGAGGTCTTTTAGCTGTCAATCGCGCAAAAGAACTAGGCCGGCCCATTTTAATTAGTGAAGTTCATAAAATGGACACGATAAACCCACTATTATTTTTTAATATAGGAAAAGAACGATTTCGCGGTAAACGATTCTTTTGGAAGGACCCAACAGATGAAACCGTACTTATTGGACTCGGGATTTCTAAACAAATTCAGTCGGATCAGGCTTCTGACCGCTTTTTTCATGTTGAAAAGGAATGGGAAAAATTTTTAAAGGATTGCCTTATTTTTAATCCATATACCGAAATGGGTGTAGGGCCAGTCATGTTCGGCGGCTTTTCGTTTGACCCCTACAAAGAAAAAACCGACCTCTGGTCGGAGTACGCCAATTCTTTGTTCCATCTGCCGAAATATTTATTGAGTATTATTGATGGTCAAACGTTTTTAACAACAAATACGGTTTGTACTCCTCATGAGGATCCTTACTTATTTAAAAAAGTAAGTGAAGAGAGAAATGAAATTTTAAATGCTCTCCATCAAAATGATCCCAAAAATTCGGCTGCTGCACTTCTGGAAATGAAAGAGATTGGACCTGAAATGTGGAAGAAAGCTGTTGATGGAGTTGTGAAGGAATTAACAGATGGTCCCCTAAAAAAGGTTGTCCTTGCTCGTGAATTGAGGCTTGTGTTTGACGACCAAGTTATGGCAGAGGATGTCCTAAATAATTTGTATATGCAGCAGCATGAAAGCTTTATTTTTGCATTTGAATCAAATGGTGATTGTTTTATTGGCGCCTCCCCTGAAAGACTGGTGAAAAAGCAAGGAAATGAAGTGTACTCAACGTGTCTTGCTGGTTCAATCTCACGAGGCAAAACAGAAGAGGAAGACCTAAAATTGGGTCAGATGTTATTAAATGACCAAAAAAACCTAAAAGAGCATGGTTTTGTTGTGGAAATGATAAAAGAAGCTCTGGAAGAATCTTGCCAAGAAATTATTTTGCCTAAAAAGCCACAGTTAATGAAGATAAGAGATATACAGCATTTGTATACCCCTGTGGTCGGAAAATGTCATAAAGATGCTTCACTGATGCTATTGGTCGAAAGACTGCACCCAACACCAGCCTTGGGCGGACTTCCGAAGGAGGAAGCAGTTGTAAAAATTAGAGAAGTAGAACAACTGGATCGTGGTTTCTACGCTGCTCCATTAGGCTGGATGGATTATAGAAAAAATGGTGAATTTGCTGTTTCCATTCGCTCTGGACTCATTCAAGGGGATGAAGTTTCGTTGTTTGCAGGATGTGGAGTAGTGGCAGATTCTGACTCAGAAAGTGAATATTTGGAGACGAGTTTGAAATTTAAACCCATGCTCCGAGCCCTTGGAGGAAATTGATATGGATCATCAAGAATCATTAACAGCCTATATAGCAGCTATTGTTTCAGAACTTATCTTCACGGGAGTAACCGATGTGGTTGTCAGCCCTGGTTCTCGGTCCACTCCAATGGCGATGATTATGGCAGAGCATCCAGATCTTAATGTTCATATACATGTGGATGAACGGTCAGCTGCTTTTTTTGCTTTAGGAATAGCCAAGTCTTTAAATAAGCCAGTTGCAATCCTTTGTACTTCAGGTACGGCCGCAGCGAATTATTTCCCTGCAATTGTTGAAGCGCGGTATGCACGAGTACCTTTAATTGTGTTAACGGCAGATCGGCCGCATGAACTCAGAGAAGTAGGTGCACCACAAGCAATCGATCAAATCCATTTATATGGGAAACATGTAAAATGGTTTTCTGAAATGGCTTTACCTGAAAAAAGTGATGAAATCATTCGTTATGCTCGAACTATTTGTGCACGAGCGGTAGCCATTGCAAAAAGTGCGCCTTCTGGTCCTGTACATTTGAATTTTCCTTTTAGGGAACCATTAGTACCTAAGCTGGATGATGAACTCTTCCAGCTTCATGAACGTCCGAACGGCTATGTGAAAGTTAGTACTGGTGACTTAACAATGGCGGAGGAAGAATATAAAGAAATTGCCGAAAAGCTTTCAAAAACAACTAGAGGAATTATTGTTTGTGGAACTATTGTCGATGATATTTTTCCTGAGGCTGTAACGCGGCTAGCAGAAAAACTTAAATTCCCGATTATTGCTGACCCCTTGTCACAGTTAAGAAGTGGGAAACATAGCCTTGATAATATTATTGAAGCCTATGATACCTTTTTAAGAAACGACGATGCAAAAGTTTTCTTAAAGCCGGATGTTATTCTTAGATTTGGAGCAATGCCCATTTCTAAAGCATTAACAATTTTTATAAAAGAAAATGGAGACGCAGAACAATATGTGATCGATGGCGGCGGTGGCTGGCGTGACCCTGCATTATTATCAACAAATATGATTTTCTGTAATGAATCGTTATTCTGCGAGAAAATAGAAACATATACAGTTGAGAAATCTTCTGCCGATTTTCTAACAGCTTGGAAAAGGGTTAACCAACTATCAAAAGATACGATGATATCGCTTAGCGATATAACAGATTTAAGTGAAGGCAGACTGTTCTATCAATTAGCCGAGATGCTCCCTGAAGGAGCTGCACTATTTGTAGGTAATAGTATGCCAATCCGCGACTTAGATAGCTTTTTTCTAAGCAATCATAAAACAATTAAAGTAATGGCAAATAGGGGGGCGAATGGGATCGACGGTACCGTTTCTACGGCATTGGGTGCTGCATTAAACTCATCATCCTTGTACCTTGTCCTAGGTGATTTAACCTTTTTCCATGACTTAAATGGGCTGATTGCAGCAAAACTGTACAATATAAATATTAATATTATTCTTATTAACAATAATGGCGGCGGAATCTTCTCCTTCCTCCCGCAATCAGAGCATCCGAAAAACTTTGAACTTTTGTTCGGCACTCCGTTAGGAATTGATTTTGAGCATGCTGTTAAGATGTTTAATGGAAATTACATAAAGATAAAGGATTGGGATCATTTTGGTGTGGAAATGAGGAAGTCCATCAATTCGACTGGGATAAATGTATTCGAGTTGGAAACCAATAGAGAGCGGAATCGTGACGAACACCGCGAATTTTGGGGTTATGTTTCCCGGGAAATATCAAACTTTGTCATAGGTGAACAATAAATGTATATCGTTATCGATGGGAGTCGTTACTATGTCGAAGTTTGCGGTGACGGCCTTGTTCCACTTGTTATGCTGCACGGTTTTACGGGAGACTCTACTACTTGGGCTCCATTTCATGAAAGCTGGGGAAAGTCGACAAGGCTGATTATCCCTGATATTATTGGACATGGAAAAACAGAGTCTCCCGAGGCACTGAATCGATATCAAATGGATGCCGCTGCTTCTGATTTAAACACGACCCTTGATCAAATGGGGATTGAGCAAGTAGATCTTCTTGGTTATTCCATGGGTGGAAGACTTGCATTAACCTTTGCCCTTTTGTACCCAGGGCGTGTCCGAAAATTAATACTTGAGAGTACGTCACCAGGCCTGGCGACGGAAGTCGAAAAAAACCATCGCCGTATGAAAGATGCTGAACTTGCTAACTTTATTAAAGAACAGGGAATCAAAGCGTTTGTGGATTATTGGGAAGACATTCCCCTTTTTTTCACCATGAAGCGCCTCCCAAGGGAAACTCAGGAAAAGATTAGGAAACAGCGTTTGAATAATTCGCCCATTGGCCTAGCCAACAGTTTACTTGGGATGGGAACTGGGTCCCAATCATCCTGGTGGGGTAGGTTAAGTGAACTAACTTGTGAAGTTTTGCTTTTAACAGGTGCGGAGGATCAAAAGTTTTGTTCGATTGCAAGTCATATGATGAAGGAGCTGAAAAATAGCTCTTGGGTAGTGATTGAGGACAGCGGGCATGCAATTCATGTGGAAGAACCTGAAAAGTTTGGTACAATAGTAAGTGACTTTTTGTCGAATGAAAATAAATAAAGGAGGAGAATATTTTGACAGTAGAATGGATTGCGGGACGCAAATATGAAGAAATTTTATATGAAACATCTAATGGTATTGCCAAAATTACCATTAACCGTCCACATGTACATAATGCATTTACACCGAGAACAGTTTCTGAATTGATTGACGCATTTGCCTATGCGCGTGATGATGCAAGTATAGGGGTTATTATCTTAACAGGTGCTGGAGATAAAGCATTTTGTTCAGGTGGGGACCAAAGTGTACGCGGCCATGGAGGATATGTGGGGGAGGATCAGATTCCTCGTCTAAATGTTCTTGATCTTCAGCGCCTTATTCGTGTGATTCCAAAACCTGTTATCGCGATGGTAAAAGGATACGCGATAGGCGGCGGCCATGTTCTTCATGTTGTTTGTGACTTAACTATTGCGGCTGATAACGCGGTGTTTGGGCAAACTGGACCAAAGGTTGGAAGTTTTGATGCAGGCTATGGCTCTGGTTATCTTGCAAGAATCATTGGTCATAAAAAAGCTCGTGAAATTTGGTACTTATGCCGTCAATATAATGCCCAAGATGCACTTGATATGGGCTTAGTTAATACGGTTGTTCCTCTGGAAAAAGTAGAAGAAGAAACGATTCAGTGGTGTAATGAAATTCTTGAGAAAAGTCCTACAGCCTTGCGCTTCTTGAAAGCAGCAATGAATGCAGATACAGACGGCTTAGCTGGACTACAACAATTTGCTGGGGATGCAACCCTGCTTTACTATACAACAGATGAAGCAAAAGAAGGACGCGATTCCTTTAAAGAAAAACGTAAGCCTGACTTTGGGAAATTCCCACGTTTTCCTTGATCATTTTTACCAGCAGCTTGATGGTTTCCATCAAGCTGTTTTTAATCGAAATGGGGCTGTTAGCTAGAAAGATTAAGAAAGGTGAACCATTATGCAGAACGAAATGATGCCTAATTTTTTGAAGAAAAGAGCGTTTCTAACCCCAGCACGACCTGCCATATATTTTCAAGATGAAGTAGTAACCTTTAAACAACTCTATCAACGTTCTTATCAGGTTGCAGGAAAACTACAAGGAGTAGGTTTTCAAAAAGACCAATATGTTGGTGTTTTATTAAAAAACAATATTGATACAGTTGTTATATTATTTGCACTTCAGTTATTAGGAGTTAGATCCGTGATATTGAATAATCGCCTCTCTCCATCAGAACTTTCCTGGCAGCTTAACGATTCAAAGGCAGTTTCATTAATCCTTGATGATTCTTTTTTTGAAACAAAATCCATCATAAAGAAACGAATTCCATCACTAAAAACCCTAACAAAAGATGATGTATTTTCCAGTGTCACACACTTGCCGAATATCATTGAAGAAATATCGCTTTCCGATATATGCACCATTATGTATACATCAGGAACTACAGGTAATCCCAAAGGGGTAATTCAAACCTATGGAAATCACTGGTGGAGTTCCGTTGGTTCAGCCTTGAATTTAGGCTTTATGGAAGGGGATTGCTGGCTATGTAATGTTCCATTGTTCCATATTAGCGGCTATTCCATTCTCATGCGCAGTGTCATTTATGGCATGCCAATTGTTCTTCATGACCATTTTGATGTGGAAAGGATAATAGCTGATATCAATGACAAGAGGGTGACGATTATGTCTGTTGTTGGAACCACCTTGACAAGAATCGTTGAAGCTCTTCAAGAACGGCGCCTTCCAAAACAATTCCGCTGTATGCTTCTTGGAGGTGGACCCGCACCATTACCATTACTGCAAGCATGTGTCGAAAAAGATATCCCTGTATTCCAAACTTATGGCATGACCGAATCTTCTTCACAAATTGTTACCCTTGCACCAGAATACAGTTTGACAAGGCTGGGTTCTGCAGGCAAGCCATTGTTCCCCTCGCAAATCCAAATCGTAACTGAGGATGGTAATGTGGCGCTGCCGGATATTCCTGGTGAAATTGTCATTAAAGGCCCCAATGTTACTCCAGGCTATTTATTTCGACCGGAAGTTTCAAAAGAAAAGTTTAGGAATGGTTGGTTTCATACCGGTGATATTGGTTACCAGGACGAAGAAGGATTCTTATATGTCCTCGACCGGCGTTCAGACTTAATCATTTCAGGGGGAGAAAATATTTACCCCGCAGAAATAGAAGCTGCCTTATTGTCACACCCTGATGTGAGCGAGGCAGGTGTGACACATGCAGAGGATGCGGAGTGGGGACAGATACCGATAGCCTTTATTGTGACAAGAAATGGAGCTAACCTTTTGGGAGAAGAACTTAAGCGATTTTGCCAACAGAAATTGGCCAAATATAAAGTGCCAAAAGCATTTTATTTTACAAAGGAACTGCCGAGAAATGCCTCGAAAAAACTGCTTCGACGAGAGCTCCGTGAGTGGATAAAGGAGGGCATCACCATTGATTAAGTTAACCTCCATCGAGATAAATGTCATTGAAATGCCATTAAAGGACCCGTTTCTGACCCATTTAGGGGCGGTAGAGGTGCGTGAGGGAATTATCATTAAAATAAATAATTCAGATGGTGTTTCAGGATTCGGTGAGGGGGTTGCTTTTTCGACTCCGTGGTATACAGAAGAAACAGTTAAAACAAGTTTACATATGATCACTGATTTTCTAATACCACTTCTTCAAAAAAATCCGATCGATCATCCTCGGCAGGTGTCTCAGCTTTTTAGTTCGTTACGAAGGAATAATATGGCTAAAGCTGCTTTAGAAACAGCTTTCTGGGATTTATATTCAAAATGTCATTCGCAGCCATTGTCAAAAGCCCTTGGAGGCACATATTCGGCCGTTGCAGCAGGTGTGGTGGTGGCGACAGATTCTACTACAAACGCACTCAGACAGATTGACGGATATCTTCAGGAAGGGTATCAGCGCATTAAAGTAAAAATTAGTCCAAAACTAGACTATTCCTTACTGTCTGAAATTCGCCGTGTTTATCCTGACCTTGCAATCATGGCTGATGCGAATTCTGCCTATACATTAGCTGATATTGATCGAATTAAAGCTCTCGATGACTTCAATTTAATGATGATTGAACAGCCGCTCTCCCATGATGATATTCTTGAACACGCGTTGCTTCAAAAGGAAATCAAAACACCCATTTGTTTAGATGAAAGTATTAACAGTTTTGATGATGCACGAAAAGCAATCGAGTTCGGAAGTTGCCAAGTGATTAATATTAAAGTGGGAAGGGTTGGAGGTTTGAATGAAGCGAAACGTATTCATGACTATTGCTATGAAAAGGGGATACCCGTCTGGTGTGGAGGGATGATTGAATTCGGAATATCCAGAGCCCATAATATTTCGCTTGCTTCCTTGCCAGGCTTTTCAATCCCAGGGGATATTTCTTCTTCCAATCGCTTTTGGGAAGAGGATATCATAACCCCAGAGGTAAAAGTTCATAACGGTTCTGTGGTCGTACCAACCAGTCCTGGGATCGGCTTTGAAATTAACGAGAATAGATTACAGGAAGTTTTGCAATGGAAAGAAACTATTGTTTTTTAGAAGTAAAGGATGTAAATAAAAAATGAACCAGTTGTAGATCTGGTTCATTTTCTCAGCTATTTAATTGTTTAAAGCTGTTTTTAATGATTCAAGATTTTGATTCATTAATGAAAAATATGTCTCTTTGTTTTTAATATTTTCTTTTGATAAAATAGCAAGGTTATGAATAGGTAATGCTTTAGCTCCAATTTCTTTTTGAACGATTTTTCCAAGTTTCGATTGGACATTTTGTTCGAATAGCATATAGTGTAATCCTTCATCCTCCGCAATGGAAATGATTTTTTCTAACGCCTTTTGCGTAGGTTCATTGGCAGTTGAAAGTCCGGATATACTAATTTGTTCAATTCCATATCGTTTTTCCCAGTAACCAAATGCTGCATGTGTAACGATGATCTTCTTATGTTTTGCCTTTGTAATTGTCTGTTCATAATTGGTATTAAGTTCATCTAACTTAAGGGCAAGTTGTTGATAATTTTTATTGAATAGATCTTTGTGCTCCGGCATCTGTTTAATTAATGCATCACGAATGACAGCTGCCATTTCCTTAGAGTAAATGGGGTCAAGCCATACATGTGGGTTGACATCTGTATGTGTGTCTGTGTCATGGTGCTCTTCCTCCTCAACATGTGTATCGGTCGATTTTGGGAGATTAATGTCCTCTGCGGTAGGCACTAGTTTAACATGCTCATTTTTCAAAGTTTCTTTTGATTTTTCCACAAACCCTTCAAGCCCAAGCCCGATGTAGAAAAATAAGTCTGAATCAGCTAACCCCATCATATCCTTTTGGGAAGGTTCAAATGTATGTTCATCAGCCCCAGGTGGATAGATCGTGTTAACATTTACATATTTTCCACCTATTTGTGAAGTAAAGTATTCAAGTGGAAATACAGTGGTATAAATAGTTAACTGGTCCTTCTTTTTTTGTATTTGTTCTTTACCATTTGAACACGCAGACATCAGCAGACTTAATGGTAATAGAATTGATAGGATAAGGATGATTTTTTTCATAGGGACTCCTTCATATG
>NZ_JBALSN010000201.1:0-4663 GCF_036966985.1 Neobacillus drentensis | reverse complement strand
AACATTAGGAGCGATTGACATCTCGTTATCATTTAAAATAACAATCATGTCTTTCTTCTCGTGACCTATATGATTTAAGGCTTCCAACGCCATTCCACCAGTTAAGGCACCATCTCCGATCACAGGAATAACAAAAGATTTTTCCTTTTTTAAATCTCTAGCTATAGCCATTCCCATCGCCGCTGAAAGAGATGTGGAACTATGCCCAGTTTCCCATACATCATGCTCGCTTTCAGTTCGTTTCGGGAATCCGCATAAGCCTTTATACTGCCGCAATGTATCAAACTCACAAGCCCTGCCAGTTAAAATTTTATGAACATAGGATTGATGTCCCACATCCCAAATAATCTTATCTGTTGGACTGTTAAAACATTTATGTAAAGCAATAGTTAATTCAACAACACCCAAATTCGGTCCAATATGGCCTCCAGTAACAGACAGCTTTTCAATCAAAAACTTTCGGATATCTTGACTTAAAGCTTCCAATTCGGTATTCGACATGCCTTTTAAAAAGGCCGGGTCTTTTATTGATAATAGATCCATTTTTGGACCACTCACTTTCATACGTTTATGCATTCTCTGTTTAGTTGCTGTGTAAAAAAGACACATTCAGAAAATTTAACTTTGATTAAAAAATAGCCGCTAACACTTGAGTGATAACGGCATTGACAACGTTTTCTACAATGAAAATAATTATAACACACTTATTTCAATGCCTCAAATTCCGTATATTAATGGTCTCTTGAAGCAACTAAATCAGTTATTTCCAAAAGTAGGTTTGTATTCAATCCTGTCATGCCTAAATACTTCTTTGACTGATTGATTTGTTTATGCAATGCTGCAGCTGCCCCTTCTAGTGTTAACAACTGCGGATAAGTACTTTTATGATTGTTGGTATCGCTGCCTACAGGCTTCCCCATTAATTGTTGATTCCCAACTAAATCAAGAATATCATCCTGAATTTGAAAAGCGAGACCTAAGTGATGCGCAAATGCTGAGAGGTTTTCTAATTGATCTTGAGTTGCACCTGCCATAATCGCTCCTGCAAGAACACTGAAGCTTAGCAACTTTCCTGTTTTATGGATGTGTATATACTCAAGTTCTTCTAAGGTTAAGGATTTTCCTTCCCCTTCCATATCAGCCACTTGGCCGCCAACCATTCCTTCTGTTCCTGCAGCCCTTGCTAATTCTATCACTAATTTTAGTTTCGTTGTATCTGATGCAATCTCAGGCGAAATTTTCCCTATTACCTCAAAACTATAAGTTAATAATGCATCTCCAGCTAATATTGCTATTGCATCACCAAAAACTTTATGATTTGTCGGTTTTCCTCTCCTTAGATCATCATTATCCATGCTTGGCAAATCGTCATGTATGAGAGAATATGTATGGATCATCTCAATAGCCGAAGCAGCAAGAAGCCCTTTTTGCGGCTCTACTCCAAATGCGTCTAAAGTAGCAAATAGTAAAAGCGGCCGTATACGTTTGCCACCTGCTTCAAGGGAATAAATCATCGATTCCTTAATGATAGGAGGGGCATCAAGCTTATTAACCAGAGTCCGAAGCTCCGAATCAAGCAGAAGTTTATATTCATGTGCAAATGCATCTAGTAACCCGGTTCCCAAGTCTTATACCTCCTCTTCAATAGTAAAACTCTCTGTCCGACCGTCCTCCGTAATAATCTGTGTTAATTGGTCTTCAACACTTTTTAATTTATCATGGCAAAGTTTGGACAACTCCATACCTTCTTTATAGAAGATAATTGCTTCTTCTAAAGGTACATCACCTTCTTCGAGCTTATCCACAATTTGCTCTAATTTAGTCATTGCTTCTTCAAAGGATAGTTTATTTTCAGTCTTCACGTTTTTCGCTCTCCTTAATATTCTCAACTTTACAAAATAGACTACCATCTGTTAATTGAATCTGAACTTGCTCGTTCATATTCACTTGATGAATACTTTTTATCAGTCTGTTCTCTTCCGAATATGCTAAACTATAGCCACGTTCCATAATTTTTAAAGGGCTTAATGCCCCAAGGGTGGAAAGAATTCGTTCAAATTCAGTTTGTTTTTTTGAAAATACTTGGAGCATGGCACGTTTCATTTCTTTATTGATAAGATCTAATCGCTTATTTGCTTCCTGTAAAGATTGGCTCGGATGGTTCCTCTGCAGGCGTTTATGAAGAATTTCGTGTTGCCCTTTTTTAATTTGGGACAACCTAGACGCCCCGCGGACGAGCAATTCAGTTAGTTTATCAACCTGTTCTAGTTTTTGTTCATATAGACGATGTGGATAACGAAAGGCATATGATTTCTGGACACGTGTTAACCGTTCTTTTTCTAACTGAAATTTCCCTTTCATCGTACGAAGAAGGCGGGTTTGCCGCTGCAAGACTCTTTCCATTAACTCATCAATATGTGGAACTGCAAGTTCAGCTGCACCAGTTGGAGTTGGTGCACGTAAATCTGCAACAAAGTCTGCAATAGTAAAATCAGTTTCATGTCCAACGGCTGAAATGATAGGAATGTCTGAAGAAAATATTGTACGTGCAACGAGTTCTTCATTAAAGGCCCATAATTCCTCAATGGAACCTCCGCCCCGTCCCACAATTAGCACGTCAATTCCGGTCATGCTATTTGCTTTAGAGATAGCTTTAGCAATCGATGGTGCTGCATTTTCCCCCTGTACAAGGGCAGGAAAGACAAGGATATTTGCAATAGGATATCGTCTTTTAATAGTTGTAATGACATCTCTTATAGCAGCCCCTGTTGGGGATGTAATCACACCAATTGTTTTTGGATACAATGGTATTTTCTTTTTTGCTTCAAGCGCAAATAATCCTTCTAATTCAAGTTTTTGTTTAAGCTGTTCAAAAGCTAAAAACAATTCCCCAATTCCATCTGGAAGCATTTCTTTTA
Source organism: Neobacillus drentensis (assembly GCF_036966985.1). Lineage (GTDB taxonomy): Bacteria > Bacillota > Bacilli > Bacillales > Cytobacillaceae > Neobacillus > Neobacillus drentensis_E. The sequence goes on along the minus strand of NZ_JBALSN010000201.1, from coordinate 1,745 downwards.
TATAAATTTGATATTGACCACTTGGTTCATAAACCGAAATTTCACCTTTTACGATCACTTTCATGCCATTTTCTGGGATGAATTTCATCGTCCGCGAGTGACTCGAAAACATCACGGCAAGTATACGGGCTTTTTCATCCTTTAAGGTAAAATACATATGTCCGCTCGAATGCTGTTTAAAATTTGAAATTTCACCTCTTACATGCACATCTCGTAAATGCGGGTCTGCATCAAATTTTCTTTTTATGTACTTGGTTAGAGCATTCACAGTTAAATATCTTTGTTCCTGCATATGTAACTCCTTTTTTACCCAATAATAAAAAACACTTCTATTAGCGAAAAACAGTCCTTATCTAAAAAATCAGATAAGGACAATTCCTACCTCTAATTACGATCAAGGCTTTCTGCAGCAGATTTTAGGGTATTATACATAAGCATCGTTATTGTCATCGGCCCCACACCTTTAGGAACAGGTGTAATGTATCCGGCTTTTTCAGACACTTCTGCAAAATCAACATCGCCACAAAGCTTTCCGGCTTCGTTACGGTTAATACCTACATCAATGACGACAGCACCATCTTTTACATGCTCAGCTTTGATAAAGTTAGCTATCCCAACAGCAGCAATCAGGATATCCGCTTGATTCGTATGGAACTTTAAATCTTTTGTTTTCGAATGACAATATGTAACAGTCGCATGCTGATTAAGGAATAATTGTCCAACCGGCTTGCCGACAATATTACTTCTCCCTACCACTACAACATGCTTCCCTGCTATTGATATACCTGTCTCTTCTAGTAGGACCATAATTCCATAAGGAGTACATGGCAGGAAGGCATTCTGGCCAGTCATCATTCTGCCAATATTTATTGGGTGAAATCCATCAACATCTTTAAATGGAGAGATCGATTCAATCACTTTTTTCTCATCAATATGTTTAGGAATAGGTAACTGAACTAAGATTCCGTGAATATTAGTATCCCTATTTAACTCATCAATTTTAGATAGTAATTCCTCTTCGGAAATCTCCTCTGGCAATTCAATTAAAACAGAATTCATTCCAAGTTCTTTACAGGCCTTTTCTTTATTTGTTACATATGTCCGAGAAGCGTGGTTATTTCCGACAAGGATCACAGCAAGTCCAGGAGTAACCCCATGTTTTTTTATCCTGCTAACTTCTTCAGCTATTTCCATTCTTTTCTTTTCAGCAATTTCTTTTCCATTTATAATTATAGCAGTCATTTTCTCTCCACCCTTTGCTCTTCTTAATTCTTAATCCACTAGTTATTTAGAAGCTTATGTTTAACCTTTGATAGTACACCATTAATAAACTTACTTGACTGGTCATCTCCATAGATTTTTGCTATTTCGATGGCTTCATCTAAAATAACATTTTCAGGAATTTCTGTTCGAAAGAACTTCATTTCATAGGCAGCTATTCTTAATAAATTTCGATCAACTGTTGCTAGGCGGTCCATCGACCATTTTTCTAGATTTTCACTGATTAAATTGTCGATTTCGGCTTTTTGCTCGATTACCCCTAGAACGAGTCTAGTTAGATATTCGTCACCCGCCTCTCCTTCCAATACATGTTCAATTGCGTCTGAAGGCTCTGTATTACTTATATCAATTTGAAAAAGTGCCTGCAGTGCCTTTTCCCTTGCTGTTCTTCTTTTCATTATACCTTTAACTCCTTTAGAGAAATTAATTAAATTTTTTCTATTTTTCATACACATCAATAATAA
>NZ_JBALSN010000200.1:0-8575 GCF_036966985.1 Neobacillus drentensis | reverse complement strand
TCGTAAAACGTTATTTGTACTAATATCCGTTTTAACTTTTGGACTTGTTACACCAACACAATTAATAGACCATATAAACGCAGAGAATCTCACGGATCGTGATGCGTTTGAAGCCCCGTCAACAGAAAATGCCTTTGGAAAAGTGAACACTTTTGAGGAAACGGCGGAGTTTGATAGAGATAAATTTATAGAGGAACTGATGAAACAGGCAGAAATCCAGTCCTATCAGAAATTTGGTACTAAAATAAAGCCTGTCATCGAAAATGAATTCAAAGAAATTATTTTACCGAATATCGAAAGAGCTCTTGAGGAAATGGCCATTCAATTTCCTGAAGAAGATTTAAAAAATCTCACTATTACCGAACATCCTGGGGCAGGCCATTCGGAGAAAATATTTAATATTAATAATCGAGGAACCGGTAAAGATGTCCTTCGATTCCATGTGAGACGGGATAATCCGCCACAAGAAGGCTATTGGTTTAATTTTCATTATCACACCTATCATGATGATTTCCAGAATCATCATGAATTAGGTGCCATTTATTGGGCTAAAAATACACCACCCAAATGGATGAGTTAAAGTGATTTGCTAATAAGCACAAAAAAAATTTATTATAATAATTGAAACCTTTTTATGACAAACTCGTAAATAGACTATTACCTAAAATGGAGGAATGAAAAATGGCAGTAAGTTTATCAAAAGGTCAAAAAGTGGATTTAACAAAAACCAATCCAGGATTATCAAACGTGGTAGTTGGACTTGGATGGGACACTAATAAATATGATGGCGGTAATGATTTTGATTTAGATTCATCTGTTTTCTTATTAGGAGAAAATGGAAAAGTAACAAATGAAACTGACTTTATTTTCTATAATAATCCTCAAGGAGCAAATGGTGCTGTTGTACATACTGGTGATAATCGCACGGGTGCTGGAGATGGTGATGATGAGGGTGTGAAAGTAAATCTTACATCGATCCCTGCTAATATTCAACGGATTGCCTTTACGATTACGATTCATGATGCTGATAGCAGAAACCAAAACTTTGGTCAGGTTTCAAATGCCTATGCCCGTATCTATAATGAAGCCAATGGAGAAGAATTAATTCGCTATGATTTAGGTGAAGACTTCTCAATTGAAACAGCCATTGTTGTCGGGGAATTATATCGCCACAATGGTGAATGGAAATTCAGTGCCATTGGCAGCGGCTATCAAGGCGGTTTATCGGCACTTGCTACAGACTTCGGCTTACAAATTGGTTAATTGTTATTTGTAAAAAGATCCAGTTTCATTCTGGGTCTTTTTACAAAAACTTTCTTAACAACTTGGGAGGAATTATTCTAAATGTCAGTTATTAATCATATCTTGGACACATATGCACAATTTTTTGATTTAGATATGTGGGGTAAGATATTATCAGATCCGGTCAGCTGGGGACTTATTGGGACTCTTATTATTTTAGAAGGGCTGCTTTCTGCGGATAATGCGCTTGTTTTGGCCGTAATGGTTAAACACTTGCCGCCTGAAAAGCGGAAAAGAGCTTTATTCTATGGTTTATTAGGTGCATATATATTCCGATTTATCGCGATTGGAATTGGAGTATACTTAATCAAGTTTTGGGTCATCAAAGCTCTTGGGGCAGCATATCTTGCTTGGTTAGCGATTAAGTATTTCATCGATAAGCGTAAAGGCGATACAGGTCATGATGAAGAGGAAGCAGAAGGAATTAATCAAGGCGGATTGCTTATACGTTTATTTGGCACCTTCTGGGGAACCGTAGCAGCAGTTGAATTAATGGATATTGCTTTCTCAGTCGATAGCGTTCTAGCTGCATTTGGGGTCAGCAACCAGGTTTGGATTCTGTTTGTCGGTGGTATCCTTGGTGTGTTAATGATGCGGGGTGTCGCTGGTGTATTCCTTACCTTAATTGACAGAATTCCGGAACTTGAAACCACTGCATATATCTTAATCCTGATTATTTCTATTAAGATGGCTCTAACCTTACCGTTATTCAACATTCATATTGAATCATTACATTTCTTTATCATTCTAGCTGTAACATTTGGAGCTACCTTTATTGTTCACTTTATGAATAAGAAGAAGGAAGCCAGTAAAGAAAACCAATCATAATCTATTGATTAAAATGGGGAGCTGACGAGAGTCCGTCTCCTCTATTTTTTAGCTTTAAAAGAGGAGAAATTGGTTATGGAATTTTTTACATACTTTTACCAGGATGAAATTAAACGCTTCTTCTTTCAAAAACCGCAGACATTTACTAAATATTCTAACCGTGAACTCCTATCCTATGGTTTAGGAGCTACTCTTTATATGCCAGCGACACGCCCAAATATTCATCAAGAAATACTATCCAAAAAGCATGAAGGATTAACCTCTCTTGTCATCGACTTAGAAGATGCCGTAGGGGATCACGAGGTAACTGATGCGGAAGCAATGCTCATCCATGAATTGGTAAAGTTACATGCTGAAATGAATAAGGGATTCCTAAGCTATACGGATCTCCCACTCATGTTTATCCGAATTCGGAATCTTGAGCAGTTTAAAAGGGTAACTGCTCAATTAGCTGATGCCATTCATCTCCTGACAGGAGTAGTGCTTCCAAAATTCAGTGCCAAAACAGGTGAAGAACTATTAATAGAGGTAAGTCGAATACATACAAAGCAGCATCCATTTTATGCTATGCCCATTTTAGAGACAGCCAAGGTCATCCAAAAAGAAACGAGAATGGAAGAATTAATAAGCATTAAAACTCTACTTGATCGCTACAAGGAACATGTTCTAAATGTCCGAATTGGGGCGACCGATTTTTGTGGATTATATGGAATACGCCGAAGTGCAGATACAACGGTGTATGATATAGCTGTTTTGAGAGACTGCATTTCTGATATAATCAATGTCTTTCAACGTTTTGACAGTCCCTACGTTGTTTCTGGTCCAGTATGGGAATATTTTTCTGCGAAAAAAAGAATGCTCAAGCCACAGTTAAGGCAAACCCCTTTTCGTGAAAGATATGGTGATGAAGGGCTGAAATGGCGGGCAAAATTAATTGATGATCATATGGATGGATTAATTCAGGAAATCCTCATGGATATCGCAAACGGGCTAACAGGAAAAACGATTATCCATCCCACACATATCAAAGTCGTTCAAGCCCTTAATGTGGTTTCCTACGAAGAATTCATTGATGCCAGCAATATCATTGCAGCCGCAACAGGGGAAATTGGCGTGATGAAAAGTAATTTTGCAAATAAAATGAATGAGATTAAACCTCACTATTATTGGGCTAAGAAAACCATCTTAAAATCAAAGTTGTACGGGGTGCTGCATGAAGAATTCACAACCATTGACCTTATCAAAAAAGAAGTATACGTATAATATTTTAGACTCGATTGAAACCGAGACAGAAGTGACTGAAAATCCGTATGAGCTGCCAATTCAAGAGTTATTTACCATGGCTGCGAGGATCAATAAGAAGCGTTCATTCCTTTTCGTAAGTAAAGTGCTTGGTAAACACTTACCCATAAACCCACATAAAGGGCTGCTGACTGCTGCTCTCCTTGGTTCGAGATATTTAGAAACGGTTAGGGGAACCAAATATGTAGAAACTGAGAAACTCTTAACCTCCTTTTATAGAGAAGAATTATACAAGAGTAAGGCGTTTATTCCTGAACATGTTTGTCCAGTAGTGATTGGCTTTGCTGAAACAGCCACAGCCCTGGGTCATGCCTTCTTTGATTGTTTTCAAAACGCCGAATATTTCCATACCACTCGGGAAGAACTCATGCAGGTGAACCCGGAAATTACCTTTGAAGAAGAGCATTCTCATGCAACATCCCACCGCTGCTATATTCCGTTAGAGATGATTCAAAATGGACGAGAAATTATCCTTGTTGATGATGAATTGACCACAGGAAAAACGGCCTTAAATATTATCGAATCGATTCATAGCAAATTTCCGAGAAAAGTATATACGATCGTTACCATTTTGGATTGGCGTTCAGAACAGGATCGAAAAAGATTTCATCAGGTTCAACAGGAACTTGGTATAAAAATCAATGTCGTAAGTCTGATAACGGGTACTGTCCAGGTGAAGCAGATTCGAGAAATCGCGAACCATTCACCAATCATCGAAAGTGAAGATTATGCTAAGGCATCCTTAGAATGGATTGACCTATCTCTATTTTTTTCGAACACCACCTTTTCTGTGGATAACCCATTGAATCAATCAGCATTTATACACGAAACAGGTCGATTTGGTCTTAGTAGTTCAGACAATAATTATCTTCACCAGAAAGCCTCTCTAGCTGCGGCAGAATTGAATCAAAAAAGATCGGGGCATAGGACTCTTTGCTTAGGAACCGGAGAATTTATGTATCTTCCCATGAAACTCGCGTCTCTAATGGGCAGTGGAGTATTTTATCAATCGACCACCCGCAGCCCTATCTTTATTGAAAACAAAGTGGGTTATGGGGCAAGGTTCGGAGCGTCCTTTCCAAATCCGGAAGACTTATCGATAACCCACTTTGTTTACAACATCCCGCCAGGATTCTACGATGAATTATTTGTTTTCATGGAAAGAAAAGTAGAATTAGAGAGTATACAGCCGCTTCTGAAAGAACTGGAGAAATTACAAATAAAGATGATTAGACTCGTCTATTTTTCTAATAATCGAGGGGAACAAGATGAAAATCACAACCAATAAACCAGCAAGCATCGGAAGTTATAATGCGGAGGACGTTCAATTTCTATTAAAGGATTTAAGTGAGATTTCCCTAGAGGATACCACAGAGAATCGGGAAATGAAGGTTCAATCAGGTGTTCACTACAGTGAATCGTTACCAATTGAGTACCAGCCGCCAAAAGTCTATGTAGATTTATTCTGGTCCACTCTTAAGGAATATAAGCAAAAAGTGGCCTTATGCATCGGGATTGTGGCAGAACGAATCTATCAATCGAAAGGTGATAAAACTGTCCTCGTGTCCCTTGCACGTGCAGGAACACCGGTTGGAATCTTGATAAAAAGATATATACACACGAACTACCATGTTTCAGTGCCACATTATAGTATTTCTATCATTCGTGATAGAGGGATTGATGAAAATGCCTTGAAGTACATTTTAACTCAACACCCTAATGCTGAAATTCAGTTTGTTGATGGATGGACGGGTAAGGGAGCCATTTCGAAAGAATTGGCAAAAGCCTGTCACAAGTATAAAAAACAATACGGGGTCCCACTGGATGACACATTGGCAGTAATTGCAGATCCCGGCTACTGCACGACATTGTTTGGAACAAGGGAAGATTTTTTAATCCCAAGTGCTTGTCTTAACTCAACCGTATCTGGGTTGGTAAGCAGAACCGTTTTAAATGATCTATATATCGGCAAGGATGATTTCCATGGAGCGAAGTATTATCAGGAATTGACTCCCATCGATGTTTCCAATGAATATATTGATTTGATTAGTAAGGAATTTGGAAGAATTTCTGTGGAAGCGGCTGAAGTCTCCCGAAAAATGGTTGACGATAGAATAGAAACGGGATTCCTAGGGATGGAGGACGTTAAACGAATTCAAACTGAATTTGGAATTGAAAGCCCTCATTTTATTAAACCAGGGGTTGGCGAAACAACGAGAGTATTGCTTCGCAGGGTTCCATGGAAAATTCTGATGCGCGATCCTTCAAGTCCATTCGTCAAACATATTCTGATGCTCGCAGAAGAAAAGGGAGTAGAAGTTGTACCATATCCAAACTTAAAGTATTTATGCTGCGGCTTAATTAAATCGGTAAAGGGGAGTAATGTATGATTTTTGCATCTGACCTTGACCGTACATTGGTTTATTCAAAAAGGGCGATCGAGGATCTGGGAAAAGATGATTCGTTCGTCCTTAAACCCGTTGAAAAAAAAGATGATGACTGGGTTGCCTATATGACAACATCATCCTATTCAGCATTAAAAAAGTTAGCAATGAATAGTTTATTTATTCCAGTTACCACAAGGACAACGGAACAATTTGACCGTTTTCACATTTTTAAGGATGACATTCCAATTAAATATGCAATCACTTCAAATGGGGCCAATATCATTTATCAGGGTATGTTGTTGAAAGATTGGTCAACAAATATCATCAACCGTATGACTGAGGAATCAGTTACCCAAGAGGTGCTGCTTACTAAGCTGAAGAAGGAAGGTTTCGTCTTTGATGGGCATATGAAGCAGGCGGAGAATTTATTTTTCTATTTCATCTTAAACAGTCTTCCACCTGCTTCTGATCTCCAAGTGATTCATGAAGTGGCAGTTCTAAATGGATGGAGAATCTCCTTACAAGGGAGAAAACTCTACTTTATCCCTCGAGCAATTAGCAAAGGAGACGCACTTGAATATATCTCAAAACGAGAAGGAATGAAAGTAATTGCTGGTGCGGGGGACTCCATACTAGATTGGGACTTTCTGAAAAACTGCCACTATCGTTTTGTCCCGGCCCATGGGGAACTGGCAAAGGTGTCAGGCACCAATGATTATACTCTGACAAAAAATAAGGGGATCGTTGCAGGGGAGGAGATTATCCTGCAATTTCTACAACTGCTACGTCTTAGAGTTTAATCTTTTTCTCTTTTCGGGTAATAACGAAAAAATAAACACAGGAAAATAAACTATACGTTCCTAAGCAGAATAGGACTGACAAGGCTAATGATTGCAATATTGGAGATAGTAGAAACGTAAAGATGAAACTAAAAACAAATAAATCAAGATAAACAAAAACATCGGAAACCATTACATCCATAACGGTATCCAATTCCTCTTTTATCTGCTCCATCCGCGGCCGCTTATATAAAAAACGCATTTGAGTCACCTACTTTAGTGTGAGTACTCAATAGTATGTAAGGACAAGGAAAAAGGTGAAAAATAAGGGAAATACCTGTTGTATGAAACATTTTTTAAGGAGTTTCGTATAAACAAATGAACCAATTAAATAACTGTGATATGATGTTATGGAAACCTTACATAATTTTCTAAACGCTTGAAAAAAAAGCTTTCGCTTCTAGAGGGAAGGGATTATGAATGAATCCATCATATAATCAGTTAAAGGCCCAACCTGTCGCCCTTTCATATGAAAATTGGCAGGCATTGCTGAAGAAACCACTGCCAGAGCGGCCATATTATTCATTAGAAAATGGCACCATTCACATTGGGCAAGTAATTGGGAAGTTCCTTGGAATACCTATCGACCAGGACCACTATTATAACCAGCTTTTTGATTATGTGAATATTCCGGAATGGAATCTGCATTTATTAAGTGAAGAGTCACTGGATAAAACGATTAATAACCATCACTTTCAATCCATTCAAAAAGTCATCAATATCCATAGAGAACAAAAGCTGTCCATCAACCGATTCACAGCTTTTCTTGAAGGGGAACAGCTATTGTTGAAATCCAGGGTCCCAGTTATTCATCGGAAACTGCGCGAAGCGATGATTGCAACATTAGAGATGTTCGCGAAGATTGAAAAAGATGGTTTAGTCAACCATGATTTAAGGCGTGTCCTGGTTGATCTTGTGAAATGGTCTATCAATCATTTAGAGCCAGTTTTGGAAAAGTGCGATCCACAAAAAGAAATGCCAAAATTTTTGTGGTATGGCGATTTTAAGAAAAGTCACCAATATTTTTTATATTATTTAATAAAGCTAGGCTGTGATCTAGTCATTTTCCACCCAGAAGGTAAGGATATCTTAGAAGGGATTATGAGTGAGCCGATATTCTCTCATGAATACCCTAATCGGATCCCTGCAGAACCATTCCCTAAGGCAGAGCGCACTCGTAAAGCAACGGTTGCTTACCGAGCCTCCAAAGAAATTGAGACCATTTTAAACCAAGAGGGTTCTGGCCTTTACAAGCCATGGCAATTAAGGGATTACACACCGTCTTCGATTACGTTAAAAACCACGTATGATGAACTTTTTATTCTTGGAAAAGAAATAGCAATGATTCGGCCAGATTTTGAGGTAGGGAACGGACAAGTTAAAATTCCTTCCATCTTTGCTAAGGTTCAGGGTGTGAGTAAGAACCGTAAAGAGTACTGGGACCGCTTGCAATCACTTAGTGAATTAGAACATAGTTTACTGATTCGACGCCTGCCGATCACGATGGAAAGCACAAGTGATTTTCGCTTTCATTATCGAAATGCACATGGAAAGGATGGCTTTATTAACCCTGAAATCATGATGAAGTCACATTATTGGCCTTACTCGTTCCTGTCAACCGGCTTACAAAAGGGAATTGCTAACGCGGTAAGAAGAATATGTGATAAACCAGGTTTAAAGCCCCTGCCAACGGAAACGATAGAAGACGTAAAAATGTATTTATTTACGCAGGCCTTGTTTATGCCTAAACCGATTATTCAGTTGATTGAGAAATTTGACTACTCTCAACATGTACCAAAGTTAATCATTTTCAATAATGAATTAGCCGGTATGTTGACAAGGTCCGATGCAGCACTACTTTTACTTTTAAATCAATTTGGGATCGATATCATCCTTTATAATCCTCCTGGCCATAAT
>NZ_JBALSN010000199.1:0-5744 GCF_036966985.1 Neobacillus drentensis | reverse complement strand
TTCAAAACTTTAGAAGAAGGCCAATCAGTATCTTTCGAAATCGTTGAAGGTGCTCGTGGACCACAAGCTTCTAACGTTAAAACAGTTTAATTCTATTAAAATAAAAAGGTGATGCACTAGATTTAGCATCACCTTTTTATCTATAAAATTTCTATATATGAAAACAAGTTTCTGGTGGAAATGGGACACTGCTAAATGATGTATTTCCATATTATTTAGCTAACAAACAAAATAGTAAAAACAGTCATGCACTAATTATAAGGGGTGATCGTTTTGGCGTTTGGTAGAAAAAATGATGAGGAAATTAAATTAGAAGAAACGAAAATATGGGTATGTAATTCAGCAACTTGTAAATGCTGGGTACGTGACAATTTTAAAAGCACAGATTTGCCATTATGCCCGATTTGTAAAAGTGAAATGAGTTTAACAACAAAAGAATTACAAGTGATTCATAACCATAGTAAAAACTTTATGTAATAAGCAGCAGGGAGTGATTTATTCACTCCCTGTTTTTTTATTCTTTTGCATGCTCTTTACAATAGGAAAGGACCAATGCTTCTTCATCTTCTTCAAGAGCAAAATCCAGCACATTTTCACTCCCTTGTTCGTAAAGATAAAAATTGGTGATTTTTTCACCATTTTCATCGCTAACGAAAATGGTTCTTAGGCCAATTCCTTTATCTGAATATAACTCATCTTCTTCATCAACTTCTAGTTCTAGGAAAAACTCATAGCGGTCACCTGATAATAAACCGAATGGGTCTTCTAATTTTTCAACTGTGTGTCCAGTAATGTTCAAGTGTATCATCCTCTGCAAAATATTCATCCATACTATTATACACATATTTGTTTCAACAAGAAAAAATTGAATCGTTTTTGATATTTTTAGCCTATATTTTGATTTTTTACATATTAATTTCACACCATTTTGAATTTAATGTGAATAATTTGGAAATATGGTTTCCATGCCTTGGGAATAAGGTAAGATTAGTTTATTTAATCATGATTATTTTGAGAAGTAGGTGATTGGTTATAAATATATATGTGAAATATTTCACAAAAAGGTGGGAGATAAATGATTACTATGACCGACCCAGTATATTTTCAGCTGCAGCCCTTATTAGTAGCAAGAAAAAAATATTATCAACTTATTCATTTGTTATTTTTTGAGCCTTTAGGGAGCGAGATATTTGTAGAGATTAGAAATCATGGGAATTTGCATGAACTAGAAGAAATTCATGAGGGGGGAAAGATTCTTCAAAACGTTTTTGAACAGTTAACAGAGGAGCAAATCAAACGAGAATATGAAGAGTTTCATCGTTTATTTGTTGGACCTGGACCGCTTGTGGCACCACCCTGGGAGTCATATTATCGGAGCAGAGAACATTTATTATTTGAGGAATGGACTTATCAAGTCAGAGAACAATACCATCAATTTGGTCTTCAATTTAAAAACGAAAATAATGAGCCTGATGATCACCTATTACTTGAATTGGAATTTATGCTGTCTCTTATAGATTTTAGTTTACAAGAGCCCCGGAAAGATAGGGTTATTGAATTAATTTCAAGCCAAATTCATTTTCTTGAAGAACATTTAACCATTTGGGTGCCATATTTCTGTAAACGCATCATTGAACATACAGGCAGCCAATTATACTTGGGTGCAGCAATGCTCCTGGAAGCCCTATTGAGCTTTGATTTGACGACTTTACTTGAAGTAAGGGAGGCATTAAACGATGTCAGATAAGAAAAGTTTGAAAGATATACTATCAAATAAAATGCAGCGGAGGACATTTTTGAAATGGTCCGGAGCAATTGGAATACCTGTTATTACTGGTGGAATTGGTACTAAGATGCTTGTTGTTCGGGACGAAGAGCCTAAGACAGCAAATGCTAAAGCTACGGAGAAAATTATTTCAACTTGCAGCATTAATAATTGTGGCGGGCGTTGTGTCATAAAAGCACATGTTAGGGATGGAGTGGTGGTTCGTGTAAGTACTGACACTCAAGAAAGTGGTGACCTTTCCACACCGCCGCTGAGAGCCTGTGTTAGAGGTAGAAATTACCGACACATGCTATATGACCCTGATCGTCTAAAGTATCCAATGAAACGGATTGGCAAACGGGGGGAAGGGAAATTTAAAAGAATTTCTTGGGAGGAAGCAATTGAAACCATTGCATCTGAAGTGAAACGAATTGGTGATCAAAATGGTCCAGAATCAAGATATGTTAATTATGCTTCTGGACAAAGTTGGGGGTTACATGGAGGGAAAAATGCAGCAAGGAAATTATTAGCACTTACAGGCGGATTTTTAAATTATCGAAATGACTATAGTTCTGGTGCAGGAAATGTGGCCACCCCTTATACGTATGGTACAAATAATTCTGGCAGCAGTTTTGATACCTTACTGCACTCTAAGTACATAATTTTATGGGGCCAAAATCCTTCCGAAATGATCTTTTCAACCCCATACAGAGAATATTTAATGCAAGCAAAGAAAAATGGCGCTAAAATCATTGTCATTGACCCGCGTTATACGGATACAGCGATTGCCTTTGCGGATGAGTGGATCCCAATTCTTCCGACAACTGACAATGCGATGATGGACGCAATGGGGTATGTTATCGTTACTGAAAAATTACACGATCAAGCATTTCTTGATAAATATTGTATAGGTTTTGATGGCGGCCATATGCCAAAGGGTATTGCTAAAGAAGAGTCTTTAAAAAGCTACCTATTGGGTGAAAAGGATGGGGTTGAAAAAACACCTGAATGGGCTGAGAAAATTTGCGGCGTCCCAGCTGCAAAGATTCGTGAAATTGCAAGGGACTATGCAAAAACAAAGCCAGCGGCACTTATTCAAGGCTGGGCAGCACAGCGACAAGCGTATGGAGAACAGTACATGCGTGGCGGGGCACAGCTGGCTTGTCTTACAGGTAATGTCGGGAAGCTTGGCGGATGGGCAGCAGGAAACGGTTATTGGAGTCGCTCGGACATTGTTTATCCATTTTCATATGAAAATCCAGTCAAAGCTTCGATTCCATGCTTCCTTTGGACCAAGGCTGTTGAAAAAGGTACTGAAATGACAGCAGCGGATGGACTAGAGGGTACAGATAAGTTAACTACTAATATAAAATTAATTTTCAACATGGCTGGTAACATGTTGATCAATCAGCATGCTGAAATCAATAAAACAAGAAAGCTCCTTGAGGATGAAAGTAAGGTAGAGTTTATCGTGGTCAGTGATATTTTTATGACTCCAAGTGCGAAGTATGCTGATATTTTACTTCCAGGGACAACCTTTTTTGAACGCTATGATATTGGTGTGCCATGGTGTTTTGGAGATTACGTCGTTTTTGGTGATAAAACAAATGACCCACTCTTTGAATGTCGTGATGAGTACAATGTATTTGCAGAAGTGGCGGACAAGTTAGGAGTGAGAGAAAAATTCACTGAAGGAAAAACAACACTTGACCTTGTTAAGGAAAGTATAGAGAGAACGCGAAAAGAATTGAGTCCTGATTTCCCTTCATTTGAAGAATTCCGAAGGAACGGGGTTCATCATTTTAAATATGACTCACCTCTTATTGCTTTTAAAGAGCAAATAGATGATCTTGAAAATCATCCATTTGAAACGCCATCGGGTAAAATTGAGTTATTTTCGAAGGCATTATGGGATATGGATCAACATGATGAAATATCCCATAATGCGAAATATATATCCTCATGGGAAGGACCTCAAGATCCAATAATAACGAAGTTTCCACTACAACTTATTAGTTGGCATTATAAACGGAGATGTCATTCAACCTATGATAATCAAGCATGGCTTGAGGAGGCAGCCAAACAAGAGATGTGGATAAATCCTAAGGATGCCGAAAAGCGTGGCATAAAAGATGGTGACCGTGCTCAGGTATTTAATGAGCGAGGTTCAATATCTATCGATGTCAAGGTGACTCCAAGAATCACTCCAGGGGTAGTGGGTATCCCACAAGGTGCATGATTTACGCCTGATAAAGATGGACTTGACCAACGGGGATCTGTTAATGTCCTGACTTCACAACGTCCAACAGCCCTAGCAAAATCGAATCCGCAGCTAACAAACTTGGTTGAAGTGAAAAAAGCGTAGGGAGTGATAAGGTTGGAACAGTTAGGATTTTATATTAATCAAAGTCTTTGTACAGGGTGCAAAGCCTGTAGTGTGGCTTGTAAGGATAAAAATGATTTAAACACTGGGTTAAATTTCCGCAGGGTTTATACCTATGAAGAAGGTACATTTATTCAACACCCAAATAAGGGGATTGTACATAACATCAAAGCTTTTTACTTTTCAATAGCCTGCAATCATTGTACGCATCCGAAATGTGTACCAAGCTGCCCGACAGGAGCAATTGTGAAAAATAAAGAAACCGGGGTAGTAAGAATTGAGCAAGATATTTGTCAAGGGATTCAACGATGTGTAAAGGCATGCCCTTATGGAGCCCCTCAATATAATCAGAAGGTCTTTAAATCGAATAAATGTGATTTTTGTATTGATCTACAGGCGAAGGGGGAAGAACCTGTATGCGTCTCAACTTGTCCAATGAGGGCAATTGAATTTGGACCAGTCGAAGAATTAAGAAGGAAGTACGGAAGTGTAAATCAAATCAAAGGGATGCCAAGCAATGCTATTACCAATCCCAACATTGTGATTACCCCTCATAAGGATGCGAAATTATCTAGTTCATGATTAAAAAAAGTAGAGTAGCGGTACATGGAGCACACAGTCCTGCAGCTCTTTATTGTAGGTGAGCCTATGTCTCTTTTAGTAAAGTGGCTTGAAAGTATGCATGCTGATTTGGATATTACTATTAAGTGCTCGCGGAAGAGAAATGTACATTCCACGTGCGCTATTTGTTTGGAAACTTGCCCTTTTGCGGCAATATCGATTAAACAACAAACAATAGAAATAAATTTAGAAAAATGTTCCTGCTGTGGAGAGTGTATTATTACCTGTCCTTTGTCAGCAATCGAGGGCCCGGCTGTGACGAGGGAATTTGAAAATCGGTCCCTCATATATGATGATACCATTACATTAACGGTAAAAGAATTGTTGATTTATAAAAGTCGGGGATTGAAATCGGTTAAAATGGAGCCTAATCTACATGGGGAAACAGTTATCAAACAAACAAATAAGATGTTAATTGAATTAAAACAGGATCCCATTGCAATGGAACAAAAGCATTCAGAAGAAAGATTTTCAAGAAGAGCTTTTCTTTCCTCCATGCGAACAGGGGGAAAGAAGTTAGTAAAAAGTATGGCTCCTGCTTCTTGGAGAATGGAAGCAAATGAATGGAATCTAGCAAACTATTTTGCAGGATATCAATTTTATACAGTCGAGTTAGATTACAATAAATGTACTATGTGTAAAGTATGCTTCAACTTCTGCACTCAAGAAGTCTTTCATGTAACAGATTCATATTTATACATTGAGAATGATAAATGTGTTAACTGTACCGATTGTACGGATATTTGTCAGGAGGATGCCATTCGAATCATTCCAGATATAAAGATAAAAAGCGAGCTGAGATCTCCACTTTTCAGTAAGGAGTGTCAGGATTGTGGACAGTCCTTTTACTCCTTTCAAACAGAAAGAAAGAAATGTCCAATTTGCATGAACAGGGATCCTCGATGGTTAAGCCCCTATTAATAAAAACAGCAAAAAAGGTATAACCCCTTAATAATGAGGAATTATACCTTTTTT
>NZ_JBALSN010000198.1:0-8957 GCF_036966985.1 Neobacillus drentensis | reverse complement strand
GAAAAGAAATTAAAAAAAGGCGTGCAAGTTCAATGTGTAAGTTGTGATTACAAAGAAGAACCACAAAACTAAGGGGAGAGTGGACAAAGTCCACTCTTTTCATTTTGTTATAATCATAATTAAAAATAATTCCGAGTTGCTTAAAACTTTTTTCTTTTTCATTCGTATAGTACAATGCAAGTTGGACTTAATTGTGGGAAAGGTAATGATAGGTATGTGAACTTTTCCACATTTACATAAACCAAGGTTAATATTAGGAGGATAATAAATGAACGATGGAACGATAAATGTAATCGGGGCTGGCCTTGCAGGAAGTGAAGCAGCATGGCAAATTGCAAAACGCGGGGTCAAAGTAAGACTATATGAGATGAGACCAGTGAGGCAAACTCCTGCACACCATACCGATAAATTTGCAGAATTAGTTTGTAGTAATTCTTTACGTGCTAATACATTAACAAATGCAGTAGGCGTATTAAAAGAAGAAATGAGAAAGCTTGATTCCGTCATCATCGCGGCAGCAGATGCTTGTTCTGTACCTGCTGGGGGTGCGCTAGCAGTCGACCGCCATGAATTTGCAGCAAAAGTGACTGAAATGGTAAAAAATCATGAAAATGTGACGGTAGTAAATGAAGAAGTAACGGAAATTCCCGAGGGTATAACAGTTATTGCCACAGGACCGCTAACAAGTCCGGATCTTTCTGAAAAACTTAAGGGGCTGACAGGCGAGGAATATCTTTATTTTTACGATGCCGCTGCACCAATACTTGAAAAAGATAGTATTGATATGGAAAAAGTATATTTAAAATCCCGTTATGATAAAGGGGAAGCAGCTTACTTGAACTGTCCAATGACCGAAGAAGAATTTAACCGTTTTTATGAGGCGCTAATCTCTGCTGAAACAGTTCCTGTAAAAGAATTTGAAAAGGAAGTCTTTTTTGAAGGGTGTATGCCCATTGAAGTAATGGCGTCTCGAGGAAAGAAAACGATGCTATTTGGTCCTTTAAAACCTGTAGGATTGGAAGACCCAAAAACAGGAAAAAGACCTTTTGCAGTAGTACAGCTTCGTCAAGATGATGCGGCAGGAACACTTTTTAATATTGTCGGTTTTCAGACACATTTAAAGTGGGGCGCACAAAAGGAAGTCATTCAATTAATTCCTGGATTAGAAAATGCGGAAATAATCCGTTATGGTGTGATGCATCGTAATACGTTTATTAATGCTCCAAAGGTCTTAAAAGCCACTTATCAATTCCGCAACCGGGAAGATTTATTCTTTGCTGGTCAAATGACAGGGGTAGAAGGATATGTTGAATCGGCTGCAAGCGGGTTAATTGCAGGAATAAATGCCGCACGGTTAAGCCAAGGTTTGGATCCACTTGAATTTCCAGCTGAAACAGCGATCGGAAGCATGGCACATTATATTACGACAACCAACGCAAAGAATTTCCAGCCAATGAATGCAAACTTTGGTTTATTTCCCGAACTGCCGGTAAGAATTAAAGGAAAGCAAGAGCGTAATTTACAGCACGCAAATAGAGCGCTTGAAACAATTCAGAACTTTGTGAAAGTTTTGTAAAGTTTATTGCAAGGGAATTAGAAGTATGTTACGATTTAGTAGCCCTTGCGAGGAGAATATTATGACAAATGTGAATATTTTCTTAAAGTTAATTATAGAGTATTTACAAATTGAAATTTCACATGTTACATAATTATCTGTGCGAAAATGTAATCGAAATCACTCCAAAAGGAGGCTCATCTTTATGAACCAATTTCATGCGACAACGATATTTGCAATCCATCATAATGGTGAATATTCAATGTCAGGTGATGGACAAGTGACATTTGGTAATGCAGTAGTGATGAAGCACACAGCAAGAAAAGTTAGAAAGATATTTAATGGAAAAGTACTTGCTGGTTTTGCTGGTTCTGTTGCAGATGCATTTACCCTTTTTGAACTATTTGAGGGGAAATTAGAAGAATTTAACGGCAACCTTCAACGAGCTGCGGTAGAGCTTGCTAAAGAGTGGAGAAGCGATAAAGTGCTCAGAAAGCTTGAAGCGATGCTAATTGTTATGAATCGTGAACATTTACTGCTTGTATCTGGAACTGGAGAAGTAATCGAACCTGACGATGGAATTCTTGCGATTGGTTCAGGTGGTAACTATGCGTTATCAGCAGGCCGTGCATTAAAGAAATATTCAGGTGACCACTTATCTGCAAAGGAAATAGCGAAAGCTTCTTTAGAAATAGCCGCGGAAATATGTGTGTACACAAACCATAACATTATTGTGGAAGAGCTATAACGGAAGGAGACTAATAATTATGGGAAGAACCACTAATTTAACCCCTCGTCAAATAGTTGAAAAACTTGATCAATATATCATTGGACAAAAGGATGCTAAAAAAGCAGTGGCTGTTGCCCTTAGGAACCGATTCAGAAGAGGTTTATTAAATGAGAAACTAAGAGATGAAATTATCCCTAAGAATATTTTGATGATTGGGCCTACTGGTGTGGGGAAAACAGAAATTGCCAGAAGAATCGCTAAAATTGTTGGCGCTCCTTTTATCAAAGTGGAAGCTACCAAGTTTACTGAAGTGGGTTATGTCGGGCGAGATGTTGAATCCATGGTTAGAGATCTTGCTGAAACCTCTGTACGTTTAGTTAAAGAGGAACGAATGCAAAGTGTGAAGGAACGGGCTGAAGAGAATGCGAACAGCCGACTTGTCGATTTACTAGTTCCGTCCGCTAAAAAGGCAAATAACTTTAAAAATCCACTAGAGATGCTTTTTGGCGGCGGCAATCCGTCAACTGAAACAGAAACTCAGCAAGAAGATTATTCGATCACAGAAAAACGGAAAATTGTCAAAGAAAAATTAGCACTAGGGCAGCTTGAGGAAGAAATCGTTACAGTCGAAGTAGAAGAGCAAACGCCATCAATGTTTGATATGCTTCAAGGCTCAGGGATTGAACAAATGGGGATGAATATGCAAGATGCCCTAAGTAGCTTTATGCCTAAGAAACGCAAAAAGCGCAAATTGACTGTTCGTGAAGCTAGAAAGGTGTTAACTAGTGAAGAGGCTTCTAAGCTAATTGACATGGATGAAGTATCGTCAGAAGCAGTCTACCGAGCTGAACAAAATGGAATCATATTTATTGATGAGATTGATAAAATCGCTAGCAAGAACTCTGGAGGTTCTTCAGCAGATGTATCAAGAGAAGGTGTCCAACGAGATATTTTACCTGTTGTTGAAGGTTCAACAGTGGTAACAAAATATGGGTCAGTGAAAACGGATCATGTACTATTTATTGCAGCCGGCGCGTTTCACATGGCAAAACCTTCAGATCTAATTCCGGAACTTCAAGGGCGCTTCCCGATTCGTGTTGAATTAACGAAGCTGACTGTGGAAGATTTTTTCAGGATCTTAATCGAACCGGATAATGCACTAATTAAGCAATATCAAGCATTATTGGAAACTGAAGGTATACAAATTGAATTTTCTGACGATGCTATTCGTAGAATTGCTGAAGTTGCATATGAAGTGAATCAAAATACAGACAATATTGGTGCAAGACGTCTTCATACCATACTGGAGAAGCTTTTAGAAGATTTATCTTTTGAGGCGCCAGATATTTCTATGGAGAAGGTTACTATTACACCACAGTATGTAGATGATAAACTCGGTGCTATTTCGAAAAACAAAGATTTAAGTCAGTTTATCCTATAAAAGTGAACATTTGTTTTTTTAATTATAGAAGCAATGTTCATTTATTAAATACCTAAAATGTAGAAATTTTGCTTGATTAAAATTTAATAATGGTTGTAGTTACTTAGGAGGAAGAAACAGATGGATTTACTTACAAAAACTAGAAGGATTAACGTATTATTGCAAAAGGCGGCTGGAAAACCAGTTAATTTTAAGGAAATGTCCGAGACATTGAGTGAAACAATTGAAGCAAATGTGTATATTGTCAGCCGTCGCGGAAAACTTCTTGGTTTTTCAATTTATCAGCAAATTGAAAACGAAAGAATGAAAAAGATGTTTGAGGATCGTCAATTTCCTGAAGAATATACTAATGGTTTATTTAATATTCAAGAAACATCTTCAAACCTTGATATTGAAAGCCAATATACTGCTTTTCCAGTGGAAAACAGAGACTTATTCCGTACAGGTTTAACAACTATTGTGCCTATTATTGGTGGAGGGGAACGTCTTGGAACACTCATCCTTGCAAGATTAGAAGCAAAATTCCATGATGAAGATTTAATCCTTGCAGAATACGGTGCAACAGTTGTAGGTATGGAAATCCTTCGTGAAAAGTCAGAAGAAATTGAAGAAGAAGCAAGAAGTAAAGCTGTTGTTCAAATGGCGATTAGTTCATTGTCATATAGTGAGCTCGAAGCGATCGAGCATATTTTTGAAGAGCTAAATGGCCGTGAAGGGTTATTAGTTGCATCTAAAATTGCAGACCGTGTTGGAATTACCCGTTCAGTTATCGTTAACGCTTTAAGAAAGCTTGAGAGCGCTGGGGTAATTGAATCTCGTTCACTTGGTATGAAAGGAACATATATCAAAGTCTTAAATGATAAGTTCTTGATTGAATTAGATAAACTAAGAGCAAATTAATTAAACCATTCCCTAGCCACGCTAGGGATTTTATTTTTTTAGTAAAGTAATGCTTGATTGTTATTATCACATATGCTATATTATTTTACGGTGTTAATACACACGCTTATTGATTTAAACAGATGGTGCTGTTCATAACAGTTTCTGTTTAAAAATGAAGTAAGCGGAGGAAAACAAACCATTAGGAGGAAAAAATCATGTCAGTAATTTCTATGAAGCAATTGCTTGAAGCTGGTGTACACTTTGGACACCAAACACGCCGTTGGAACCCAAAAATGAAGAAATATATCTTCACAGAGCGTAACGGTATCTATATCATTGACCTACAAAAAACAGTTAAGAAAGTTGAAGAAGCTTATAACTGGGTTAAGGAACTTGCTGGTAACGGTGGAACAGTTCTTTTTGTTGGTACTAAGAAACAAGCTCAAGATTCTGTTAAAGAAGAAGCAGGCCGTTCTGGTATGTACTATGTTAACCAACGTTGGTTAGGTGGTACACTTACAAACTTTGAAACAATTCAAAAGCGTATTGGCCGCTTAAAAGATATTGAAAGAATGTCTGAAGACGGTACTTTCGAAGTATTACCGAAGAAAGAAGTAGTACAATTAAAGAAAGAACAAGAACGTCTTGAAAAATTCCTAGGCGGAATTAAAGACATGAAACAACTTCCAGATGCATTATTCATCATCGACCCTCGTAAAGAGCGTATCGCTGTTGCGGAAGCTAAGAAATTAAACATTCCTATCGTTGGTATCGTTGATACAAACTGTGATCCAGACGAAATCGATGTTGTTATCCCAGCGAATGATGATGCCATCCGTGCGGTTAAACTTTTAACTGGTAAAATGGCTGATGCGATCCTTGAAGCTAAACAAGGTGAAGAAGTAGCTGTAGAAGCTTAATTTAAGTGATTAAATGTAAAGGTGATAAGAGGGAGACCCTTTATCACCTTTTTTTAAGAAGGTTTTTTTAAGAAAGTTTTATATTAGCTGTCATTGGCTAAGATATGGATACATAGAAAAATAAAGGAGGAATTTACATTATGGCAATTACTGCTCAAATGGTAAAAGAATTACGTGAAAAAACTGGTGCAGGTATGTTGGATTGTAAAAAGGCATTAACTGAAACTGATGGTGATATGGACAAAGCAATTGACTTCTTACGTGAAAAAGGAATTGCATCTGCGGCTAAAAAAGGAGACCGTATCGCTGCTGAAGGGTTAACATATGTTGTTACTGAAGGAAACAATGCAGTTATCCTAGAAGTAAACTCTGAAACAGATTTCGTTGCGAAAAACGAAGCGTTCCAAGCGCTTGTAAAAGAATTAGCTGCACACCTTCTAAAAAACAACCCAGCATCTGTTGAAGAAGCATCTGCTCAAACAATGGAAAATGGCGCTACTGTAGCAGACCATATCAATGCTGCGATTGCTAAGATTGGTGAAAAATTAACACTTCGCCGCTTTACAGTGTTATCAAAAACTGACAACGATGCATTTGGTGCATACATTCATATGGGTGGCCGCATTTCTGTGTTATCTGTTCTTGAAGGTACTACAGATGCAGACGCTGCAAAAGATGTTTCTATGCATATCGCTGCACTTAAGCCAAAATATGTTTCTCGTGACCAAGTTTCACAAGACGAAGTAGAGCATGAGCGTCAAGTATTAACTCAACAAGCTCTAAACGAAGGCAAGCCTGAAAAGATCGTTGAAAAAATGGTTGAAGGCCGCCTTGGAAAATATTTTGAAGATGTTTGTGTTCTTGACCAAACTTTTGTTAAAAACCCTGATCAAAAAGTACGTCAATTTGTTGAATCTAAAGGTGCTACAATCCGTGAATTCGTTCGTTACGAAGTAGGAGAAGGCATTGAAAAACGTGAAGATAACTTTGCAGAAGAAGTAATGAATCAAATTAAAAAATAATCGGAAATATTCTTGAACGAAAGGGAATATTACGAAATAGTTATTAAATAGGGGACACTATGTGTTCCCTTTTTTAAGAAGAAATAAATACATATTGGAGGTTTATATGAGCGGTCCTAAGTACAAACGCGTAGTTTTAAAGTTGAGCGGTGAAGCACTAGCTGGTGATGAAAGCTTTGGTATTAAACCTTCAGTTATCAAATCAATTGCTATTCAAGTGAAAGAAATAGCAGAACTTGGTGTAGAAGTTGCTGTCGTTGTTGGCGGTGGTAACATTTGGCGTGGTAAAATCGGTAGTGAGATGGGAATGGACCGGGCAACAGCTGATTATATGGGGATGCTTGCAACTGTAATGAATTCTTTAGCTCTACAAGATAGCTTGGAGCACTTAGGGATTGAATCAAGGGTGCAAACATCAATTGAAATGCGCCAAGTGGCAGAACCTTATATTAGACGCCGTGCGATTAGGCACTTAGAAAAAAAACGGGTGATCATTTTTGCGGCTGGTACAGGGAATCCATATTTCTCAACTGATACAACTGCAGCACTCCGAGCAGCGGAAATTGATGCTGAAGTGATTTTGATGGCTAAAAATAATGTCGATGGAGTTTACTCTGCTGACCCGCGTTTAGATGCTAACGCAATCAAATATGAAGATCTATCTTTCCTTGATGTCCTTAAAGAGGGATTAGCAGTTATGGACTCAACTGCCTCTTCATTATGTATGGACAATGATATTCCATTAATTGTATTCTCAATAATGGAGCAGGGTAATATTAAACGAGCCGTTATGGGTGAAAAAATAGGAACAATTGTTAGGGGGAAACATTAATGCCGAAACAGGTCATTGCTGCGACAAAAGATCGTATGACAAAAGCGCTACAGTCATATTCACGTGAACTTGCAAGTATTCGAGCGGGAAGAGCAAGTGCTTCATTATTAGATAGAATTACAATTGATTACTATGGTGCACCAACTCCTGTCAATCAAATGGCTGGAATTACCACACCTGAAGCAAGACTAATTGTGATTCAACCTTATGATAAATCCATTCTTGGTGATATTGAGAAAGCTATTCTCAAATCCGATTTAGGATTAAATCCTACCAATGACGGCACGGTAATTCGCCTTGCGATCCCACAATTGACAGAGGAGCGCCGTAAAGAACTAGTTAAGTTAGTTAAAAAGTACTCAGAAGAAGCTAAAGTAGCTATCCGTAATATCCGTCGTGACGGTAATGATGATTTGAAGAAGCTTGAGAAGAATGGGGAAATTACTGAGGATGCTCTTCGCGGTCATTCTGATGATATTCAAAAGTTAACAGACGAATACATTAGTAAAATTGATCAAGTCACAAAAGATAAAGAAAAAGAAATTATGGAAGTATAATTCATTATCGAACCCTCTATTTAGGGGGTTTTTCACTATTTTATTACGTAAATAAAATCTATTGAGGGATTTTGAAGGTTGTCTGAAAATAATTCTTAATTCCTTTTATTTTACATAAGTTAATTAATAGAGATATCTTAATGCTTTTTTGGTATGATAAAAACATGCTACCCCGAAATGTCCATTACATAACAACACACGCTTCAATGGAATTGATCGATGATTTATTTTCGGAGGAATGATTAACTAATTAGAGGAGCAATGTCATGTTTAATAAAATAAGGCTTGGGAAGAACCGAAACACCCTTTCCACACTCCGAAATAAAATAGATGAAATAAAAAAATTGCCTGTTCCTGAACATGTGGCGATTATTATGGATGGAAACGGGCGTTGGGCTAAAAAACGAGCATTACCGAGGATTGCTGGTCATCACGAAGGTATGAAAGTAGTCCGTAAAACAACGAAATTAGCAAATGAACTTGGAATTAAGACGTTAACATTATATGCGTTTTCGACTGAAAATTGGAAAAGACCAAAGAATGAAGTGGAATATATAATGAGTCTTCCTGACGAGTTTTTAGGTACTTTTCTCCCTGATTTGATTGCGGAAAATGTACAGGTGAAAATGATGGGTTACAAAGATCAACTTCCTCCACATACACTCCGTGCAATCGAAAAAGCGATTGAGGATACGAAGGATAACGACGGGTTAGTTCTCAATTTTGCTTTAAATTATGGGAGTAGAGCGGAAATACTTGATGCCGTTAAGAAGGTCTTAAATGATAGCAAAAGTGGTAAACTAAATGAGACAGACCTAGATGATAAAGTCTTTTCTTCCTATCTAATGACTGCCAACTTTACTGACCCAGACCTATTAATACGTACGAGTGGTGAAATTCGACTTAGTAACTTTATGCTTTGGCAGTTAGCATACTCAGAGTTTTGGTTTACAGATGTGTTATGGCCGGATTTTAGTGAGGAACATTTACTTGAAGCAATTGAAACCTTCCAAAAACG